>JAZOQX010000001.1:0-9908 GCA_045656325.1 Eubacteriales bacterium
GCATCGGGCGGTCCCTTCTTTGGGAAAAAAGCGGAGGAGCTTCGCTCTATTGGTGTAAAGGAGGCTCTGGCGCATCCGACCTGGAAGATGGGAGCCAAGATCACCATTGATTCGGCGACGCTGATGAACAAGGGCTTTGAGGTCATCGAGGCGGTTCATTTGTTTGGTGTTCCCGCTGACAAAATCACGGTGGTGGTACACCGCGAGAGTATAATTCATTCCATGGTGGAATACATTGATAACAGCGTGATCGCGCAGCTTTCGGTTCCCGATATGCGGCTTTGCGCGCAATACGCGCTGACCTATCCTCAAAGGACCGAGGCGGTGATCGAGCAGTTGGATCTCTTTAAGATCGGGACGCTGACCTTTTCCCGTCCCGACGGAGACACCTTCCGCCTGCTTCCTTGCGCCATCGATTGCATTGGAAAGGGAGGCGCGCTTCCCGCCGTATTGAACGCGGCGAATGAGGTTGCCGTGGCGGAGTTCCTGAAGGGGCGGATCCCCTTCTACGAAATTACCGAGCGCGTTTGCGAAACGGTTGAGGAAATGCAGAGCGCCGCTGGGATTCACGATCTGGAGGGCATTTTGTCCGCCGATCGCGAGGCGAGAGAAAACATTGCGAAAAGGTTGAAAATTGCCAAGTGACATCCTTGTTTTTTTACGATATACAAGGAGAAAGAGTAATATGCAATACGTTTTATATGTTCTGTTGATGCTATTGATATTCGGAGTCATGATCTTTATTCATGAGCTCGGGCATTTTCTTGTCGCCCGCCGTTGCGGTGTTTCCATCAAGGAATTTTCCGTCGGCATGGGACCGACGCTGGTGTCATGGAAATCGAAGAAATATGAAACCAAATATGGATTGCGGCTTCTGCCCATCGGCGGATTCGTCAGCATGGTGGGAGAGGACGAGGAGTCGGATGACGAAAACGCTTTTTGCAACAAAAGCGTATGGAAAAGAATGCTCATTGTTCTGACAGGTCCTGTTATGAATTTGATTTTGGGATTTCTCCTCATGACGGTTATGGTGTTTTCCATGGGAAATCTGGCATCTACCACGGTTGCCGCCTTTACCGAGGGGGCGACCTCTGATGCTCAGCTTCAGATCGGAGACGAAATTACCCATATCAACGGAACCCGCGTGCATACGGGAAACGAGCTGGTCTACGAGATCATGAATCAGGGCTACGAGCCCATTGATATGAAGGTGATCCGAAACGGAGAGCGGCTGACGCTGAATAACGTTACGTTTCCTGGTATGGAGGAATCGGGCGTTTCCTTTGGAAGCTATGATTTCTACGTGGCAGAGGAACGAACGACGTTGGGAACGCTCCTGAAGCATTCCTTTTGGCGGTCGGTGTCCACGGTGAAGATGGTGTACGATTCCTTGATTGGTCTTGTAAGCGGTCGATTCGGTATGGAAGCGGTTTCGGGACCTGTGGGTGTGGTTGAGGCCGTGGGGACGGCGGCACAAAGCGGCGCGTGGAGCGTTTTGTATCTTGTGATCGTGCTGTCGATCAATCTCGGCGTATTTAATCTGATCCCGTTTCCCGCGCTGGACGGCGGAAGATTTTTATTTTTGGTGATTGAGGGAATCCGAAGAAAGCCGCTGAATCGGAACGTGGAATCCTACGTGAATTTCGTGGGGATCATGCTTCTGTTTGCCTTGATGATATTTGTGACGGTGAAGGACGTTTTCCACCTGTTTGGATAGCCGCAGGAAACGAAAGGGAAGAAAATGAAGTATAACGATATCAGACGGAAAACCAGAGAAATCAAGATCGGAAACACGGCAATCGGCGGATTCCGCCCGATTGCCATACAGTCTATGACCAATACGGATACCCATGATCGGTCTGCCACCTTGGCGCAGATTCGGGCATTGGAGGCGGCGGGCTGTGACATTGTCCGCATTACGGTTCCCGACATGGAGGCGGCAGACACCATTCCGTATCTCAAGGAGGCGGGGGTTAAGATCCCCGTGGTTGCCGATATTCATTTTGATTATCGGGTGGCGCTGCGCTGCGCCGAGGTCGGTGTGGACAAGATCCGCATCAATCCGGGAAATATTGGCGACGAGGATCGTGTGCGAGCCGTTTGCTGCGCTTGCAAGGAAAGAAGGATTCCTATTCGGATCGGTGTGAACAGCGGTTCTCTTGAAAAGGAGATCCTCGCAAGATATGGCGCGCCTACCCCCGAGGCGCTTTGCGAGAGCGCGCTTTATCACGTGTCCCTGTTGGAAAAGCATGAATTTTACGATACGGTCATTTCGATCAAAGCGTCGAATCCCTATAACATGATCGCCGCCAACCGTTTGCTGGCACAGAGGTGCGATTATCCTCTGCATTTGGGCGTGACCGAGGCGGGGAGCCGCGAGATCGGTTCCATGAGAAGCGCGATCGGGATCGGATCGCTTCTGATGGACGGAATCGGCGACACCATCCGAGTCTCCCTGACGGACGACCCTCAAGAGGAGATTCGCGCGGCAAAGAAAATTTTTCGAGCCATGTCCTTGGAGGGGCAGATGGGCTTGGATATCGTGAGCTGTCCTACCTGCGGCCGTACGAAGATCGACCTCATATCTTTGGTTAAGGAGTTTGAGGAAAGAGCCGTAAAAGAGGGCGTGATGGACATTCCCGTTAAGGTTGCCATTATGGGATGCGTGGTGAACGGTCCCGGAGAGGCGCGGGAGGCTGACGTGGGAATTGCGGGCGGCAAGGGCGAAGCCGTTCTCATTAAAAAGGGAGAGATCGTCCGAAAGCTTCCCGAGGCGGAGATCGTTTCGGTTCTTTTAGAGGAGATCAAAAAATTCAGAGGATAAGGAAAGGAAGCCGATATGGCAGAGAAAACACTCAGACAGCTGTTAAGTAAATATGCGCCTTCTCCCGAATACGAGAAGGTCCTCTCTGTCGGAACGGTGACCAAAACGAGGATCGATAAGGAGAAACGGATCTTAGAGGTTTCGGTGGATTTTCCTTATCTGATCGAGAAGGAAACGCTTTATGCCATTGAGGCGCAGGTTGCGGAGATCTATCAATTGGTCTTTTTCAAAATTTTGCCGCACTATCCGTCGGAATTGTTTAGCGAGCGATACGTGTCCGAGCTTCTCACGGAGACCGAACGGATCGGTGTTGTAGCAAAGGGCTTCTTTTCTTCCTATCGCTATGAGCTGACCGACGATACCCTGACCATTACCATTCCCTTTAATGAAACGGGAGTTGGGCTTTTGCAGGATGCCGCTACTCCAAGGGTCATTGAAAATATTTTGATGTGTGAATTTTCGGTTAAGAGGCGGGTGGTGCTTCGTCACGATCCCTTCCGCAAGGATACCGAGAGCGATTCCTATCGTGAAAAGCTGCAACGGATTGATCGCCAAATCCTGTCTGCCGAAAAGCAGTATGATGCGGCGGTTCATCGGGGAAGCGAATCTTCGCCTGTGGCTACGGAGGGCGATGAGGAAAGACTTCCGCGGCTTTCTACCATTTACGATAAAAACGTGCTTGTGGAATACCCTGAGGAGGGCTTTGTTAAGATTGGCTCCTCTTGCTTTTGTATCGCGAATCC
Source organism: Eubacteriales bacterium (assembly GCA_045656325.1). GTDB lineage: Bacteria > Bacillota > Clostridia > Oscillospirales > CAG-272 > HGM12713. The sequence goes on from JAZOQX010000001.1 coordinate 3,568, forward strand.
TGAATATATACTGGGCGTTCCCTTTGACATTCAACCCATTCCCATTGCTACGGCGACCCGTCCCGTGAGAGGGATTACCTTTGTGGGCGAGATCTTTTCCTTTAACAAGGAAGCCAACCGTACGGGAGATAAATTTAACGTTACCTTCGGGATTTTCGACGGAAACGCTTCGATCTACGTCAAGCAGTTTTCGATGCCTCCCGAGGATGCGGCAGAGCTTGGAGGCAAGCTGAAGGCGGGGATGGCGGTTGCCATTCACGGTTATTTGAAGACCGAGCGAAATGACGACGAGCTGTATATGAGCTATACCGATGTGGCGGTGATTTCCAAAAGGGTCAGAGTCGATAACGCTCCCAAAAAGAGAGTGGAGCTTCATTTACATACCAATATGTCCAGCATGGACGCGCTGATTCCCCCCGACGTGGCGGTCAAGACCGCTCAAAAGTGGGGACATCCTGCCGTAGCCATTACTGATCACGGAAACGTGCAGGGCTTTCCTGAGGCAATGCTTGCCTCGGACAAGAGCGGCATGAAGGTGATCTACGGTATGGAGGCATATTTCGTCAACGCGGGTGCCAGCGCGGTGTTTGGGCATTACGGCGGTGGGTTTGACGATGAATTTATCGTTTTTGACTTGGAGACCACGGGTCTTTCCGCCGCGACCTGCAAGATTACCGAGATCGGCGCGGTGAAGATCAAGGGCGGGGAAGTGATCGAGCGGTACAATACCTTCGTGAACCCTCAGTGTCCGATTCCCGAGGAGGTCGTGAAGCTGACCTCCATTACCGATGAAATGGTTGCCGATGCCCGAACCATCGACGAGGTTCTTCCCGAGTTTATGGAATTTGTGGGAGATCGTCTGATGATCGCGCACAATGCCGATTTTGATACGGGCTTTATCCGTGTGGCTGCCAAGCAGTTGAATCTTCCCTTTGAAAACGCGTATCTCGATACCGTGGCGCTGTCTCGGTATCTCAATCCCGAGCTGAAATCCCATAAGCTCAATCGGCTGGCTGAGCATTATGAGCTGGGCGACTTTCATCATCACCGCGCCTGCGACGACGCGGAAATGCTGGCGATGATCTTCTTTGCTATGATTGAGCAGATGAAGGGCTTGGACGTAAAGGACTTCTCCGATCTTCAAGGCGAGATGAGCGCTAAGGCGGATCCCTTGACACAAGAAACCTATCACCAGATTATTTTGGTGAAAAATCAAGCGGGCATGAAGAATCTCTACCGACTGATTTCTTTGAGCTATCTGAATTATTTCCGTAAGAAGCCGAGAATCCCGAAGGTGGAGCTGGAAAAATACCGCGAGGGGCTGATCATTGGCTCGGCTTGTGAGTCGGGCGAGCTGTTCCACGCCATTCTTGAAAAAAAGAGTGAGAACGAGATCGAGGAGATCGTAAATTTCTACGATTATCTGGAGATCCAGCCTATCTGCAACAACCGATTCCTGATCGAGCAGGGAAAGGTTGCGGACGACGAGGAGCTCAGAGAGCTGAACCGTCAGATCGTTGCCTTGGGTGAAAAATACGGGAAGCCCGTGGTAGCGACCTGCGACGCGCATTTCCTCAACGAGGAGGATGAGATCTACCGCAAGATCCTTTTGGCGGGTATGAAATTCAAGGACGCGGACAGAGATATTCACCTCTATTTCCGTACCACGGAGGAAATGCTTGAGGAATTCTCCTACCTTGGAGAGGAAAAGGCATACGAGGTAGTGGTGGAGAATACCAATTTGATTAACGATATGATCGAGGAGTGCCGTCCCATTCCCAAGGGATCCTATACGCCCAATATGGATGGCGCCGAGGAGGAGCTTCAGGAAAAATGCTGGACCCGCGCCAAGGCAATGTACGGCGATCCCATCCCCGAGCTGGTACGAGCAAGACTGGATAAGGAGCTGACCTCGATCATCAAGAACGGCTTCGCGGTGCTTTACATGATCGCTCAGCGCTTGGTGTGGTATAGCGAGAGTCAAGGATATCTCGTAGGCTCCCGCGGATCGGTGGGATCCTCCTTCGTAGCCACCATGGCGGGAATTTCCGAGGTCAATCCCTTGCCGCCTCACTATTATTGTCCCAAGTGTCAGTATTCCGAGTTCTTTACCGACGGAAGCGTGGGATCGGGCTTTGACCTGCCCGATGCCAACTGCCCGCGGTGCGGCGCGAAAATGAATGCTGACGGACACGATATTCCCTTTGAAACCTTCCTTGGCTTCTACGGGGACAAGTCTCCCGATATCGACCTGAACTTCTCGGGCGACGTACAGGGAAGAGTGCATAAATACACCGAGGAATTGTTTGGTGCCGAGAACGTGTTCCGCGCGGGAACCCTCGGAACCCTTGCCGACAAAACGGCGTACGGCTTTGTCGCCAAGTATTTTGAGACAAAGGGTGTCAGCATCGGACGGGCAGAAATGGACCGTGTCATCATGAATTGCGTGGGTGTTAAGCGAACTACGGGACAGCATCCCGGCGGTATTATCGTCGTACCCCGTGAGTACGAGGTCTATGATTTTACTCCCGTACAGCATCCCGCAGACGATCCCAACTCGGATATCGTTACCACGCACTTTGCCTTTTCCTATCTGCACGACACGATCCTGAAGCTGGACGAGCTGGGACACGATATTCCGACCAAATATAAGTGGCTGGAGCGCTTTTCCAACACCAGCGTGATGGACGTTCCCATGAATGATCCTGAGGTGTACGAGCTGTTTTTGTCCACGAAGCCCTTGGGCGTGACTCCCGAGGATATCGATACACAGATCGGAACCTTCGGTCTGCCCGAATTTGGTACCCGATTCATTCAACAGGTGTTGATGGACGCGAAGCCAAAGAACTTTGCCGATCTGTTACAGATATCGGGTCTGACTCACGGGACCGACGTGTGGCTGGGCAACGCGGAAACGCTGATTAAGGAGGGAACATGTGATATTTCCAAGGTGATCGGATGCCGTGATAACATTATGAACGACCTGATCCGTTACGGTCTTGAAAACGCCATGTCCTTTAAGATCATGGAAAGCGTCCGAAAGGGAAAGGGACTGACTCCCGAATGGGAGGAGGCGATGCGGGCGCATGACGTGCCCGAATGGTATATCTGGTCCTGTAAGAAGATCAAATATATGTTCCCCAAGGCGCACGCCGCCGCATACGTTATGTCGGCGATCCGTCTTGGCTGGTATAAGGTGCATATTCCCATCGCCTTCTACTGCGCGATGTTCACCGTAGCGCCGGGAGGCTTTGATGCCGAGATCATTATGAAGGGGCGCTCGGGTGTGATGGCGACCATCAAGGACATTGAAAGGAGAGGAAAGAAGGAGGCATCCCCCAAGGAGCTTGCTTCGATTCCGTCTCTGCAGCTGGTCAACGAATGTATGGCGAGAAGGATCAAATTCCTTCCCGTGGATATTGAAAGGTCAGACGCTTACGTGTTCCTGCCCGAAAACGGCGGTATTCGTATGCCGTTCTCAGCGCTCCCCGGACTTGGAGAAAACGCAGCGTTGAATATCATTGCCGCAAGAAACGAGGAGAAGTTCTTCTCGGTGGACGATCTTCGGCTTCGCGCAAAGCTGACCAAGGCGGTCATCGAAATTCTACGCAAGAACGGAGTGTTGGATAATCTTAACGAGACAGACCAGCTGACGTTTTTCTGAAAAAACAGAAAGCCATTGCAAATTCGGCAATGGCTTTCTGTTGTTTGGTCTTCTGCTGTTCTGTAAAATTCTTGATTTTCTCTTGACTTCTTCCGCCGAATGGGTTATAATATAGGGGCAGAGCCTCGGCGGTGGATAAACTCCGCCCCATTAAAGTTATTTAATTAAATCAGGCTGATTTAATTGGGGAACTGCTCGGAGCGTTCAAGGTTGCCTCCTTGGGCGCTCTTTTCTTTTGTGTCTGTTCTCGGACTGTTTGCAACCGCTTTTTGGATTTGGTCGGCTGCTTTGGCTACTTGCTCGGGACTGTCAACCAATCCCGAAATGATTTTAACCGCTTCTAATAGTGCTATGATTGAATACTTCGACATTATGGGTTTACCTCTGTTTTGACTTGATTTTATCACCGCCGTTTTCCTCCTTTCTTGACTATATTATATCATATTTTCACCATAATTTTAAATTGCCAAATTGTGCAAAATGACGAATGACAAATCGCAATACGATAACTGTACGCAATCCGTAAAGCCCTCCATGCACTTAAGGTCTATGAGGTTGACTCGAACCCCTGCTTGCGCCCGAAGAAGCGGTCGTTGATGCGTTAGAGGATGGCGCAAGCGAAGCAAAAATGGCGGCTTCGCCATTTTTACGGGGTTCTTCGTCGCAGTGTGTTCGGCATAAAAAGAGGGGATACGCTTTGCGTATCCCCTCTTTTTATGGTGGAGACATGGGGACTCGAACCCAAGACCTCACGGATGTGAACCGTGCGCTCTAACCAGCTGAGCTATGCCTCCGTTTGATGCTTCATCATTATATCATAGAAAAATAAAAAAATCAAGAGGTTTTTTATCTTTTTTTCAGGTTTTTTTCTTTAATTTCTTGTAATTTACCTGATTATATGCTATAATTAAACTGTGTTCTTATAAAAGAAGACCAGGCGTTTGATTATTTTAAAATACCATTGGATATAAGGAGAAATTTATGATTCGAGTATTGGTTTGGAATGAGTTCTATCATGAGAAGATCAAGGAGAACGTGGCGGCAATCTACCCCGACGGTCTTCATAAGACGATTGCGGAGTTCCTCGGAAAGGAAGAGGATATTGTAGTAAGAACCGCTACGCTTGACGATGAAAATTGCGGAATTACCAAGGAGATCTTGGACGAAACCGATGTCATTATCTGGTGGGGCCACGCAAAGCATCAGGACGTTCCCGATGAGGTCGCGGCATTGGTTCGCGACGCGGTTCACGAGGGAATGGGAGCCATTTTCCTTCACTCGGGACATCACTCCAAGCCCTTTAAGCTCTTGATGGGAACCTCCTGCAATCTGACGTGGAGAGAATCGGGAGACTCCGAGATCCTTTGGGTCATTGATCCCGCTCACCCCATCACCCGCGATATTGACCGTTACTTCAAGCTGGAGCATGAGGAAACCTACGGCGAGCCCTTTACCATTCCGAACCCCGACAAGGTGCTCCTGATTGGCAACTATTCGGGCGGCGAGGTGTTCCGTTCCGCTTGTCTTTACGAGCGTGTCAACGGAAAGATCTTTTACTTCCAGCCCGGTCACGAGACCTTTCCGACCTTCAAGGTTCCCGAGGTTCAGTCGATCATTCGCAACGCGGTCCGTTTTGTCGCTCCCGTCTACCGTCAGACGATCACCTGTCCCGGTGTTCGCAGGCTGACCGATGAAAAGCCTTACGTAAAATAAGCGGGATTATTCTTTCAATCAAGAATGCCCGCGCCGAGGATCGGCGCGGGCGTTCTTTTATTTTCTTTCGTATTGAGCTTTTATCGCCAAAAAGCTTTCCGTACTGATTACGTGTTCGATCTTGCAAGCGTCCTCCGACGCAATCTCAGGGGGGACACCAAGCCCGATCAGCCATTGGGTGAGAATGGTATGGCGCTCATAAATGGCCTCGGCGATCCGCTGACCCTCCGCAAGAAGCGAAATGTATCCGTTTCCGTCAATTTCGATCAGCCCGCTTTGGCGTAGATTCTTCATCGCCACGCTGACGCTCGGTTTGGTAAATTCCAATTCGTTTACGATATCAATAGATCGGACGTGTCCGTTTCTTCTTTGCAGGACCAGAATGGTTTCCAGATAATTTTCCGCAGATTCGAGAATTTTCAATATAATCACCCTTTCTCGCTTCATGTTACCCTTATTATAGCACACTTTTCGGAAAAAAGCAAGAAAAATTAGGAAAAGAGAAAAATCCATACCTTGCTTGACAAACGGAATAACCTATGGTATAATTGAAAAAAACCTTTATAAAAGGAGATAGATCGGTGAATAAGAAATTTCAATTTGCTTTGGCGTTCGTTTTGATGCTTTGCCTTACGCTTATCATGCTTTCCTGCGGAAACAAAACGGAGGCGGGCGAGATTGCGGATCCCGATAAAGACGACGGCGGTATTCAGGTAGGAAGCGGTCCCTTGGACGGTAATTCCTCCGACGACGTTTTGGATTGGGACGATCTTGCTGGAAGCGAGAATACGGAGAATTCCGAAGGCGGAGAGTCCGAAAATGAAAACTCCGAAAGTGGTAGCGGTGTCCAGAAGAACGATGGCGCTGTCCCTGACGATGATACGAAGTACGGCCCGATTCAAACGATAAGCTGATCCGACAAGGGTGTTACATAAGGAACGACCCAACACGCATCGTGTTGGGT
>JAZOQX010000002.1:0-11278 GCA_045656325.1 Eubacteriales bacterium
GCACCCTGTGCAACAGTGAGATCAACGGGAGTGCCGCCGAGAACGCCGAGCTTCATAACTACCAAGAAAGCGATGATAAAGCCGTAAATACCCTGTGTTCCGGGAAGAGCCTGCAAAACGAGAGCCTTACCGAACTTGGAGGGATCCTCGGAAAGAAGTCCCGACGCAGCCTCGCCCACGAGTCCTACGCCCTTTGCGCTTCCCATGCCCGCAAGCGCCGCCGCCAATGCCGCTCCGAGGAGCGCCAGATTGTTTCCCGTAAAGATCATTGTCATCAATTCGCCGAAAGTCATGATTGTTTCTCCTTTGATTTTGAATATAGATTAAAAATTATTCTTCCGTGTATTTTTCCGAGGGAACCGACGGCTCGAAGATCACGCCGCCATCCTCGTAGAATTTGTTGAAAAACTCAATATACTGCAAGCGCGAGGTATGCACGAAGGTACCCAGCACGTTGATGGCGATATTGAGCAGGTGTCCCACGCAAAAGGCGACCACAAGACCCACAAAGCCAAGGATCGTCGCGCCTCCCATGGTACCGAGAATATTGACCACCTGCGCGATGACGCCCGCCGCAAGTCCCAGCGCCAGAATACGGGAATAGGACAGAAGATCGGACACGTAGTTGATGAGGTCGTAAATGCCAAGCAAGCCTTTCATCAGCTTCATGACGATCCCCTTCTCCCCCCGTCCGTGGGTGAGGACGATGATTGCCGCCGCGGCGACCGTTACCCAAAGCCCCACCGTGGGGAAAAGGACCCACAAACCAATGCCCGCAAACAGGAGCCAATAGGCACCGATATCCAGAATGGCATCCGACGCGTGACCCTCCCGACAGAGGAGGACGAACCGCACCGCCATGCCCGCAATCAGGTGAACCGCGCCCACCGCCAAGGACACCACGAGGAAGCCCATGGGGTTCTGCAACGGATCAAAGAGCAACGCCAGATTCGGCGCGGCAGAGCCCAAAAGCGCAAGGTTCGGAAGCTCCGCCTCGGTAAGTCCCATCATGTTCTTCATGATCGCCAAGGGAAGATCTCCGAAGTAGGCGCCGAACAGCACGCCGCACACCATGCAGGAAATGCCGCAATAGCCGAACATTTTCAAAAATCGTTCCATGGAACGGGAGGGCTTTAAGAGCTTGACCCCAAGGAAGCATCCGAGGGTCAGGATCAGCCCGTAGCCCGCATCGGCGAACATGATGCCGAAAATGATAAAATAGAAGATGCTCATGATAAAGGTGGGGTCGAATCTGCCGTAGGCGGGATAGGAATACATTGCCAGCACCCACTCGAAGTTGGCGGCAAATCGGTTATTCCTCAAAAGCACGGGAGGGTTGTCCCCCTCCTCGGGGTCGGAAAGCTCGTAGGCGCAATCAAACCGAGCGAGAAGATCGGCAAGCCGCCCCTCCTCCTCAGCGGGGATCCAGCCCCGCAAAAGCACCGTCCGCTCGGTGGCGAGCATTTTTTCCTGCTCGATCGCCGCCAAGAGGGCGGTCGCCTCAATATCGTAGTACGCCTCCAGCGTATCCAGCTCCTCGGCAAGGGCGGTCAGTCTCTCATCCAGTCCGCGGTTTTCCTCCCGCAGTCCTCCTCCCACGCTTCGAAGCAGATGGATCTGCTCCTTGGCGGTTTCCTCCACCCCCTTAAAGGAGGCGCGGACGAAGCCGTATTCCGCGAGAAGACCTAAGACGGCGGGCGTGTCGCTTTTACAGCAGTACACCGCGACAAAGACCCCTCCCTCGTCCGAGCGGAGGATCTCGATCACTCCGCCGATCTCATACAGCTCCTTCCCCATTCGATCCGTATTTACGGTGGCGGGAAGGCTGCCCAAAAGAAGATCGGTCCTTTCGGTTTCCTCAAGCCCCAAGGGCAATTCGTGGGCAAGGTAGGGCGCCGCCGCGTCGGCATTGGCACGGAGCCTCGAAAGCTCTCCCTTGATCTCGCCCTTGCGGCGAACAATGGACAGCGTCTCGGTCACAACCTTCTCTGCCTGTTCGGCTCGTCCGTCCGCCAAAAAGCCGTCGGGGTCGATTCTCTTTTTCCCGCCAAACAGTCCGCGGGACCTCGTAGCGTACGGATTCAGCGCGTCCATGGCACCCTCGATCCGTCCCACCCGTTCCTCGCTCTGTGCCCGCTTCGTCTGCGCGGCATAGCGAACGGCGGCGGCATCGTCCTCCGTCTCCGGCTCTGCCGTGCGGATCTCCACGCAGCGAAGTCGGATCAGCTTTTTGGTCAAGAGATCGACCTCGTCCCGACCCACGAACAGCGTCAGCCGTTTCATTTTGCTTACTGACATAGCTCGTACAATCCTCCGACGATCATTCTCACCGCGTCCCGCGTCCGATCCTCTCCCGCTTGGCGGATCTCTGCCGCCTCGGTCTTTGCCTCCTCACGGGTCTTTTCCAAAAGCTCCTCCGCCTTTTGACGGGTCAGGTCCAGCTTTTGGCGATTCTCGCGAACAGCTTGCTCCTCGGCTTCGGCGCACAGGCGCGCTCCCTTTTCCTCGGCAGCGCGAAGGATTTCCTTGGCTTTTTCCGCGCCCCTTGCGCGGATCTCTGCCGCCTCTGCCTCCGCCTCTCTGATTTTTCTGATGGCATCCTTTGACAAAATCTCACCGCCCTTACACGTATTTCCAATTCCTTGAATCATCCTATTATATACTTTATATTATACCATATTTTCCCTCTTTGTTCAAGAAGTTTTTGCTAATTTTTTGACTTTTTTAGGGGTCGGATTTGACAAAATCCACCGAAAATCCTCCTTGAAAAAAAGCCCTCCGTCCCGCAAAAGCACGCCCCCCGTCTGCCGTCTTTCGGCGGCGCGCAGCCGTCTGCCGTCCCACGCTCTTGCCGCCTGCTCGGGGGAAAGGAGAAGCTGCTCGGATTCGGAGAAGATCTGTCCGAGGATCTCCCGCCCGAGAAGCTCGTCTCCCGCTTGAAGGGTGATTTCCAAGGAAACCGAAAGCAGATTTCTCTCCCGCGCCGTTTCCTTCCCCGTGAGTCGGTAGACCATGGGCGAAAAATGAAACCTTTTTTTGGGATCCTCACACGCGGCGTACGCCTCTTTTGCCCGTTTTTTCAATTCTCCTTGGCAAAAGGATACCGTCTTCTCCTCCAGCTCTCCGTAAAAGCCCGAGATCTCCTCAAGTCCTTCCCAGCGCGGCAATTCGATCCGCCACCGAAGGATCTCCACGCCCTCCATCCGCTCTATTCCTCTTTTGACCGTATATTCCGCCATGCTCCGCCTCCTCCTTGTATTAGTATAGTGTATGGACGCGGGTGGGAAATTATCCCGTGAAATGATGGGACGCATAGCGGACCGTCGAGGTGGAAGGCATAAATTCCTACGTGACCCGTAGAGGCGAAGCGAAGACGGATGAGGAGAAAAAACCATGGGCGGCGGGGACGGGATTTTTTGATTTTTCCTTTACTTTTTCCTCTCCGTGTGATATAATCACAAAAGAAACGGAAGGGAGGATATTCTATGAAAAAAAACTACGGTCTTATCTTGGAGGAGACGCTCAAGGAGCTGAAAAAAAGAGGGGATCGTCCCTCTCTCCTGCTTCACGCCTGCTGCGCCCCCTGCTCCTCCTACGTCCTCGAATATCTCTCCCATCATTTTGACATAACCCTCTTTTTCTACAACCCCAACATTGACCCCGAGGAGGAATACGATTTTCGCTGTCGGGAGCTATGCCGTCTCGTAGAGGACATGGGGCTTTCGGATCAGATCCACATTCTCCGCGCCCCCTATACGCCCGAGGAGTTTTCAGAGATCGCCCGCGGGCTTGAGCAGGAGGAGGAGGGCGGAAGCCGATGCGCGGCTTGCTACCGTCTGCGTCTGTCCAAAACCGCCGCCGAGGCGAGGGCGGGGGGCTTTGACTACTTTACCACCACCCTCTCCATCAGTCCCTATAAAAACGCCGATTGGCTCAACGAGATCGGCAAGGAGGAGGGCGACGCGCGGGGCGTTTCCTACCTCTTCTCGGATTTTAAAAAGAAAAACGGCTATAAGCGCTCCTGCGAGCTTTCCGCAGAATACGGCTTATACCGTCAGGACTATTGCGGCTGCATCCATTCCAAGCGCGCCGCCGACAAGCGAAAGGAGAATCGAACCTCATGAAACGTATGCTGACCGTTCCCATTGCCGTCCATTCCCGAGAGGAGCTTCCCCGCTACGCACAGGCCCTACGCAGAGTGGGTGCCGAGCGCGTATTTCTTTGCTCTATTCCCCACTGGGTGGACGACGACCTATTGAAAAGGAGGGTGGAGGAGCATGGCTTCTTTGCCGAATATCTGCGCCGCGAAGGATTTGAGGTGGGGCTTTGGATTCATGCCTTCGGCTTTGGCGTTCCCCTGACCGAGGATCAGGAGAGGATCACAAAAGATTTCACCAAGATTCGCGATCTGCGAGGACGGGAGGCGGGCGAGGCGTTTTGTCCCACCTCCGAGCCGTTCTGCCGCTATATGGAGCGCTTGGTCACGCTCGCTGCCTCCCTCCCCATCGATCTTTTAATGTTTGACGACGATTTCTGTCAATCGGTCCGCCCCGGTATCGGCTGCGCCTGCGAGAACCATCTCTCCGAGCTGCGCCGTCTGTCGGGCGACCCTGCCCTCACCTTGGAGGATCTGAACCAAAGGCTTTTTTACGATCCCGACCGATCCCTGCGCCGCATTTGGTTTGATCTGCAGGCCAAAACCCTCTCGGATTTTGCCCGACGCATGAGAGCCGCCGTCGATTCCGTCAATCCCGCGCTTCGCATGGGATTTTGCGCGGGCTACACCTCCTTTGATTTCGAGGGGATCCCCGCCATCGACCTCTCTAAGATTCTGGCGGGAGACACCAAGCCCTTTTTGCGTACCACGGGAGCCCCCTACTGGGTCGCCACCAACCGCCACAGCCTCGGTCTGCGCCTCCAAGACATTGTGGAGCTGACCCGTATGCAGAGAGAATGGTGCGAGGACACGGGCGTGGAGATCTTTGACGAAAACGACAACTATCCCCGTATTTCCTCCTTCGTTCCCGCCGCATATCAAGAAGGCTTTGATGCCGCCATGGCGGTGGACGGCGGGGTTCAGCCCTTTAAATATCTTTTCTCTTACGTCAGTCCCATCGATTACGACACCACCTATGAGGATGCCCACCTGCAAAACGCGCAGCGGATCCAAACGCTTTGGTCTGCCGCGGATGGCAAGCGCCACGTGGGTGTGCGCGTGAGAGAATACCGAGACAAGGCAAGGGGCTTCGATTACCGCCCCGAGGATGAGATCACCTTTGGCGCGGGCAAGGCTCAAATGTGCGCCATCTCCTACCCGAGGAATCACTGCATTGCCTCCCGCAACGCCATTCCCACGGTGTACGGCAAGGCAAGCTGCGAAATTATCTTCGGTGAAAATGCGAAGTATATCCCCCTCTCCGAGCTGCCTTTGGGCGCGATTCTCGACGCAAGAGCTGCGGAAATTCTCACAGAACGCGGGGTGGACGTGGGGCTTTCTTCGTCGGTTGAATACGTGCAGGCAAGCCCCTTTGAATTTTGGAACGGCATCCGCATCCATCTCTGGAAAGCCAATCGCTTCGGCAAAGCCAGGCTTTCTCCTCGCGCCGAGATCCTCTCCACCGTTGGTGATGACGCGATCCCCTGCGCCTATCGCTACGAAAATAAGGACGGCTTCCGTTTCCTCGTCTTCTGCTTCGATGCGGGCTCCTTGGATTTTTCCTCCAACCTTTTCTGCCACTATGCCCGCAGACAGCAGTTGAATGAATCCTTGGATTGGCTCGGCGCTGACGTTCCCTTCCGTTTGGAGGGCAATTATCCCAATCTCTACGCCATGTGCAAGCGCGGCGACGACGGCTCGCTTCTCATCGCTCTCTTTAATTTCACCGAAAATCCCCTCCGCAACCTCAGACTTTCCCTCCTTGACGGCTTGGAAAACCAATCCATTCTCCCAAAAAATTGTACCTTCAAGCGTATGGATCGACAAATCGTCATAGATTCTCTTCCTCCCTTTGAGTTCTGCGCCATAGAGATCGTTCCTTGAGAAATGCAGGGATGCAGAACGGACCGTTTTAAAAAATAAAAATCCGCGGTGGAGCCAAAGGCGCCGCGGATTTTTTCATTAGAGAAAAGTATAAAATTTAAGCCAACACAAGGAATAGAAAGGTGTGTCCCCTAAACCAATTTTGCAATAAAGTTTTTGCCAAGCTTTTTTCTAAAAAGCGTAAAAACCCATTCCCAACTAACTTTTTTATCGAATAGTAGCAATAAAGCGCAGGAAGGCGAGCTGTCCGCCCTCGGTTCTCTTATACACGCCTGCGTCCTCCAGCACGCGCTGGAAGGTTTTTCCGATCTCCTTTTTGAGGATCTCCTCCACGTTATCGGCGGTAAAGGTGTACTTGTCACGGAAGAGGGCAAACCAGTCCTTATGCTTGGCGATGGGTTCCACGGTGGAGAAATCGGTACCCGCGAGGATCGCGTCCTTCATGAGGGCGATCTCCTCCTTGAGTCGGGCGGGGAGAACGGCAAGACCCATGACCTCGATCAGACCGATATTTTCCTTTTTGATATTATGTACGTCAGCATGAGGATGGTACACGCCCAAGGGATGCTCCTCGGTGGTAATGTTGTTGCGAAGCACCAGATCCAGCTCGTATTTACCGTCTCTCATACGGGCGATGGGGGTGATGGTATTGTGGGGCTCTCCGTCGGTCTCGGCAAACACGAAGGCGTCGGGATCGGAGTAGGAGCGCCAAGCGAGAAGAATCCTTTCGGCAAGCTCACAAAGGCTCTGCTTGCTTGCGGAGCGCAGACGAATGACCGACATAGGCCAGCGGACGATGCCCGCCTCTACGTCCTCGAAGCAGGAGAATTTGATCTCGGTTTCGATGGGAGCCTTTGCCATGGCAAAGGTATAGCTTCCGCCCTGCATATGATCGTGAGAAAGGATCGAGCCGCCAACGATAGGCAGATCGGCGTTGGAGCCTACGAAATAGTGGGGATACTGACCCACGAAATCGAGAAGCCTTGCAAAGGTACCACGATCGATCTTCATGGGCGTATGATCGGCGCTCAGCACGATGCAATGCTCGTTATAGTACACGTAGGGGGAATACTGGAAATACCATTTTTTTCCCGAAAGGGTTACGGGAATGAGACGCAGATTCTGTCGGGCAGGATGACCCGCATTGCCCTCGTAGCCCTCGTTTTCGGCGCAGAGCAGACACTTGGGATAGCCGCGCTGGGGCAGGAGCTTGGCGGCGGCAATGGCGCGGGGGTCCTTTTCGGGCTTGGAGAGGTTGATGGTAATATCCAGATCTCCGTATTCGCCTCCATAGACCCATTTCATGTCCTTCTTGACCCGATAGGTACGGATATAGTCGGAGGAACGGCAAAGCTTATAGAAATAGTCGGTTGCCGCCTTGGGAGACAACGCGTAAAGAGCCGTGAAGGTACGAATGACCTCCGAGGGACGGGGAGTCAGCGCGCCCATGAGCTTGGTATCAAAGAGGTCGCGGAAGACCACGCTGTTGCTCTCTATCAGTCCGTTTTCAGCGGCATAATCGCAAAGATCCGAAAGGATCTCCTCCAGCGCAGGCTCCTCCTCGGAGATCGGCTCCTCGGAAATTTCCGAAAGGTGAAGGATCGACAAAAGCGCGTTGGTCGCGTAGGAGCGATCCTCCTCGGCGATCAGCTTATGAGAAAGGGCGTATTCGATCAACTGCTTGACTCGGATATCGACGGATAAAGACATAATGAAAACCTCCAATCGGTCATAATTTGCTGTATTTCATTATACCACTTTTTCCCTCCTCTGTCAAAGGGATTCTGAATATTTTTCAAGGCTTTTGCAAAAAAAGGAGAAAGCTCGGTTGACTTTTTCCTCCGAGAATGGTACAATAGATACATTCAAATGAAAGTGGTGTATACGTATGAAGCAGGAAATTCGCTTGAAAATAAAATCGGTACGCTTCGAAAGCGAGGCGTCCCTCTTTTCCCAAGGAGAGGATCTGTCCCTTGCGGATGAGGATACCCGCGTGGAAATACAACCCGAAACCTTGGAGATCCGCTCGGTTGGAACGGTGTCCGAGGAGGACGGCAGACGGCTCTTTTCCTACGAGGAAACCGAGGCGACGGGTATGGCTGGCTCTACCACCTCCCTTACCTACCTCCTCCATCGCCCCGAGCTTGTGACGATGCTCCGTGAAGGCTCGGTGTCTACCGCCCTCGTCTTCGAGGAGGGCATGCGCCACCATTGCCTCTATCAAACCCCCTTTATGCCCTTTGAGGTCTGCGTCTATACCCTGAAGGTCGAAAATAAACTAGAAACCGAAAAGACCCTCTTCCTCGATTATATCATCGAAATCCGCGGCGCCCGCGCAGAACGTACAAAGTTCTATATGGAAGTGTATTGAAAAGGGGTTAGTTGGGAATAGGTTTTTACGCTTTTTGAAAAAAGCTTGGCAAAAACTTTATTACAAAATAGGTTTAAGAAACACACCTTTCTATTCTTTATTTAACGAATAAGATATTGTTTTTTCTCTAAGGTAGAGATTCTCGGACGGCTGCTACGCCACCGAGAATCTCTTTTTATTTAATTTTTAAAAATTTAAAATCCGCGGTGGCGCAGCAGCCGTCCGCGGATTTTTTCCTTAGAAAGGAAGTATAAACTTTCACCTAACACAAAAAATAGGAAAGTGTGTAATGCTACACATAATTTGTAATAAAAGTTTTGCGGAGCTTTTTCAAAAGCGACAAATCGCATCCTCGCATCCTCGCATCCTCGCATCCTCGCATCCTCGCGTCCCTATTCCCAACGAACCTCTTCCCCTGTCACCATTTTGTTGCCTTGCCGTCCACGTAATGCCAGTATTTTCCCACGGCGGCGGTATCGGTTTCGGAATAATAGTAGCGGGGAGCCTGCAAAAGAAGAGAATTATCCGCGCCGACGGTCATTGCGAGGAAGTCGGTCTGGGAGCCGTGATAGAACAGATATTTCAGCTTCGCGCATCCGAAGAAGGCAAGCTCGTCCACCACGCTCAGCGCCTTGCCGAGAGTGATACGCTCCAAGGACGAGCAGCCCCAAAAGGCGTATTTTCCAATATGGGTTACGCTTTCGCCCAGACTGACCTCACCGAGGGCGGTACAGGACAGGAAGGCGGAATCTCCGATCTCCCGAAGAGACGCGCCCAGCGTTACCGACACGAGAGAGGAGCAATCCTCAAAGGCGCCCGAGCCGATCCGCTCCACCGTATCGGGCAGGCGAAGGGAAAGCAGGGTGACGCAGTCCTCAAACGCATGATCGGCGATTGCCGTGACCCGCAAGCCGTCGTGATAGGAGGGTAGGATCAGCTCGGTTCCCGAAAAGCTGCCCACACCCGTCACCACGCAGGTCTGATCCTCTCCCTTGGTGAACTCCACCCCAAGGGATCCCGTAGCGAACAGGCACCGCGTCTCGGCGGCCTCACAGATGATACATTCACTTTGCTCATAGCCGTCCTCGGAGGGAGTCGGCTCCTTGCGCTCAATGAGCGTCATGCTATGTCCCGTCGCCTTGATTCCACGGGTCTGCGTCTTGTCGCACTTACCGCAGGACAGCGTCTGCTCCCCCGCCTCCTCGCAGGAGGGGGGCGTTGTCACCGTCCATTCCGATGCCCATTGGTGTCCCGAGGGGTCCGTCGCCTTCTCTACCTTGCCCTGACAGACCGAGCAGGTTCTGCTCTCTGCCCCCTCGCTCTCACAGCCCGCCGCCTTCGTGATCCGCCACTCCGAAAAGGTATGTCCCAGCGCGGATAGGGTACCGATTTCCTCCGCTCCGCAGACCTCGCAGACCCTCCTTTGGGTTCCCGCCTCGGTACAGCTCGGCGCTTGCGCCTCAACCCACGCAGAGAAGGTATGTCCCTTTGGCTCCACCGAGCGGCTCTGCGCCTCGTCGCAATCGGCGCACCATCGGACCTCCAGCCCAGCCTGCGCGCAGGTCGATTCTTGGGTCACGCGCCACTCCGAAAAGCGATGATCGGTATGGGTGGGGTCGCTCTCCTCCGCGCAGGAGGGCAAACAAAGCAAAAAAACGAAAAATCCCAAAAGCATTGCCTTTCTTTTCATTTTTTCTTCCTTACCTTTCAACGACGCTCGGCGCAATCAATAAAGCTTATACTTCAAGCGAAGATTGTCGGCGATCATGGCGATAAATTCGGAATTGGTGGGCTTGCCTCGGTTGTTTTGAATGGTGTATCCGAAATAGGAGTTTAAGGTGTCCACATCTCCCCTGTCCCACGCGACCTCAATGGCGTGACGAATGGCGCGCTCCACGCGGGAGGTGGTGGTCTGATACTTTTTCGCCACGGAGAGATAGAGAACCTTGGTGACGGAATTGATCATCTCGCTGTCCCGCACCGTCAGAAGGATCGCCGTCCGAAGATATTGATACCCCTTAATGTGAGCGGGAACGCCGATCTGGTGAATGATACGGGTGACCTGCGTTTCAATATCGCCTCCCTTTTCCTCCTTCCCCTCGTTGCCCGCCAGCTTCTCGGGCGCAAGACGGTTTTTCGCCAAGGACAGAATATGCTCGCAAAGGCTTTCCATATTGTAGGGCTTCAACAGGCAGAGATCCGCTCCCGCGTGCGCCGCCTCCATAAAAATGCTTTGGCTTGACACCATGGAAACAACGATAAAGGCAGGGGGCTTATCGTTGCCAAAGTGCAGGGATTTGCAGTTTCTCAGCACGCCGATCCCGTCCAGCTTGGAAAGCCAAACGTCGAGAATCGCCACGTCGGGATGATAGCGTCCGATCTTAATGAGCGCCTCCTCGCCGTTCCCCGCCTCCTCTATGTTTTGAAAGCCCGCGCGGCGCAGCTCGTTCGAGAGGGCTTGTCTGCCGGCGGGATTCTCGTCGGCAATCAGTATTTTGATATTGTGTTCCATTTCTTCCTCCATTTTTATAGTTTGATAACCATATTTTACCATATTTTGGTAAAAATATCAAGGTTTTTACAAAAATTTCCAGTTGGCGTTTTCTACAATAAAATTTCCAATATTTGGTAATTTTATTGAAAAAAATAAAAACCCTGTCGAAACACGGGGGGGCGGGGACGCGAGGACGCGGGGACGCGGGGACGCGTTTTGCCGCTTTTGCAAACAAACTCCGCTTCGCTCCGCTGCAAGAACCTGCGGTTCTTGGCACCGCAAAACTTTTATAAAAGTTATTGCTATCTAACACACCTTCCTACGCTTGGTGTACCGTGTAATTGAAAATTTTTCTCTAAGGTAGAAATCCGTC
>JAZOQX010000003.1:0-6596 GCA_045656325.1 Eubacteriales bacterium
CCCATCTGTACGTGAGTGCCGATGGAACCGCCCGAAAGTATCGCCGCATTTTCGGGCTCAACTGCCCAAATGGTCATATCGGGATTGTGCGCCTTGAGAACCTCGCCGATTCCTGTAATCGTTCCTCCTGTACCGATTCCGGAGCAAAATCCGTGAATAGGACCGTCAACCTGCGCAATTATCTCGGCAGCAGTACCGTTTCTCTGAATCTCGGGATTTGCGGGATTCTCAAACTGCTGAGGCACGAATACGTTGGGATCCTCCGCCCTCATGCGGAGCGCCAGCGCCAAGCATTCCTCGATACATTGACCGATATTGCCATCGTCGTGAACAAGGATGACCTCCGCGCCGTAATGCTCCACCAGCTTTCGTCTCTCCTCGCTGACCGAGTCGGGCATAATGATCTTGACCTTGTAGCCGCGCACCGCGCCGACCAAGGAAAGACCGATCCCTTGGTTTCCGCTGGTAGGCTCCACGATCACGGTATCGGGTGTGAGCAGTCCCTTCTGCTCGGCATCAAGGATCATATTGAACGCCGTTCTCGTTTTGATCGAGCCTCCTACGTTCAATCCCTCAAATTTTACGAGGATCTCCGCATCCTCGGGAGAGGTCATGTGCTGGAGTCGAATGATGGGGGTATTCCCCATGGCATCTAAAATCGTATTGCAAATCATTCTGATTGGTTCCTTTTTACATTAAGTTACTATTCATTATATCACGTAAAGCTTGCTTTGTCAATTACTTCCTTCGGTCGGGAACAAGAAACATAAAGACCAGAGAGCTCAGAAGAAGCATCATCGGGTAGAAAAGATACGAAATCACCTGAAAAGCGCCAAGCTCCAAGCCCATCGCGCTGACCGCCGACAGAGCCACCAGCATCTGAGCACCGTAGGGCAGGACCCCTTGGAAGATACAGGAAAAGGTATCTAAGATCGAAGCCGTCTTTCTTGGAGAAATACCGTATTCCCTCGCCATTTCGGAGGCAATGGGGTTTGCCATCACGATGGCGACCGTATTGTTTGCGGTGGAAATATCCATCAATCCCACAAGAAGACCGATGCCAAGCTGACCGCCCCTCTTTCCGCGGAACACGCGGCGAATGCCGTTGAGAAGGGACTGGAATCCGCCAGCCTCCCGAATCAGAGCGCACAGCGCCGCCACCAAAATGGCGACCATGGAGGTCTCAAACATTCCCGAAACACCGCTGCCCATGCCCTCCAGAAGCGAGGAAAAATCCAACGCACCCGTGGCAAGCATGATGACGCAGCCCGTGACGATGCCAACAAGAAGCGTCAGAAATACGTTGATTCCAACAATACCCCCGATAAGCACCAGAAGATAGGGGATGATTTGAATGAGATCGTAGGAGCCTGTTTCGAGGGGCTGAATATCCGCCTGCATGGAAAGAGCGAAAATCAGTCCAAGGGTCACGATCGCCGCGGGAAGAACCACCGCGAAATTCGTGCGGAATTTGTCCTTCATGGCGCAGCCCTGACCGTTGCAGGCGGCAATGGTGGTGTCGGAAACGAAGGAGAGATTGTCGCCAAACATGGAGCCTCCCACGACCGTACCCACGCACAGAGGCAGGGAAAAGCCCGAGGTGGTAGCAACTGCCGCCGCAATGGGGGTCAGCAGAGTGATGGTTCCCACCGAGGTTCCCATTGCCGTGGACACGAAGCAAGCCACCAAAAAGAGAACGCAGACCGCAAAGCGGGGCGGTACGACGGAGAGAAGAAAATACGCCACGCTTTCGGCGCTGTTCCGTCCGACCACACCCACGAAAACACCCGCCATCAGGAAGATGAGCAGCATAGTTATGATATTCTTATCTCCCACGCCCCGTCCCATCAGCGACAGCTTTTCCTCAAATTTGATCCCTCTGTTTTGCAGGCACGCCACCAAAAGCGCAACCAGAAAGATCACCACGATGGGGACCTTGTAAAAGCCCATGGGAATGTTCAGAATATACTCAAAGGTGATTCCCAACCCAAGATACAGCGCCACGAATATGCCGATCGGCAAAAGCGCCCAAACGTTTCCTTTTTTCATATGATCCATCCTTTCAAGACGTCACGTTATCCCCTTTATTATATCACGAAGAAAAGACGGTGTCAAGATTTCTCCCAAAGACTCGGTCCCATATCCAAACAAAAAGACAGAGAATGCTCCCTTCCCTGTCTTTTTGTTTATTCGTTTTCCCCTTCCGATTGAGAAGGAAAGTATTCACCGCCGTTTTCGATATCAGGCGCCACGACCACACCCCAACGAGGCTCCAGACAAACCGTCTGCTCTCCTGTCACGGAAATGCGGAAGGTAAAAGGATCGCTGAGGGCAAAGGACTCGCTGTTGGCGGTTCCCTCTCCGACAATCGCGTCGGTATGCTTGATCTCCTCCCCGATGCTTACGACGCGTACCCCTCCCTCGTCCTTTCACGGCTTTTCAATTTCAACCCTGAATTTTCATTTCTTTTCAAAGAAGACGGACTCCGTTTTCGTCTCTTGCGAAGGGACGGCACTCCCCACGCAGCGTAAGCTCCACAAAATCCCTCGTGTCCCGAATCGGTCGCTCGGTTGCGATTCCGCCGAACCTCGTCCGTTTTCCCGCGGAATGATTGTCGCTTCCCGCAAAAGGGATCAGCCCGTAGTTCTCGCAGAACTGGCGCGCCAATTCATTCTCAAAATCGGTACGGCAGGCATTGTAAATTTCCACACCGTGAATATGCTTTGGATAGAGACGTATCACGTTGGGAACCTCCCGAAAGGGATGGGCTTGGATCAACAGCGCGCCCGACTCCCGCATAAGCGTCATCAGCTCCTGCTTCTTCATTTGATCCATATCGGGGTGAGAAAGGCACCATTCGCAATCGATCCCGTACACCAAAATATGGGTCCACCCCTCTGCCATTTCAAAGGCGGGAAACACCGAAAGTCCGATCTCCTCGCCGATCTCCCTGCCCTCCTCATAGGCGGAAAAATAATGCCGAATCCGCTCGTCATAGGACAGCTCTCTCGCCGATTGATCAAAATTCGCGTCAATAAAATGATCGCTCATAAACACGCCCGCATAGCCCGCGGACCTGTAATATTCCAAGTTTTCCCGCACACTCGCCCTCGCGCAAGCGCTGACGGGAGACGTGTGCATATGTGTTTCGTAAAGGTACATGGCTTCACCTCCGCTTTTCTTGGGTTTATTATAACACAAACGTCTCGATTTTTCAACAAAAAAGCGGATTCCACTCAGAAAATCCGCTTTTTTATTCATATATCAAAGGCGCCCTATACATTCGTTGTGAATTTAATCAGGGCGTCTTTCCCATCGCCATCAGCCTGTGGCTATGCTGATCGAGCATCTCGATAAATTGATCCACCATTTTCGTGCTTACTCGATTTCTTTTAAGAATATAACCGACGCGGTAGCTTTCATCCGTGGCAATCGGTATACTGACGATCTTCCCGTCATTGAGATCGGACGGCATGATTCCTGTCCCGATCGTATAGCAATCGGTTTTCAATAACACGTTCATCAGCGTAGCCCGATCACTGATCACGATTCGCTTATCATTCATACCCCTATCCGCCATTTCCTCGGTAAACAACGAATAATCGTTATATGCGCCCTGATCATAGCAAACGTATGGATATTGCCGCAATTCATCGTACGACACGTTGCTTTTTTCAGCTAACGGATGGGCACTGCGAACAAACAGATGGGGCGGAGTTTTTAATAGTTCAACAAACCCCACGTCCTTGGATTGCAGATAGCGCATCATAATATCCATATCCTTTTTCTTGATCGCAATGATCCCGATATCACTCAGCGCCATTTCCACGTCGTGAATCACGTCATAGGTCATTTTCTCCTGCAGAGAAATGTCATAGTGGCTTCCTTCGCATTTTTCAAGGAACTCACAAAAAATATCGGCGATAAAATCATAATGCTGCGTAGAAATATAAAGCCTGAGCTTTTCGGATTGCGATCCGTATCGGTCCAAAATAAATTCCGCTTGCGCCACCATTTGCTCCGCGTAGGAAATAAATTCCGCGCCGTCGGAGGTTAAAGAAACTCCGTTCTTCGAGCGCTCAAATATCTTTATTTTCAGCTCCTCCTCAAGGGCTTTCACACTGTTAGACAGCCCTGACTGCGCCACAAACAACTGCCTTGCCGCTTCGCTAAAGGTTCCCGATTCGCGAATTTTCAGTACGTATTTACATTGTTGAAGTGTCATGTAATCAATCCTTTCAATCCATAAAATGCTATGACGAACAGCACTCCGGGTACCATATTGGTGTTTTTAATTTTATTTTCCATCGTATCTATCATGTTAAATCCCGTAAAAAACAGGATAATAAAGCCCATGGCGCAAAGGGACATAAGCAACGATTGAGAGATAAAGTTTCCAAAGAAATACGAAGCCGCCGCAACCAGCCCTTGTATAACTGCCACAGGAACGAATGATAGCATTGCCATCCTGCCGTATGCCGCCCCTATTAACAGAGCGAACGGAAAATCCACGATTGCCTTTAAATATAATTGCGTGTTGTCCCCGTTTACCGCCATCAAAATCGGTCCCGAAATTTGCAATCCGCCGATTCCAAAAAGAAATACCGCTTCCCAAAATCCCTTTTTGGCAGAGCTGTCGCCCCTTTCAAAATTGTGCATCCGCTCCTCCAGACGCAGCAGATCCCCAAGCAAAGAACCCGCAATCAAGGAAACCACCACCACGACGATATCACTTCCCAGCAAACGGTCCTCGGACACGGTAAACACATTTTCAATCAAGCCAAGCAAGCTGATCATCATTACGGCAATCGCAAAATACTGATTGATTCTAAATTTCAACTTCTTTCGAAAAAAACTGCCGATCAGGATACCGATCGAAATAGATAGAGCGTCCGCTAGAATCCCCATTCTTATCACCGCCCGCATACAAATTGTTTATTAAAATTATAGCACATTTTCTCAATAAAGTACAATACATATATTTGATAACGGACATTCATAAAAACACATGGAAAATTGATTTTTCAAGAGAAACCTTCATGCCTGCCGTCGCCACCCCGCTTCGCATCGCGAGCGCATAACGGCAGATCGAGGGCCCATGATGGGAGATAACAAAAAGAAGACCGCCGATTGGCGATCTTCTTTTTGTTAGAGTTAGAGGTTAGAACGACAGCCGTTTGAATAATACCCGTTCGGATCGTCCACAAAATAAAGCGGATCCTCCTTCATTTTTTTCAGAGCCTTTGCTTTCAGTGCCGCACTGTCAATCAGCACAGACTCTGCATTGTGAATTTTGGCAATTTTATAATCGTTTGTGTCAAGCACACTGAGCGTACGATCATACCGTTGATAAATCGCTCCATCTGTCCGCGCAAAATTGTGGCGGCGAATGCGTCTGGTAAATTGGTTTCCATTGGCATCTACCACGGTATATTCTTGATGATCTCTCAGAACATATTCCACCCCGGCTTCTTCCTCCATGGCATGAATAAAGGAGTTGGTTGACAAGGAACAACCGAGCATCAAAATCTTTGCGCCCACATCAGCAAGCCGTCTGTACGGTGAGTACTTTCCCATCGGAGTATCATTCAATCTCTCATTTTCCACAAGACTATCCATCAATTTTCCACGCAATGCCACCGAGTGCGTTGGATGATCCGTACGAATCACTCCCTCCATTTTTCTGAATGTTTCGGAGATCAAGCCTACACATGAGGGGGTATCCTTATTCGAATAAAATGATTCCTTGTAAGATGTACGATAGGTGAAGGTAGGAAAAATAAGCGTACCTTCCTCGCCTATCGCATCACTGATTGCCGAAATTACACACGACGCACCGCCGTCGACCTGTCCCATGGATTTTAATGATGAATGGACAACCAAAACGTCCCTGGAACAAACACCTATGTTTTCAAGATCCATCCGCAAAATTCTATACGACTCGTTCATAAATATCCCCCTGCCAAAATATCAATGCGTCAATTATACCATTGGGCTAAAAATTTGTCAATTCAAATTCAAGGTAAAAGATGAAAAAGATAAAACAAAAACAAAAAAGCTGCAAATTCCAGACTAAAATTCCTTGTTTTAAAAAATGGATAACTAAGAATCGTAAGGCCATTGATCGAAGATCAATGGGGGAGCCAAACGAAAAGCAGACCGCCTATTGGCGATCTGCTTTTTGTTGGCTCCCCCAACTGGGCTCGAACCAGTGACATCATGATTAACAGTCATGCGCTCTACCGACTGAGCTATGGAGGAATATGAAAGGGATACACGAAATTCGGTATCCCTTTGTGTCGGCTATGACCTATCTTTCCGGTCCGTCTCCAGACAAGTATTTTCGGCACTGCAAAGCTTAACTTCCGTGTTCGGAATGGGAACGGGTGGACCCTTTGCGTTAAAATAACCAACTCGCTATATGCTAACATATAGCTATGCGAGTTTGCTTTAGCAAACTTGCCTTTCAAACGCTTGCGTTTGAATTTGGTGTCGGCGTTGACCTATCTTCCCGGTCCGTCTCCAGACAAGTATTTTCGGCACTGCAAAGCTTAACTTCCGTGTTCGGAATGGGAACGGGTGGACCCTTTGCGTTA
>JAZOQX010000004.1:0-19238 GCA_045656325.1 Eubacteriales bacterium
TTTTTCATTCTCTTATAATCCTTTTCTCTTTTTCTTCTATCGATTCCTCTGTCAATGGCTCCGAACAGGATGGCGTAGAGGAACCAGACACCCACCGAAAGCGCCATATAGAACACAATAAACAGTGCTTGATACAACGGATAGAACACAAGCTCCCGTCCGCCCACCGTAAAGGTGACTACCACGTCCAGCGTTCGCTCTGCCCACAGTCCGAGGTTGGATACGATAAAGTCACTGTTCAGGAAGAAGAAGTCGCTTCCGATCGCCGCGTTGAGGAAAAGCATGGACACGAAATACACGACCAACGCGATCATCGCATAGACCCAATCTCTGAACCGCGGTCTTCTGAACACCTTCAGGGACACCATCAAAATCGGCATGAAGAAGGCAGCGTAGTGGTTGATCCAGTAGGAGATCCGCTCGGTTCCGATGGCGTTTACTCCGCTGATCTCGTTGGGAATAAACATAGCGCACAGCGCACCGAACACGTTGATAAACAGGCAGAAGTTGAAGAGCTTCTTGAAATTGAAGATCAAGCAAAGCGGATAGAGGAACATTGCCGTATTACAAAGGTGAAGCGGCCAGTTCTTTAAAATCCCAAGCGTATCCAGTCCTTGCGTCCAGGTTTCTGCCTGAAACAGCTGGGCGATTTTCAGCTCCTCAAAATTCCACCGTCCGATGTAGACCCACAAAAATGCCAAGGACATATAAGTAAGGATCATTTTGTTGACCTGAACGGGCTTGTCCCGCAGGACCATGTAGATGATCACGGGCAGGGCGATGGCACCGTAGAGCATCAAACGATGCTCGGGGGTGAAATCGAGGAGCTTGATCGTGGGGTCGATCCCCTCGAACAATGCCTGCGGCACGTAGCAGGGCATGATGGCAAGCACGGAAAAGATCAGTCCGAAGAAGAAGCTTCCGATCTCTCTTCCCTTTTTGGGAATCTCAAACCGACTCTCGCTCAGCCAGTTACCCGCAATAATGGCAAGTCCCAGTCCGATCTCCGCCGCTAAAATCCAGAAGCGGGTAGAGGTCAGCGCATACGCCTCCGTGCCGAGATTGGCGACACCGTATACGTTGAAGAAGATCAAAAGGATCACGTAAACGGGCAGGGAGAACAGGTTGACGATCCGTCGCAGGGTCTTGTAATTGAAGAAGGCGCTCATCACGGTGGTGAGCATCGCCGCATAGGAGAACCACAAAAGCAGGATCCCGAACGCGGTCATGGCGGGGTTTGCCCCCCCGACATTAAAAGGAGACTCTGCGCTTGCCAATCCCTTTACGTAGTATACCGCCGGTTCCAAATAAAGATACCGTAAAAATGCCACAACAAAAAGGACTGCGGCGCAGGGCCTCATCACGTATGAAAGATTCTTTTTAAAGTGTTTTAGCAGCATACACACGCCTATCACGATTACCGCGAACGCCAGCGCCGTAGCTACAGATGCAAAATGTATCATGACTTAACCTCATATTCAGAATACAAATTCTGTTTTTTTCAGTAATTTAGCCGTTCATCATGTTCGACGACGCTATTATACACCATTCTGCCCCAAAAGTCAATAGATGCGCCCTCTTTTCGACAACATGAACAATTTCGGCTTGCAATTTATCATTATATTTTATATATACTGCACTACAAAAAGAGGAAAAAATTTCTTGTTTTTTCATATTATTTTTGCACTTTTTCCAGTATTTTCTAAAAGTGGATTACAAGGCTTCATTTTCCGTATTTTTTCGGTGTGCGCGATCAAAAAAACGCAAAAGACGCGCCAAATTCTGCGCGTCTTTTGCGTTTTTAAAATATTTTCCGATCAATCCAATTTTCCAAGGTCGGTAGCATAACACCATTGAGAGGAGGTCAATTTACCGAAGATATACTTATTGGAAGCCGACTCACACATGGTATAAAGCCGTCCGTCCACCATCACGATCTCCTCGGACATAGGAGGAATCTTATAATCCTTCGTCAGATTACCCGCATCAAAATGGTAAAG
Source organism: Eubacteriales bacterium (assembly GCA_045656325.1). Lineage (GTDB taxonomy): Bacteria > Bacillota > Clostridia > Oscillospirales > CAG-272 > HGM12713. The sequence goes on from JAZOQX010000004.1 coordinate 2,001, forward strand.
GGGCATGGTTGTACCAAGGAAGGTGATTTCGGATTTCTGCTTCATGACCTCGCTCCAATCATACTCGTAAATATGCGAGAAGGAGGTTCCCCAAGAGGTAGACAGATAGACCAGATCTCCGTCCATGCACATTCCCTGCACCTGATCGGGCAAGGACATGGCAAAATCGGGGGTAGGATCCACGCCGAAGCGTCCGTCCCCATCCAGTTCATACGCCACCGCCAACGCTTGGTTGTAATCTCCCGCGGGGGTCGTCATTTTGTGGCTGTCGGGGGTCGGATAATCTACGTCTCTGTAAAATTCCAACACGAAAAGATACCCGTTTTCTATGTAGAGGCAAGCGGGCTGCAGATAGTCGGTCTCAGAGGCTTTTGTGGAAATACTTCCCTTCGCCTTCACCGAATCTCCGTCGGCGGCGTTCATCATATCCGCCAAACCATACGCATAGACGCAATTGTCAGATCCTCCCGCAACGTACACGTAATCCAAGGTAACTGCAATGCCGCCCGCGTGTCCCGTATAGTCGGTTCCGTCCTCGTTGGCAAGGTACAGCGTCTTCACAAGCTCACCCGACTCCTTCTCCACGATATACACGGGAGAAGCGCTTCCGTCGTCCATATAGCCCGTTACCCAGAAATTACCCTGCGTATCGTAGTCCAATCCCTGCGCGACGAATCCATCGGAAAGCCCAGGAATCTTGAAGCCCTTTTCGGATGCTCTGTAATATCCGTACACGGGCAGGCGGAAATAGAGCCGCGCGCCGAACAGAATCAGCAGAATGGAGGCAAGCACGATCGACACGATCACGATCAGCCGCTTCATGGGCTTCATTTTCTTTTTTTCTTTCTTTATCTTTTTTTCCTTCGTTACTGCTTCATTCATAAAAAATCCTCCGTTATCACTAAAAAGGAGCCGTTGCGACACAACAGCTCCCTTTTATGCTCATCGATCGATACCAATTTTCGTTTGATACGTACGGTTACTGAGCGTTCTTCATTTCCTCGAAGCAGGCACTGCAGTATACAGGTCTGTCGTTGGAGGGCTGGAAGATAACCTTAGCCACGCCGCCGCACTTTGCACAGGTGGTCTCGAAGTACTCGCGCGGAGCTCTTCCCGCATTTTTCTTTGCATCACGGCAAGCCTTACAACTCTTAGGCTTGTTCATAAAGCCCTTTTCCTTGTAGAATCTCTGCTCGCCTGCGGTGAACACGAATTCGTTTCCGCACTCCTTGCAAACCAGAGTTTCATCCACAAACTCGTCTTCCATTACTTCGCCGATTTTTACTTCTTCGTTCATGATTTTACCTCGCTTTGATTTTGGTGATTTTTCCCGTCATACGTGCGAAGAACACGCAGATCGGTATCTGAACGGGTCTTTCCCGCTTCATTCGTTATTGCAGCTCCGCGCGGAGCTTTTTTCGGATACGGTAGATGGCGTTGCTCACCGATTTTTCATCCCGTTCCACGATCCTTCCGATCTCGGCTGCGCTTCTGCCCGACATATAAAGACTCCAAACGCGGCATTCATAGTCCGAAAGAACTCGGCGAATGATCGAATAGAGCGCACGCATCCGCTCCTGCTCCAGAATCATCCCCGCGGGATCCTCGGTCTCCTGCCCAACGCAGATCTCCTCGGAAAGAGGCTCATCCATCCTGCGTTGCTTGATGCTCCGCAATCGGGACACTAATCCATTATTGATACAGATCTTGGCATACAACCCGAACTCTACCTCTTTTTGATCAAGATCGTAGGTCAAAACCGAATGGTAAAACACAAGACTTGCTTCCTGTCGCAGATCTTCCCGACTCAGCTCGGAAATTCCGTCACTCACAAAGCGGCTGACCGCGCCCTCTATGAGCGGCTGATACTGCTCCAGCAACGAAGAAAAGGACTCCTGACTCCCTTCCCGTACCGCCTGAATCCAAGCGAGGGTCTGAGCACGAGCCTTACTGTCTTTTTTGCATCGGTCATTGACCTTTGCACCTCGGGTTTCGGAACTCTTGTCTTTACTCATGGAATCATTCACTCTTTTTTCTCGTCCGCAACCGATGTAAAAATCGGACACCACACCCGTTGCTATGTCTAATTATATCATGAATTTGCATAATGTCAATAGTTTTTTAAAATTTATTTTTGTGTTTTTTTAACGAAATTTCACAATTTGTGTCAAAACAGACAAAAATTAATCGAACAAATAGTTCACATTGCCCGACAGCAAGGCAAGGACCCCTCGATAGATGGCTTCGGGGCGTTCATAAAAGTTGCTCTGCATCCGACGGGCTCGGTCCTCGGTATCCACGATCACCGTTTGCGTAAAGATACAAACAGACCGCTCGGTAAAGCTGGTGGTAACCGAAAAGCGCCCGTCCTCGGTCCCCTCAACCGTACAGCGGGGAACGATTCCCCTTTCCTTGAAATTGAGGTAACGGAGCGCCGCCGCCAGCGCGCGGTCCAATATTCCGGGCAGGATATCGCTCTTCAGCTCTCTCGCCACGCAGCGTCCCTTTTCGGTAACGGAATACCGCTCCTCTCCCTCGACGGTGATCCCTTCCACCAGTCCGCCGTCGGTCAGCTCGGCAAACGCCTCCGCAAGATCCAGATACATCACGTAATCGGTCTGCATCACGATATCGTTGATAGTGACAAAATCCATGGGGTAATTTATATTTTCCATTAAGTACAGTACGAAGATTTTGACGTTTCGCACGTTGCCGATCAGTCCGCTCATTTTGGTTCCCTTTCTCTTTTGCGCTGTCTTTTCCTATATTTTACCACGTTTTTCTTTTTTTTTCAAGTTTTTTTAAGAAATGTTTGCTTTTTTGAAAAAAATGTGATATGATATAGGTGTGTTTCCCTTGGGAAGCCTTGATTCTTTTTTCTTTTTTGCGAGGATAACAACTATGATCAAAATTGCTCTTTTGGGCTTCGGTGTCGTCGGAAGCGGCACGGCAGAGGTTCTGACCGAAAATAAAAAGCTGATTGAGGAACGTCTCGGCTGTGAATACGAGATCAAATATATTCTCGATCTCCGTGAATTTCCCGACAGCCCCTTCGGCTCCTTGGTGGTTCACGACTTCAACACCATTTTGAATGATCCCGAGGTATCGGTGGTCGCCGAAATGATGGGAGGCTCTCATCCTGCCTACGATTTCACGAAGGCTTGTCTTGCGGCAGGCAAAAACGTGGTAACCTCCAACAAGGAGGTGGTTTCCACCTTTGGCGTAGAGCTGTGCGCCCTTGCCGAGGAGCATGGCGTTCGCTATCTCTTTGAGGCGAGCGTAGGCGGCGGAATCCCCGTGATCCGTCCCATGATCAACGATCTTTCCTCGAACAGGATCAACAAGATCAGCGGAATCCTCAACGGTACCACCAACTATATTTTGACCGAAATGCGCGACAAGGGCACTCCCTTCTCCGACGTACTGAAGGAGGCGCAGAGACTGGGCTATGCCGAAGCCAATCCCTCCGCTGACGTGGACGGCATTGACGCTGCCCGAAAGATCGTGATCCTTGCGGCGCTTGCCTCGGGCAAGCTGGTTGACCCCAAAACCATTCCCACCGAGGGAATTACGGCGATCACGCTGACCGACACCAAGGTTGCCGCCGCGTTTGGCTTTGGACTCAAGCTGATCGGTCACGCCGCCATCAAGGATGATCGGCTGATTGCCTTCGTGTCCCCCAGAATGGTTCCCGCCGCCAATCCCCTCTCCCGCATCGACGGCGTATTTAACGGTATTCTCGTCAACGCAAACATGGTCGGAGAGGTCATGTTCTACGGTCCCGGCGCGGGCAAGCTTCCCACCGCAAGCGCGGTGGTGGCGGACATTATTGACATCATCGCCAACCGCGACGCGGATCCGAAGCCCATTCTGTGGACTGCCGCAGCCCCCTCCGATCTTTCGGATTTCTCGGATTACGCTTGCCGCAGAATGTGGATCCTGAAAAACGGAGCCGAGATCCCCGCGGAGCTGTCCTTTGAGGACGTGAAGCCTGTGGACGACGCCGTCGGTCTGCTTGGCACCGAATGTGACGAAAAAACCGCCAAGGCGATCGCGCAAAAGCTGGGCGATTCCCTTTTGGCAGTTTATCGAATTTTGGATTAAGATTTGTTTAAGGATTCTGGGGCGCGGTTTGTCGCTTTTTGAAAAAAGCTCCGCAAAAACTCTTATAAAAAATTGTTTTTGACACTCTCCCCGTCATTGTGTAAGCTTGAATTTTATAGGTTTTCCCGAATGTAAAAATCCGTCGGACAGCTGCTACGCTACCGACGGATTTTATTTTTTAAAGTCAAGCCGAAAATTCACACGGTACACAAGGATATGGCACAGTGTGTGACCCAAACCCTAATTTTCTAACAAGGTTTTTGCGTCCCCGTCCTCGCGTCTCAATAATTCTCAGCGTGAATCTCAAAGTAGCTCTGCGGATGGGCGCAGGTGGGGCATACCTCGGGAGCCTTGGTGCCTACCACGATATGACCGCAGTTGCGGCACTCCCAAACCTTGACCTCGCTCTTTTCAAATACGGCGGCGGTCTCCACGTTCTTCAAAAGGGCGCGATATCTTTCCTCATGGTGCTTCTCAATTGCGGCAACCAGACGGAACTTGCGCGCAAGATCTGTAAAGCCCTCCTCCTCGGCGGTCTTCGCAAAGCCCGCGTACATATCGGTCCACTCATAGTTCTCGCCCTCGGCGGCGCTTGCCAGATTCTCGGCAGTGTCTCCAAGACCCTCCAGCTCCTTGAACCACATTTTTGCGTGCTCCTTCTCATTATCCGCCGTCTTTAAAAACAGAGCGGCAATCTGCTCGAAGCCCTCCTTCTTTGCCTTGGATGCAAAGTAGGTGTACTTGTTTCTCGCCTCAGACTCGCCCGAAAAAGCGGCTCTGAGGTTCTTTTCGGTTTGCGTACCTGCATACTTGTTCGTCTTCATCGTCAAATTTCTCCTTTTATGATTTATTATTTTTATTATTTCGGAATTTCTCCGAAATTATGTCCGTATTTTGGTCAGGCACAGTCCTGTTCTCGCAGGAAGATAGATGGGAAGCTTCCAAGCGCCGTCCCCATGCCGCTCTGCCGTATAGACGTATTCCTCGGAAATTCTTCCATGTCCGCCAAACTCCTCGCGATCGGTGGAAAACACCACCCGATAGCGTCCCTTTTCGGGAACGGTCAGATAATAGCACTCAAAGGAATGGGAGGGATGAAAATTCAAGGCAAGGATCGCGTTGCCTCTGGCGTAGGTCAGGATCTGCGCGCCCGCGTCAAGGAAGAGCGGAACTGCGGGGGTACGGAACAGCCGATAGCGCTTCGTCAGCGCCAGCATTCCGCGGTCAAATTCCTTCAGATAACCGTATTTGAGCAACGGACTATCCACAAGGCTCCACTGTCTGCGGCAATAGAAATAGCTCCATCCGTTTTCCTCACGGGGAAAATCGATCCACTCGGGATGTCCGAACTCGTTCCCCATGAAATTGAGATATCCCTCGCCTCCCAGCGTAATGGTAGCAAGCCGTATCATTTTATGAAGCGCCATTCCCCGATCCACCGCGGTATCGTTGCTCTCTCGGTTCATATCGGTATACATTTTGCTGTCGCAAAGGCGGAACATGAGGGTTTTATCTCCGACCAACGCCTGATCGTGGCTCTCCACGTAGGCTATGTACTTTTCCCCCGATCTTCGGCTGGTAAGCTCATTCCAGATCTGCCACATATCCCACTCCTCGTCCCGTTTTTCCTTGAGAAGCTTGATCCAAAGATCGGGTAATCCCATTGCCAAACGGTAGTCAAAGCCGATTCCTCCCTCCTCGATGGGCAGACACATACCCGGCATTGCCGACATATCCTCTGCCACGGTGATCGCATCGGGGTTCACCTCTCGGATCAGTCGGTTGGCAAGCTGAAGGTAGGTCACCGCCTCGGTATCGGTATTCATGGAAAAATACTTGGAGTAATCGGTGAACGCCGCGCCGAGCCCATGGTCGTGATAGATCATGGAGGTAACGCCGTCAAAGCGGAAGCCGTCGAAATGAAATTCCGTCATCCAAAATTTGAGATTGGACAGAAGGAAGTGCAGAACCGCATTTTTATCGTAATCAAAGAGCTTGGTTCCCCAGGCAGGATGGTCTCCCCGCGCACCTGCGTGGAAGAACTGCGTCTCGGTGCCGTCAAAGGCACCAAGTCCCTCCTCGGTGTTTTTGACCGCGTGAGAATGAACCAGATCCAGAAGCACGGCGATTCCCATGCTATGGGCGCGGTCAATGAGCGCCTTTAATTCATTGGGAGTTCCGTAGCGGGAGCAGGCGGCGAAAAAGGAAGCTACCTGATAACCGAAGGAGCCGTAGTAAGGGTGCTCCATGATTGCCATGATCTGCAAGGTATTATACCCCAGCTCGGCAATGCGGGGCAATACGGTTTCGGTAAATTCACGGTAGGTACCGATCCCCTCTCTCTCCTGCGCCATGCCGATATGACATTCGTACACGTAAAGATTTTTCTTTGGCGTGAATTTCTTTTTCCTCCACACATAGGGCGCCTCGTCCACGATCACGCCGCACCACGCGTAGGTGACGGGATCCTGCTCCACACGGCGGATATACAGGGGAATCCGTTCTAACAGTCTTCCCTCGTGTCGGATGATGGTTTTGACGCGGCATCCGTGAAAGAGGCTATCCCTGCCGTGCAGGAAGATCTCAAAGACACCGTTTCCCTTCGGGGTCAGCTTCAAATCAAGCCAGCGCCAATCCACCATATCTCCCGTCAGGTAGACCTCCTCGGCAGCGGGCGCCCATTCGCGGTAAAACCAGCCGTCCTCCGTCTTATGAAACCCAAAATATTCGTGTCCGTTGGCAAAATCAAGAAGAGAGCCGTCCTCCCCCACAAGCTCGGCGTACTTTCGGTGGTAATTTTCCATCCGAAGCTCCACGTCCCTCTGATAGGGAAGCAATTGGGGGTCGTATTCGAAAATTTTATATTCCAAGGCAACGCCTCCTGTTCTCCGTGTCTTCTGTCTCAATTATAGCACAACTCATTGGGAATTGCAAAGGTTTTTTTAAAAAGCGGGATCCGATTTTCTCCACGCGTCAAGGGCGATGCGGTCGGCAACGAAATAGGCGGGCGAATCGGTAAGAACACCGCCAAAGCACATTCCCTTGCGGGGATACAAGCGAAACAGCCCCGCCAAGCGATCCGAAAGGTCGTCGGCAAAATCCGCCACGGTAAGGATCAACTCCGTATGAAGCGTCAGTTGCCTTCCGTCGGAGCGTTCGGCAAACAAACGGCAAAGCTCGGAATGCGCGCGGACCGCCGTATCGAGAAAGACACCCACGTAAATTTCCCCCTCGAACAGTTTACGGTCGCCAAGGTACTCGATCGCATCAAAAACAGGGTCATACGCGCCCTCGGCATAGATATGCAAAACGAATTTCTTTTTCTCCCCGATCAAACGGACAAGAGAGATAAGGGACTGCAGCAAAAGCAAGGAGCGTTCGGATCCATTGCATTTTTCGCCGCTTATTTCCCTTTTTAATATCTGTTCGGCGGCATGGGGATTCGGACGGAGAAGGGGCGCCTCCGACAAGGGTAAAATCAGATGAAAATCCTTATCTTTTGATGCCTCCGCCACTGCACCCATCCTTTCGATCAAGGAGGCGAGCGGCTCTGCTTCATCTGCCGATCCTTTTACAAAATCCGACACAAAACGATCGATCCGAAGCTGATCCGTGGGCGCTGAATATTCCGAAAGATCCATGTCTCTCAGCCGCTCGCAGCCCACCGTCCACCGATCCGAAAGCGCCATATCCTCCACGCCCAGCCATCGCGTTTCGGCTTTATAGATCGCCGCCGCTCCGTTTCCCTGACACAGGGGAAGGCACCTCTCCCATTCCCTGAGAAGCTCGAAATCGGCGGCTTTTTCTTTTTTGTATTTTTCATCACAGTTCAGAAGCCGCATCACGTTGATTTTACTTGAATCCATAAAAAGCTCGCTGATATTTTCAGAACGGGACGGATCAATTTTAGGGGTCGCCATACGGTCTGTCCATTTGCTCGCCATTCTCTTCTTTCCTTTCGGGATTTTTTTCATTATACCAAAAAAACAGTCTGCCGACAACACCTTTTTCACATTTTTTGAAAAAATTTCTTTTCTGTATGGACAATTCCCCGAAAATGTGATATAATATCTTGTATATTTAATTAAAAGGAAGAGCTTTATGAAGATCGTACCCGTGGCAACCGAGTCCTTCGGTGCCAACACCTATTTGATTATACACAAAAACGAGGCCCTGATCGTAGATCCCGCCATAACGGCAAACGCCATTTTGGAGGCTGTCCGCAAGGAGGATGCCGCTCCCATCGGAATCCTTCTGACTCACGGACATTTCGACCATATCCTCTCCATGGACACCCTCCGCTCCGCTTATCCCCTCACCGTCAGCATTCACGAAAAGGACGCTGAGTTCCTATCGGACGGAAAGAAAAACGCTTTTTCCCTTTTCTTTCATCGGGAGCGAAGCTTTGGCAACGCCGACAAGCTGCTGAGGGACGGCGATCGGATCCCTCTGGGAAACACCTTCGTAAGGGTTCTGCACACCCCCGGTCACACCCCCGGCTCGGTCTGCTATCTGTGCGGCGATTCTCTTCTCACGGGAGACACGCTCTTTGCCGATACCTATGGAAGATGCGATCTGTGGGGCGGCTCCGAGGATCAGATGCGCGCGTCTCTTGCCACTCTTAGAGAGCTTGATCCGAGGCTCACCATCTATCCCGGACACGGTCGCTCCGATTCACTCGGAAACGCGCTGGATTCCGTGGCATATCTCTGATAAGTCAGCAATCGACACCGAAAGGAACGTAAATACAATGGATTTTGAAAAGCTTGCCGACCTGCTCTTTCCGCAGGTCACGAAAACGCCTGCCGACGTAGAGGCAGAATTCCCTCCCCGCAATCTTCCCGAGGGCGCAAAGGTCACCCGTTTTGCTCCCAGCCCTACGGGATTCGTCCACTTTGGCGGACTCTTCCCCACCACCGTCGCGGAGCGGCTGGCGCATCAAAGCGGCGGCGTGCTTTATCTGCGTATTGAGGATACCGACGCGAAGCGCGAGGTCGCGGGGGCGGCGGAGGCGCTGATCCGTACGCTCTCGGTTTACGGAGTCAATTTCGACGAGGGAGCGATCCTCGGCGAGGACGGAAGGGTAGCCGATCACGGCGCGTACGGTCCCTACAAGCAATCTCTGCGAGGACCGATCTATCATGTATTCGCCAAGCAGCTCGTAAGGGAGGGGCGGGCTTATCCCTGCTTCACCACCGAGGAGGAGTTAGAGGAGCTTGGTCAGGTCAACAAAAAGGAAGAAATTAAAAATACAGACTGGCAGGCAGAGGCGGAAGCCAGACGGGCGGAAATGCTTCGCCGCAGACAGTTTACCATGGAAGAGGTGGAGGAAAACCTCCAAAAGGGCAACCCCTTTGTGCTTCGCATTCTCGCGGACGGGGATCCCGAACGGAAGATCCGCTTCACCGATCTTGTAAAGGGCAATATGGAGATCCCCGAAAACGACGAGGATTTCGTGCTTCTCAAATCGGACGGCATCCCTACCTATCATTTTGCCCACGCCGTGGACGACCATCTGATGGGAACCACCCACGTCATCCGAGGCGAGGAATGGCTGCCAAGCCTTGCCAAGCACCTCCAGCTTTTCCGCTATCTTGGCTTTAAGACACCCAAGTATATGCATATCGCCCAGATCATGCGTCTGGACGAGGCGGGCAACAAGAAGAAGCTTTCCAAGCGCGACATGGGCGCAAACATGGACGACTATACCCGTATGGGATACTGTCCCGAGGCGGTATGCGAATACGTTATGACGCTTCTCAATTCCAACTACGAGGAATGGAGAATGCAAAATCCCGACAAGAGCTACCGCGATTTCCCCTTTAACATTAAGAAAATGTCGGTATCGGGCTGTCTCTTTGATTTCCAGAAACTGGGCGACGTTTCGAAGAACGTGATTTCCAAAATGGACGCAAAAACGGTGGCGCAGCGCGTGACCGAATGGGCATTGGCGTTTGATCCCGCGTTTGGCGCGGCTCTCTCCCAGCGTCCCGACTTCACCGAGGCGATCTTTGCCATCGGACGCGGCGGAAAAAAGCCCCGCAAGGATCTGGCGACCTGGGCGGACGCCAAGCCCTACATGGGATTCTTCTTTGATGAGTTTTTCGCCCCCGAGTGCGATTACGACGAAAAATACGACCGCGCTGATATCAAGTCGGTTCTTGAGGGCTTCCTCGCCGTCTACGACGAGGCGGACGATATGAACGCTTGGTTTGAAAAGGTCAAGGCGTTGGGCGCGCCTCTCGGTTATACCCCCGACATGAAGGCGTATAAGGCAGCCCCCGCCGCCTTTAAGGGAAGCGTGGCAGACGTGAGTATGTTCCTGCGTCTTGCCGTAACGGGCAAGTTGAACGCCCCTGATCTTTATACCGTGATGCAGATCCTCGGCAAGGAAAAAACCACAGACCGCATCCGAATGAAACTGGCAACACTCTAACAAAACGAACAAGAAAGAGGTATCTCTCATGGAAGAAATCGCAAGCAACTTTATACACGATATTATTGACGCCGATCTTGCGGCAAATCCCAATCTGAAGATCCACACCCGTTTTCCTCCCGAGCCAAACGGATATCTTCATATCGGCTCTGCCAAGGCGATCATGTTCAACTTTGAGACCGCCAAGAAGTACGGAGGAAAATTCAATCTTCGCTACGACGACACCAACCCCTCCAAGGAGGACAACGAATACGTGGAATCCATTTACCGTGACCTCTGCTGGCTGGGTGCCGAGCCATCGGGCGGCATCTTCTACGGCTCGGACTACTTTGACAAGTGCTATGAGTACGCCGAAAAGCTGATTCTGGACGGAAAAGCCTACGTGTGCGATCTGTCTGCCGAGGAAATGAAGGCATACAGAGGAACCCTCACCGAGGCGGGCAAGGAGAGCCCTTACCGCAACCGTTCGGTGGAGGAAAATCTGGATCTGTTCCGCCGTATGAGGGCGGGTGAGTTTCCCGACGGAAGCCGCACTCTCCGCGCCAAGATTGATATGTCCTCCCCGAATATCAATATGCGCGATCCCGCCATTTACCGTATCGTACACGTGCATCACCACCGTCAGGGAGACAAGTGGTGTCTCTATCCCCTTTACGACTACGCGCATCCCATTCAGGATGCCTTGGAGGGCATCACGCACTCGCTCTGCTCCTTGGAGTTTGAGAACCACCGTCCTCTGTATGAGTGGGTCATCGACAACATCGGCTTTGAAAATCCCCCCAAGCAGAGGGAGTTTGCCCGTCTGAACGTGACCAACACGGTGATGTCCAAGCGCTATCTCCGCTATTTGGTGGAAAACGATATGGTGGACGGCTGGGATGATCCCCGTCTTCCCACCATTTGCGGTCTGCGCCGCCGCGGCTACACCCCCTCCTCCATCTTCAATTTTGTGCGAAGCGCAGGTGTGGCGAAGGCGAATAGCTTAGTGGATATCGGTATGCTGGAGCATTGCATCCGCGAGGAGCTGAACGCCTCCGCGCCCCGACGCATTGCCATTCAGCACCCCATCAAGGTGGTCGTGACCAACTATCCCGAGGACAAGGTGGAATATTTCGATCTGCCCAACAATCCTCAGGACCCCGAGGCAGGTGTTCGCGCGCTTCCCTTTACCCGTGAACTGTATATCGATGCCGCCGATTTTGCCGAGGTACCGCCTCCCAAGTTCTTCCGCATGAAGCCCGAGGGCGAGGTTCGTCTCATGGGCGCGTATATCGTTCGCTGCAACGAGATCGTAAAGAACGAGGACGGAAGCGTGAAGGAGATCCGCTGCACCGCCGATCTGGAATCGGGCAACGGCAATCCCGTGGACGGCAGAAAGATCAAGGGAACCATTCATTGGCTCAGCGCGACGGCGGCAAAGCCCGTGACCATGATGCTTTACGACCGTCTCTTTACCATTGAAAATGTGAACGCGATTCCCGAGGATAAGACCTACAACGACTATCTCAACCCCGCGTCCCTGACCGTGATCGAGGGCGCCTTGGTGGAGCCCTCCTTGGCGGATGCCGAAGACGGGGAGAAGTTCCAGTTCGTCCGTGACGGCTACTACTGCAAGGACACCAAAAATCCCAACACCTTTAACCGCATCGTCGGCTTGAAGGACAGCTTCCCCGCCAAGAAAAACTAACCCCCAAAAAGGAGTATCCCATGGAACCGAAGTATCTTTATCCCCTGATCTATTTGGGCGTCATTTCCTTGATCTCCATCGTCGTCTGTATGTACGACAAATTCGCCGCCAAGCACAATCCCCGCCACCGTACCCGCGAGCGCACGCTTTTGCTGCTCTCGGCTCTCGGCGGCTCGGTAGCCATGTACGCTACCATGCAGCTGATCCGTCACAAGACGAAGCACGTCAAATTCATGCTTGGCATTCCCGTCATTTTCTTATTGCAGGCCGCTCTCGTTGCGTTTCTGTATATCAAGGTACTCTAATTTTCGAAAGGATCCCCTATGAACGTAGATCTTTCCCAATTCAGCCTGCTTTGGCCTGATGAGGCTTCCCGCTCCGCCCATTTGAGCGGTACGGCTACCCCCTCCATCGATATGTTTGTTCTTGAGGAGCTGGGACTCGACGAGATCCTGCACCTGAAGAGCAGAGATCTTTGCGAATTCTTTACGGCAGACCCCGCGGTGATTGCCCACCGTATGGACGTATTTGAGGATATGCTGACCTTTCCCGAGCTTTCCGTTACGCTCAATCGGCTGATCCCCGTTCTCACCGATATCATGGAGCTTCGCCGACTGGAGGCAGATCAGGGAGACAGTGATTCCTATTTGGAAAGCTTGACGGAGATTGAGCTGTATATCTCTGCGGTTTCCACGCTTCACAACGGTCTCTCGCCCATGGCGGGACAATTCAAAAGTCAAGCCTTTACCCTTCTTTGCGATCGGATCACCGAGCTGGCAACCAGTGATTATTACCGCGAATTGAACGAAAAGCTTGAGGATCTGACCGACCGCGTCCGTGACATTCGAAGCGTGACCATCGGTGTCAATCTGGATGCTCAGCTCCGTCCCTCCAGCGCGGGCGTGCTCTCGGTAAATCCCGAGCCATTCCGTTCGGGTGACGTGCTGGAAAAAATTCTGCGCTTGAATTTCAAGGACGATCAATATACCTGCATTGCCAATCTGGTTCCCTTTAGCAAGCGGCAATCCGAGAATCAGAAGACCGCCCTTGCCTTGGCGTTCAATTCTGCCATCAACGACGTATACAAGCAGTCTCTTCGCTCCTGGAAAAAAATCATTCAAGGCTACGTATTGGAAAACACCGATTTTCTTTTGAATCTGATGCCCGAGATCGAGTTTTTGGTTAAGGGAACCGCCTTCCTCCGCATTTTGAAGGAGAAGGGGCTCTCGCTCTGCCGCCCCGAGATCGTGGCAGACGAGCCGATCTTCGTCGCCGAGGAGCTTTACAATCCCTGCGTAGCCATCAAGGTAGAGGATGAGATCGTTCCCAACGACGTCTCCTTTGTCACCGACGATGCGTTGATCTTCGTTCTGACGGGTCCGAACCGAGGCGGTAAATCGGTGATCACCTGCGCCTTAGGTCTTGCTCAGGTGATGGCGCAGCTCGGTATGTTCGTCCCCGCAAGGGAGGCGAAAATCAGCCTGGCTGACAAGATCTTTACCCACTTCCCCACGGGCGCGGAGGATACCATCGACAAGGGTCGTCTCGGAGAGGAGTGCGCGCGACTGCGTGATATCTTCTCTGCCGTTACCCCAAAAAGTCTGGTGCTTCTTGACGAATCCCTGTCCTCCACGGGCTCCTTTGAGGCATCCTATATCGCCGCAGAGGTTTTGGCCGGACTTTCCCGCGTAGGCTGCCGCTGTCTCTTCTCTACCCACCTGCACGAGCTTGCGGCGCAGATCGACGAGATCAATGCCCGTACCGCTGCCGACGGCGGCGTTCGGATCGACACCCTCGTGGCGGGAATTGAGGAGGGCAAGCGCTCCTTCAAGATCGTTCGTCAGAAGCCTGACGGAAAGAGCTATGCCCGTGATATTGCCGACAAGTACGGGCTTTCCTATGAAAGCATTTCTAAAAAACTCAACCAAACCATATCCTGATCATAGGAGGACACATTTACTATGAACAAAGAATTATTGAAGCTTTTGGAAAGCGACGCCCGCTTGACGGCGACTCAGCTTGCCGTCATGCTCAACTCGACCAAGGAGGAGGTGGAGCGTGAAATCTCCAAGCTGGAGGCATCGGGTACCATCCTTGGCTATAAAACCATTATCGACTGGGAAAAAACCGACGTGGAGTCGGTAACCGCCATGATCGACGTAAAGCTCACCCCCCAACGGGACCGCGGATTCGATCGGGTTGCCGAAAAGATCTACAACTATCCCGAGGTCAAGGCCGTCTATCTGATGTCGGGCGGCTACGATCTGTCTGTTCTCATTGAAGGAAGAACCATGAAGGAGGTCGCCTTCTTCGTCTCTCAGAAGCTGGCGCCCATTGACGCGGTCATCTCTACCGCCACTCATTTTGTTTTGCACAAGTACAAGGATACGGGTGTAGTTTACGATGCCCCCGAAATTGATGAGAGAGGAACCTTTAACTGATGATTGATTATAGCAAGGTATTGTCCCGAACGGTGGTTGAAACCCCGAAATCGGGCATTCGAAAATTTTTTGATTTAATGAACACCATGCAGGACGTGGTAGGTCTCACCGTGGGGGAGCCTGATTTTCAGACTCCGTGGCACATTCGCGAGGCAGGCATTGCCAGCCTTGAAAAGGGCAAGACCTACTACACCGCCAATGCGGGTCTTTCGGAGCTTCGCTGCGAGATCGATTCCTATATGACCCGCCGCTTTGGCATATCCTACGCTCCCATGAAGGAGATCATCGTCACCGTAGGCGGCAGCGAAGCCATTGACATCGCCTTTCGCTCGGTAATCGAGGCGGGAGACGAGGTCATCGTTCCCACCCCCTCCTTCGTATGCTACGCCCCTCTGGTAAAGATGGCGGGCGGCGTTCCCGTGATCCTTGAGACCAAATTCGAACACAAATTCAAGATCGATCCCGAGGCGCTCAAGGCGGTGATCACCCCCCGCACAAAAATGCTGGTTCTTCCCTATCCCAACAACCCCACGGGCGCAATCATGACCCGTGAGGAGCTTTTGGAGATCGCGGAGGTTTTGAGGGACACCAACATTCTCGTTCTTTCGGATGAGATCTATGCGGAAATGACCTATACGGGCTCCCACTGCTCGATCGCTTCCCTTGAGGGAATGTGGGAGAGAACCATCGTTGCCAGCGGATTTTCCAAGGCCTTTGCCATGACGGGCTGGCGTATGGGTTATATCTGCGCTCCCGCGCCCTTGACCGAGCAAATGCTGAAGATCCACCAGTACGGTATCATGTCCTCCCCTACCACCGCTCAGTTTGCCGCCATTGAGGCGCTGAAAAACGGCGAGGAGGATATTCGCATGATGGTTGACGAATACAACCGCCGCCGCCGTTATATCTACAACGGCTTAAAGAGCATCGGTATCGAATCCTTTGAGCCGGAGGGCGCGTTTTATATCTTCCCCAAGGTGGGTGCCTACGGCTTATCGGGCGAGGAGTTCTGCAACAAGCTCCTCTACGATTACAAGTGCGCCATCGTTCCCGGAACCGCCTTTGGTCAGGGGGGAGAGGCGTTTGCGAGAATTTCTTACGCCTATTCCATCAAGCACATTACGCAGGCGTTGGAGCGGATCGAAGCCTTTGTCAAGACCCTTTGATCCCTCTTGCAAAAAACGTCGGACAGCAAATAGCTGTCCGACGTTTTTTCGTCACCCCAAGACGCGTTATAATCTTTTATTTTGACGATGGCTTCGATTCCATTACACTACCAAGAATTTTCATCAAGTCCTCGTCATCCATCAACAAAGGAACGGGATAAAGGGGATTGGCTTCCTTGGCGGCGCGGGCGGCAAGCATAGGAATATCCTCTGCTTTCAGCTCCGAAATCCCTTCGGGGATTCCCATACGCCCGTTCATCCCCCTCACGGCAAGAATAAACGCCCTCGCGCCCTCTTTCTCTCCTTCCTGCTCCGAGGAGATTCCCGCCGCCAAGGCAAGCCTATGCAGCTTCTTATGCGCCGATTCTCCGTACGCCTCCAAAACGTAAGGCATCAGTATGGCGCAGCAAAGTCCGTGGGGCAATTCGTATGCGCCTCCCAGCGCATGGGCAAGGGCATGAACATAGCCCACGTAGGAGCGGGAAAAGGCATCTCCCGCCAGATAGGCCGCCTCCAGCATTCTCTGTCCCGCTTCGCTATTCTCGGGACATTCGTAGGACGCTTCTATATTTCCGAAAATGAGAGAAACCGCTTGCAACGCTTCGGCTCGGCTTTCCTTGGTCGTTGCCCTTCCTACATATGCTTCTACCGCGTGAGTGAGGGCATCCATGCCCGTGGTTGCGACAAAAAACGGGGGCATGGTCCTTGTATTCTCCGCATCCAAAACCGCGACGCGGGGAATGAGGCAGAAATCGCTGATAGGAAACTTATCGTGTCCTTCGGGATCGCTGATGACCGTGGCGATGCTGACCTCGCTTCCCGTTCCCGCCGTAGTGGGAATTGCCACCAAAAACGGAATCCTTTTTCGGATCCTCAGCACTCCCTTCATCCGAGCAATCGGCTTTTTCGGGCGGACAAGTCTTGCTCCCACCGCCTTGGCGCAATCGATGGGAGAGCCTCCTCCCATGCCGATCAGCCCCTGATATTTTCCACGCTCATAGAGCAGACAGGCTTCCTCTACGTTTTGGACCGTAGGATTGGAGCAGGTATCGTCATACACTCCGTAATCTATTCCATTGGATGCCAGCGCGCTCTTGAGCGCGTCGATCCTTCCCCTTCGATGCAGGTTTGGTCCCGTAATAATCAACACCCTTTGGATCCCTTGCTCCTTTAGCGCCTCGGGTACGTCCCACACGCTACGCAAAACAAGAGGTTTCCGATAGGGCAAGAAGGGCTGTACCGCGCGAAAAGCAAGCTGTACACCTCGGCAGTATATTCGGCTTCCCATTTTCATCCTTCCCACCTCCGTTTCTATATCGAATCCTACGCTTATTATACCACAGTTCCTTTCTCTTTTCAAGTAAGCATGATTGAAAAAAGCCGTGTTCTTTCGAACACGGCTTT
>JAZOQX010000005.1:0-39134 GCA_045656325.1 Eubacteriales bacterium
ACCTGAGTAGAACCGGGAAGGAGCATTCCGAGAATTGCCGTAAACAGGGGCAACAAGAAGCAAAGGGCGACTCGATTCATATTCAATGAAGAGATAAATGCCCCAATTGCCGTTTCCACATTCAGCGTCTCAAAGACGTTACTTACAAAATACGCAAACAAAACGAGTGCCGATGTGGGAACAACCTTGAGCATGGATTTCCCAATTTCCTGTCCCATTTTGGGAAGCGTCATTTTTTTGATGGTCTCCTTGCCCGACAGGAACACACCGCAAACCACGATCAACGCGGGAATAAACAAAAGCAAGCTATTGTTAAATGCCTTGGAACCCGCTTCTCCCAATCGATCAACAAAGAAGCTTTCAAACTTACTGGTTAAAAGGAAAGGAACAAAAACAATAATCGGAAGGAAAATGGCACGCCATCCTCTCTTAAGCGATTGTCTGAGAGAAGGAATATCTTCCTTTTTCATTGCCTCAACCTTGTACACTCGGCACATGATATAGAGCGTAATAATTCGCTGAATAACAAACCAGATGGCAACACCCCAAAGTAAAATCCAGTATTGGGACATGGTATATGTATTGGGGTATAACGTATCCAATGCCGCAAAAGCGATGGCGATCATACCTGCGGGAGGAATCATATTGCCCATGGTACTGGCATGAGCCTCCACATTGGCAGCCAAATGAGGGGGATACCCCGATCGGATCATGGCGGGAATGGTAAATACGCCCGTGGTGGCTACGTTACCGGGGCCGGAACCCGACAGGGATCCCACGTAGGTACTGCCGATAATTGCCACAAAGCCCGCGCCTCCCCGCAATCTTCCAAATATGGAGAGAATAATGGCGATACAATCATCGATGACTCTGGTTTTGGATAAAAGCGACGCGGAGATCACGAAGGCAAAGATCACATACATCGTGGGCTCCTTCATAGCATCCCAAATGAAATCTCCCACATTTGCCCAGGTCCCCGTAATGGCAACCAACACGACAAACGCGGCAAGCATACACTCATACAGAGGGCGCTTCAGTACCATGAATCCAATGATACAGACCGCAAATACGGCGCCCAGATACAAAAATTCAATTGGCATAGATTCCTCCGAAATTTAAAGCATTAAAAAGTAGTCGTTTGGTGAATGGCTTTCAAGCAACGATCATAGGTCAAATGCTCCAGCTGCATTTCCTCACCATCGATGGAAATGATCTCTAACGTATCACTGATCCTAACCAAATTACAAGCCAGATCCTCCGCGGTGGCTCCTACCACGTGAATACGCAAGCACACACGCTCCAGCGCATTGGTCTCATGGATGACCTCGCCCTCATGACACATTACCGTCACGTTAAGCACTCCTTCCATAGCGCGGACCTCATCCACACCGCCCATCTTAGCAACGGTTCCCGCCTTCAAGCCCACATAATAGTTGCAGCAGGGATGTCTGAAACGGGCATTGTCCTTTTCTATAATCGGTGTATCATTCATGCTTCCCGTCAACGCGTAATTGATCATACACTTCAAGGAATTGATTCCCCACTGATAGTCGGTCAGAATGTAATTTTGCGCGCCGCCCATACGGAATCCCGCTTCAAATACGTAAAAGCGTCCGTTCTTGTAGAAACTTTGAAGGGTCATCACACCGTTATTCACACCCATAGCGGAAAACATTTTGCAAACGCCATCATGTACCGAACGGTAATACTCGTCGATGTATTTGCTGGGATACATATGGAAAATGGGCAGAATCAGTTCCTTATTTTCACTATGAACAAACACCTTAGTAAAGCAAGAAGTAAGAGAACACACACCATCCTGCAAGGTATATTGGAAGAAGACCTCATCCGCATCCGTGATCAATTCCTCCACAATCACTTCCTTCTTCTTGGAGAATTTCAACGCCTCACGGTAAAGATGATCAAATTCTTCGGCAGAGTAACACGCATTCATTCCTCTGGCGCCCGAACTATCTGTGGGCTTGAGAAGAACGGGAAATTTCAGCTTTTTCACATCCTCGGCAATGTAATCCGCCGAAATTGGAAACTCAGGAACAACCGGCACGCCATATCGACGGCAATAGTCCTTGAATTTTGCTTTGTTAGCCAAAATGTCCCATTGCTTACGGTTGGTATAGAAATAACAGCCCGTCCGCTCACTGACCGTAATGGCGGGATCAATATTCACTTCCGATGATCCAACAAAGATACCGTTCACGGTTTCCTTCCTTACGACCTCGCAAACAGCATCCACATCCTGCGTATCGATCTGGTAGAACGCATCGGATATCTTAGCGATCGGCGTATTGGCATCTCTGCCAAGCGCAACAATACGAAAATCTTTTTCCTCTTTGTATCGTACAATATCCTTCGCATAAGCGCCGCCGCCCATCAGAAGGAGGGTCTTTCCCTTTAACTCCATAAATTTCTCCTATTTGCTATTCTTTTTTCCAAATACGTCGTCAAGAATTGCCTTGGTATCCTCTCCAAACAAGGGACCTCTGGTCAACTGATGAAAATCCAGACAACCCTTTGCCAGATTTGCCTCTAACAGGAATGCGTCGCCGTTTTCATCAATCGCCACATCCCAAGAAACCAAACGGAAATACGGAACCAGCGGATGCGCCTGTTTCACAAGAGCCTCTGCCTTATCATAGCCCACCAGCTGATATCCTTCAAACACCAACCCGTTGGTTGGGTGTGTCTTAAAGGATTGTCCCGTCAGTCTGTACGCCGTATCCTTGAGCGTGTGATCCTCTCGGATTCCGCAGAAAATTCCGCCTGCGGAGGCATTATCTACCTTTGCCTCTCCAATCCCCATTCTAACCACAGCGGAATATATCTTCGCCCCGTTTTCGGTCAACAGCGAAATGATACGCAACGTATTCACAGAAGAAGGATTCAGTTCCTTATAAACGGGATGCTGACGGAACGACTTTTGAATCACAATATTTCCGGGCATCATTTTGATCGCCTGCTGAAGCTGCTCCCACATAGAACCCTTTTGCTTGCTAAGGTACTGAACGCCCTTTCCACCGTACGACCGAGTCGCTGCCTTTACAAAAAGCTCCTCATGCTCTTCTACGATTGATTTTACCTCATCCATCGGAATGAGCTTCAAATCGGCGTCATACCACAAACCGCCCATTCGGCTGGCAAACACCTCAATCTGCGGAACTCCCAAAAACAGACGGGAATACAAGCTCTTATCGTCCATCACGTGGGTAGCGTTTCGATCGTTAAAATATTCATCGATCACGTTGATGTAAATATCCGTGGGAAGCCACTGAGGGTGGAACATGCCCGATTTTTCCTTAAAAAACGCATGATAAATAGGATCGACCTTTCCATAAGGCGACCAAAACTCCTCAATTTGCCGCTTTTCCTCTTTCGTAAGAATATTAGGATTTTCCAAATATTTTTGAGCGGTCTTGTGAACGCTTCTCGCAATCAATTTTCTCTTGCCCCAGTTGTAAAATCCAAAATACCGTTCCTGAATTTTTGTAATATTCATGCGTTTCTCTTCCTTTTTAGAATTTTCATTTTATCCCTTGTTGGCTCAACTTAAAATTCTTATTCTGTCTGTTCATCATGAAAGCCGAAAATGAGCGGACAGCATATCTTTTCCGTCCTCGGATCGAACCGAGACGGCTTCATCCACCATTGCCACGGCACGGCGAAGCTTTTCGTAGCTCTCCGCTACCATATTCACGCGGATCAGCATATGGGAATAATCTCCGCTTGCCCGAACCACATCCTGCTCGGCGTGGGTCAGATTGTAGGAGATCACCTCATCGATCCGGTAGACCGTCTCCAAGCCCTCGACACGGGCGATCTTGCCTGCGTTCAGAACGAGCGCCAGATTGATCGACGGCTTATCAAATTCGGAATCCTCCAAAAGCTCGGTATCGTATTCGGAAATATCCTCACCCAGTGCCAATCGGATCATCATACGGGAAAGGCTGATTCCCTGCTGCTTCTCCACCAAGCGGTAGTGCTGCTCTCCCGTCAGGCGATACGCCATTTCATAAACGAAATAACCGTCCTTGCCGTCATAGAGTGCCTGAACCAAAACCAAACCGTCCCGAAGTCCCATGCCCGTCATCATCCGACGGATAGGCTCGTCCAGAATCGGGAGCATTTCCTCCCGATGTCGGCTTGGGAACACCTCCGCTACGGGCAACGGTACGGTGGTCTCACCGTTTCTCACGGTATAACGGTCCGCCGTGGCGGTCAGGCGAATCTTTCCGCCGACCAAGGTATAGAACAGCTCCACCCCATGATCGTGGTCGATCATCCGCTCGATGATCGCGCTTTGCGAGGAGGACGCCGCCTTTGCCCGATTCACGCCGTCTATCAGCGTGGCATCATCCATGCAAACGGTAATGCCTCTGCTTCCGTAGCTGTCCGCGGGCTTTACGATATAGGGGTATTCCTTTTTTTTCAATGCCTCGTCAAGGAGATATTGCTCGATGACGGGAACCCCGTATTCTCGGCATTTTTCCTTGAACCGAACCTTATTGGTCACGGTTTCCAACTGCTCGGCAGTGGCGTAAAACGGCAATCCGAGCCGCCGGCAAAGTTCCCTCGCTACGTGAATATTAAAATCCTCAAAGCCGGTAAACACGCCGTCAATCTGTTCCGCTCGGCATATCTCTTCCAACCGATCTACCTCATCGGTACTGATCTGCAACGCGCGATCGGCAAACCGTTTGGCGGGGGAATGTTCCTCCCGATCCGCTACGATCACATAGACGCCCATTTCCTGAGCCGTCATCACGATGTCGATCATTTGCGGAAATCCGCCGAGTATCAAAAGTTTTTTCATCGTTTCCTTTATTTTATTTGCAGAAACAGTCAATTACTTCTTGGGTACGCTCGCCGAATAAAGGTCCATTGGCATACTGATAATACAGAACACCGGGACCACGCATATTCAGCTCCATAATTCTGGGACTTCCGTCTGCATCAAAGCAAACATCAAATCCGATAAATCCAAAATGAGGAAGCTTCTCGTGCATTCTTGTGGTCATTTCCAAGGCTTCCTTAAAGTTCGGAAGCTTGACGCCGGCGAACTCCGCTCCATTCGGTGCAACCGTAATCTTTTCTCCGCAAGAATAAAATGCTTCATTTTTCAAGGTTCCGTCCGCCTCTACACCGATTACGAACATACCCCGTCCGTCCTTGGTGATAAAGTTATCGGTAATCGCTCCCGCTGCGCCGCAACGAAGTCCGTAATTGACAGGGGAAACTTTTCCGTTGAGAGAAAGGCTTACCACACGAACCACATTGATGGAGGATGCATTCAGCGCCGATACGGAAGCATGCTGTGTTAGAACCTCTTGAATCAAATAATCACGGGAATAATCATTGCCGATCTTATCAAAATCCTTTTGCTCATACAGCTTGACCGATTTTCCGAACCCGTTATCAATGGACGGTTTTACGATGACCTTTTCGTAGGGAGCCAAAATCCCTTTGATCTCATCCTCAGAAATCGGACGGTAATCCCGATTCAGAAACACACCGTTGATATTTCGAACCAGCGTATGAGGCATGGGCTCATTCGGGAACATCATATCAAAATAGTTTTTGTCCGAAAAACCGAACTTCAACTTGAAGTCATTCATTGCCAATTCAATTTTGGTTCGGAACAAAAGTTCTGAGCATATATATGGGTTGAAACGACCCGTCACCGAGTACACAAGTTCATGAGTTGCTAAGCCTTTTTTGGTCACGTGTCCGTTCCAGGCTTCCTTTACCTGTTCTTTTTGTTCCACATTCAAGCGTTTGATTTCCATTCCATTCGCTTCAAGCATAGAAAAATAATGCTTGGCAGAACGCTCCGCGCCCATCTTTCGGGAGAGCACGTGTACCCTAGAGTCAAATTGCTGATACATTCCCTGTAATCCGGACATATGTTTCCTATTTCTCGGTTATTTCACCGTAATACGTACCGTTTGGCACGCTTTTTCACAAATTTTCACCGCATCCTCTGCGGTATCCCCTTGGGCAATCACAAAGCCTACGCGGTCGGTACTGCTTCCAACCGCCCCGACCGTATCACCGATCTTCTTGGTAAAGGAAATCTCCCGAACGCCTTCTACCTTGCGAGCTTCCTCCACGCCGTCGATGGCGGCAATGGTTCCCACGGGACAGGAGAAGTAGCGAATGGCGCTTCCCTTATGGAATTTTTTCTCCAGATCGGGGGTCTCGCCGCAGGCAATGCGCATGGTGGATTCCACCATATCGATGCCCGTGGAAAGGGGTACTAAGTGGGTGGTGATACAATCCCCTCCCATACGAGCGCCAAGCTCGATCATGCGGGGACCCTTTTCGGTCAGCATGATCTCTACGTGAGCGGGACCGTTGCCGATCCCGACCGCCAAAGCGGCTCGGCAAGCAAGATCACGGATCGCATCCAAATCCTTCTCGGATAGACGGCTGGGCTGGGTGTGCCCCATCTCCACAAAGTGGGGTGCCCCCGTGGTCAGCTTATCGGTCACGTTCAACACGTGGGGTGCGCCGTTCAGCACCACGATCTCCACGCTGACCTCTTGTCCTTGCAAAAACTCCTCGATGATCACACCGCCGCTTCTTCCATTTTCAGAGCTATATGAAACAGCCTCACGAAGCTCATCCTCGTTGTGAATGAGCATCACGCCGCGGCTACCGGAATTATCCGTAGGCTTGCTGATACACGGGAATGTAATACGATCCATAACCGCATCCAGCTCCGTAGGCTTTTCAAGAATAAAATACCACGGATGCTCCACACCATGCGCCTCGAAGGTCTTGATCATTTCCCCCTTGTCGGTCGCCTTGACCGCCGTGTCGAAGGAAATACCGGGCAGCCCCAATCTTTCGCAAGCCGCCGCAATCGATCGCATGGGCATATCGGTAGCGAGAGTCATGATCCCATCGGGAGCGAACTCTTCGGCTTTTTTCGCAACACCCTCAATATCAATCGTGCTGACGTTAAAATACTCGTCCGCATAAGGAATACCGACCGCGTTGGGATCATAGTCAATCACCGCCACGTAATAACCGAGTTCCTTGGCACGCTGAATCGCAGGCAGTTGAAGAATCGATGCTCCGATAATCAACAGCTTCTTCATTGCTTGATCTCCTCGGAAACGGCTTCCTCACTTTTCGCCTCGGTCTGCGCCTCTGCCTGAGCAGGCTTTGTTCCGTCGGGCGACACGTAAATATTCTCACGCTTCAAAACCGAAGCTACGGTCTTAAAGATGATTTTTACGTCAAGACCGAAGGAAAGATGCTCCACGTAATACACGTCATTTTCCATCTTCTGCGCGGAGGTAGCAGAGTTTCTGTAATATGCCTGACTGTAACCCGTAATACCGGGACGTACGTCCAACCGTCTTTTATGAGGCTCATCCAGTTGATCATACCCCTTGTAGTTGGTGGTAAGATGCGCGCGAGGTCCGATAAAGCTCATATCCCCCTTAAGCACGTTTAAAAACTGAGGAACCTCATCAATGCTCGTTTTTCTCATCAAGCGACCGATTTTCGTCACACGGGGGTCGTCCGCCGCATTGTATGTAGAGCCGTCAGCAGCCTTCAGATTCGGAGAATTGACCTTCATGGAACGGAGCTTGTACATCTTGAAGACCTTCCCTTTTCTTCCAAGACGGGGAGCGTTGTAAAACACGGGACCTTTGTCAGTAAAATAGATGATCGGCGCAAAGATCAGAATAATCAACAACACGAACGGAAGGGCGATCAAAGATAGCAGAATGTCAAAAAATCTTTTAAAAAAACGGTAAATCATTTCAAATACCCCTTTACAACGTCAATATAATTCTCAATCACGTACTCCACCTCTTCGTCGGTCAGACAGGTATGAAGCGGCAGGGTGATTTCATTGGCAAAATGGGCGTAGGCGTTGGGATAGTCCGCAATGTCGAAGCCAAGCCTCTTGTACGCCGTATGCATGGGCAGGGGCTTGTAATGCACGTTGCAGGCGATCTCCCGCTCCGCCATCTTAATGATGATCCCGTTTCGTTCCTCAGCCGTAATTTTGGGGATCCGAGTCAGATACAAATGTCCCGAGGAGCGGTAATCCTCGCCGTAATGGGGAAGCGTCTCCACACCCAGAGGGCGAAGCGCCGCGTCGTATCTCTTGATGATCTCCTCGCGACGCTTGAGCATAGCGGGGTATCTTTCGAACTGCTTGAGTCCGATGGCTGCCGCCACGTCGGTCATATTGCACTTGTACCACGTACCCACAATGTCGTATTCCCATGCGCCAAGCTGGGTTTTCGCCAAAGCGTCCTTGCTCTGTCCGTGCAGACTGAACAGCTGCAAACGGCGGTAAAGGTCCTCGTTGTCGATTCCCTCAATGGTTCTCCACGTCAGGGCGCCTCCCTCGGCGGTCGTGAAATTCTTTACCGCGTGGAAGGAGAAGGAGGAGAAGTCAGCAACGCTTCCCACCATTTTTCCGTGATAGACCGCGCCAAAGGAGTGGGCGGTATCCGCCATGATCGCCACACGCCCCAACGCTTTCTGGATCTCGCCGTTCGGACGGAAAAGTCCACGTTTTTTCTCCACGATCTCAAACAATCGGTCGTAGTCACAGGGAACGCCGCCAAGATCCACGGGAATGATCGCCTTGGTCTTTTCGGTAATCGCCCGCTCCAGCGCGTCGTAATCCATCTCAAAGGAATCGGCTTGGGTATCGACAAGAACGATCCTCGCTCCCACGTGGTCAATGACCGACGCGGACGCGGTATACGTGTAGGCGGAGGTAATTACCTCGTCCCCCTCCCCCACGCCAAGCAAACGAAGCGCCATTTCCGCGCAAGCGGTCTGGGAATTTAAGCAAACGCATTTTTCGGTCCCGAGCCACTCGGCGATCATCGCCTCCAGCCTTTTCGTTCGGGGTCCCGTCGTGATCCAACCCGAGCGCAGCGCCTCGGCAACCTCTACGATTTCCGCCTCGGAAAGATCGGGAGGAGAAAAAGAAATTTTCATACGGTCACACCTCTCATTCTCAAGGAATTTTACGGTTTTTTCGTCAATTTCCCACAAAAATCCACAATACTCTATCGTATAATTAACATTATATCATATATTTCCAAGCTTGTCAATTATTTTGAGGACATTTTCCCGCGACTGCACACAAAAAAAGACCCGCCCGCGGCGCTGCGCCGCAGGCGGTTCTCTTTTAAATCATTTTCACGTCAATCAAGGGCAGAATCTTCTCTATATCCTCCCTCTTAGGAGGTCTTGTTCCCTCGGTTATGCAAGCGGCGCTTCCGTACGCCACAGCAAGACGCAGAGCTTCGGCAGAGGAAGCCCCAACCGAGGCGGCAGCCAAAAAGCCCCCGATGGCGCTGTCTCCCGCGCCGATGGTGGACTTTACCTCCACGACAGGAGGAACGGCAAGATACGCGCCCTCCGCGCACACCAACAGAGCGCCCCTCGCGCCAAGGCTGAGCATCACGTTTTCGATCCCCCCTCGGTGCAGACGGCGGGCAGCCTCAGCCGCCAAGGAAACGTCTTCCGCCTCTTCCTCGGCATACAAAGCGATCTCCTCCTCATTTGGCTTGATGAGCCAGGGCTTCACCTCCAAAAGATCCTCTGTCGTAAAGGAACGGGAATCGATCACGACCCTTGCTCCCTTTTTTTGCAATTTTTTCAAAAACGCCTTGACCGCCGATACCGAAATCCCATCGGGCACCCGTCCCGTAAGGGTGACAACGCTCTCAGCTCCGATCTGCGCGTCCAGCTCGCCCTCCACACGGGTCAGTAAGCCATCGTCCGCCGAAAAGCCCGAAAAGCTGACGCGAGTCTCGTCCGCCCCCTCGGTATGAATGGTGATATTTTCGCGGATCCGCCCCGCCACCGTCAGCGAACGGTAAGAGATCCCCTCCGAGGACAGCCGCTTGGCAAAGCTATCGCCGTTTTCCTCACCAAGAACCACGAAGCAAAGATTTTCCACGCCTCCCGCCCTCAGCGCGCGAGAAATATTGACCCCCTTGCCCCCCGCCTCATGGGAATCGATATGGGCAAGATTCTCATGGTACGGAGCAAAATTCTTTACCGTACAGTGAAGGTCAAAGGCAGGATTGAGGGTAAGCGTCACAATGTTCATATCTATCGTTTCTCCTTGATTTTCTTAGATTTTCGGAGCGTTTGCCAAAAGATATTCCTCCGCCTCGGCGCACCAAAGACCGCCGTTTTTCTTGACAATCTCCGCAAGCCTTGCATAGAGAGCGTTCTCCCGCCCCAGCTCCTCCAGATCATCCACCGCGATCAAGGGCAGATTCAAGGAGGGATAGCACACCTTTTTCGCGCCATTGGGCGTTTCCATCGCCAAAAGCGTATCAATATAGGCGTTCAGACCGAGAATATGGGACACCACCGCCCCCGCATTGATGCGGTTTTCCTCAATAAGACCGATCACATCCACCATATCCCGAGGGATGCTGCCCGCCGTACCCACCACATGGATGCCGTCATAGTGAACGCGGTAAAGATTCAGCGATCCCTGCAGATCGTGAACGGGAGGTCCCGCGAAGAAATTGACGCACCCGTCCTCACGGCAGATCCTCTCCGCCATGTTAAAAAGCGCGGGAACGGGAACCATCACGAATACGTCGTCAAAGCCGCCCTCGGACATTTCAAGGAGGGTCTTGACGGGATCCTCCAGCCCCGAGGTGTTCAGATAGGTCAGATCAACCCCTCTCGCCCTCGCCTCGGCAACGGTACTCTTTTCCGCGGCATAATCGAGACGGTCCTGATTCAAGTCGGTCACCACCACCTGAGATACCCCCGCGTAGCCGCAGGCAAGCTCCACCGCGCCGATGCCCATAGGACCCGCTCCGCCGAGAATGGCGAGCCGACCTCCCTTTTTGGCACCGTCGGTACGAACGTAATTGGTATAGTCGGTATGATAAAATCCAAGGTATCCCCGATAAACGCACGCCAGCGCCTCAACCACGGAGCCTTTAAAAAAGGCGTCTCCCTCAAAGGGGATCATGCAGTTGCGCTCCAGAACGATCTCGGGAACGATGGAATAGGTGGAGGCTCCGCCGATATACGGATAGGAGTAGCCGGGGTCATAGCCGCTTTCCAGCTTTAAGGCGGGCTGAATGACGATCTTCTGTCCCACCGTCCATCGATCGGATACGGCAGAGCCGACGGCGACGATCTCTCCGCTCATTTCATGACCCACGATAATGGGCTGCTCGGCAACGGTCGGAGGCACACGCTTGTGCGCGCTTCCCTGCTTCACCGCCTTATAGGTAGAAGCGCAGAGCGAGTCGCTGAGCACGCGGATCATGACCTCTCTTTCCCCAAGCTTCGGTAATTCAAATTCCTCCAGACGCAGATCCATAGATCCGTAAAGTCGAACGGCTTTGGTTTTCATAGCTCCTCCTCAAAATCTATCTTGACAAAGATTCTTTTCTGTACTATAATTGAATCACAAATTCCGCAATAAGTCAATACGAGCCGATAAAGTTTATAAATCGTCATTTCGATCGCTCGAAATAATCACAAATAATCACTCAAAGGAGATCCGTGTATATGATGATCGGAGAGCGGCATCGCCGCATTTTGGAGGAACTGAAGAAAAATCCGTCCATTACCGTTCACGAGCTTTCCGTGCTTCTGTCGGTCAGCGAGCCTACCGTCCGCAGAGACTTTACCGAGCTTCACCGCAAGGGGATCATCACGAAGATCTACGGCGGCGCGATTCTCAACCAAGGAGCCGCTGACCGTGAAATCCCGTTTCTGCTTCGGGAAAACGAAAAAAGCTCGGTCAAGACCGAAATGGGAGCGAAGGCGGCCGAGCTTGTGGAGGATGGCATGGTCGTCATGCTGGACGGCTCTACCAGCGCCTACCACCTCGTGCCCTATTTGGCGAGAAAAAAGGATCTGATCGTGGTCACCAGCGGAGCCAAAACCGCCGTAGCCCTTGCCGAGGCAAACATTCCCACCTTTTGTACGGGAGGAAAAATGCTGATCCATTCCTTTTCCTATGTGGGCGAGCAGGCGGAAAGCTTCGTGCGGCGTATCAATGCCGATCTTCTCTTTTTCTCCTGCCACGGGCTTTCGGACGCGGGACAGATGACCGAGCGCGCCATCGAGGAGGCAGACCTGCGCCGCGCCATGTTTTCCGTATGCCAAAAAAAGATCTTGCTTTGCGACAGCAGTAAATTCGGTAAGACCTGCTTTTATAACATGAGAAGCGTATCCGAGATCGACGGTATCGTGTCCGAAAAACCGATCCCTCCCTCCATCGCAGATATGCTGAAGAAGTAAAAGAACCCGCTCTTTTTGTCAGAAAAGAGCGGGATTTTTTTACGTTCAATCAAAGAAGCGGTGAAAAACGGGCCAAGACGCTGCCGCGTAAAAGCGATGTCCTTCGGGTCCCTCTACCCACGTGCAACCGTCGGAAGCACCTGCCGCGCGGTAATATTCCTTTGCAAGCTCCACGCTCTCGGCAACACCGTCGTGAGGAAAAATTCGGTCAGTGGCGCCGCTGACCACGATCAGCTTGCGGGGCGCGATCAAGCCGCAAAGATCCCCCATATCAAAATCGAAAGCAATGTTGGGAATAAAATTACAGGTACAATGCCTCACCGCCCCAATGGAATCCTTGTAGGTACAAAGAGCGCAGGAGGGCATAGCAACCTTGATCCGCTCCTCCATGGCAGAGGCGTAAACGGTGGCGGTTCCGCCTCCCGAATTGCCCATGCAGGCGATCCTTTCCCCGTCCACTCGGTCAAAGTTTTTAAGAACCACGTCAAGGGCTCGGGAAATGTCAAACACCCTCTCTCCAATCATCGTACGACCGAGGAGCAGCGCCGTCATAGACGGGATCTGACAGGCAGGTCCCTTTTCGGTTCCGCCGCAGCGTCCAAATCCCCGCTGATCAATAGCAAGAGCGCAATATCCCTCTTTGACGATCTGCACGGAAAAATCGCGGTCCCCTCCCGCAATATCGTCTTCATCCCCGGGATATATCGGCTCGCCAAAGGAAATGTGGTAGCCCGTAGAATGTCCCTGCAGGCAGATCACAAGCGGAATCTTTCCGTCCCTTCCCTTTGGGATCCGCAGATTGCAGGGGACGAAATATCCCTCCTCGCTCTGAAACGCGAAGCGGTATTCGGTAAAGGTGTCGGTTTCATTTTTGGCTTCAAGGGTAAAACAATCGTCCTCGGCAGGCTTGATCCGATCCAGTCCCAAAAGGGCGCCGAGACGGGCGCGGGCGCGTTCTTGCCAGTCCGCAAAACGCTCTCCGCCCTTGTAACGAAAGGCGGGAGAAATTTCCGCCAACGCATCGGTATGGATCCTGTGAGGATCAAAAATAGGGGTCGTCATATTGTGGATTCTCCTTCCGTGTTTTTATTGTTCCTTCTGCTTCATATACTGCTTGGGTGTCATGCCGTAAAGACGGCGGAAGGCGCGGATAAGTCCGCCTCCGTTTCCCAAGCCAACCTGCTCCGCCACACGCTCCTGACAAAGCCCTCCTCGCAAAAGCTTGACGGCCGCCCTGACCCGTACTTGCATAACGTATTCGGAAAGGGTGGCTCCCGTATGCTTGTGAAAGGAGGTCATCAGCGTGGTTCGGCACACCCCGAGACGGCGGGCAAGCGCCTCGGCAACGATCCGCTCGTCATAATGAGCGTCAATATACCCAAGCGCTTCCATAATATAGGCAGGAGCGCTATCCGAGGAATCCTCCCCCTCTCCACAGTCAAATTCCGTGACGTAGGACAAAAATTCAAGGATCCGAATTCTTCGGCGAAAGACGTTCGCTTCGTCCCGAATCGACAAAAGCTTCTCTCGGCAAAGCTCCCTTTGCTCCTCCGACAGAAGCAGAATGCTTCCGTTTCTGCCAAAGACCTTCGCCAGCCGTCTCCATTCGGGTACGTAATCCGCCACAAATTCGTGGGAAAAGGAAAGATTGATGCGGCTGTAAAGACTGGGCGCGGTCAGATACATCAGGTGCGGCGTATGGGGCGCGGTCAGAACCAAGCGGCTCTCGGGTCCCTCCACCGAGCGATCCCGCAAAAGGGATTTCACGTTTCCCGTCAGAATCAGACTGATCTCGTAAAAATCATGGGTATGAAAGTCCACCATGACCGATTGATAGCCCTCCGCAAAGGTAACCTTGCAGTCACTCCACGTACGGGAATACCCTCCGTTTTCCACCTTTCCCATGGTTCCGTCCCCCTTTTCTTTTCTCGGCGTCATTATAGCATCCGATGAATGATTTGTCAATATAACAACAGATTTTTCTTTCTTTTTCCAAAAAGATTGAACGAATTGACAATTATGTTGAACGATTACGCATTGCATTTCACCAACTCCTTCGGTATAATAACGGTATAAGCTCATAAGAGCATAAGGAGAAAAAGAAATGAAAATCGGAATGTGTGTCAGAGAAAAAAACGCGCTTCTGGACGCGCCGAGAAGCGCCGAATATTTAGAGGCGGCGGCAACGGCGATCTATCACTATGACAGCGAAACCCTTGAACGCGTCAAAAGAGCAGTACGGGAGAAGACCATCTCCCTGTATAGCGCCAACGTGCTGATCGACCCCTCCCTGCGATTGACGGGGCCCGAGGTGCATCTTGAGGTCATTCGGGAATATTGCAAGCGCCTTTTTGCCACTCTATCCGATTTGGGAATCGGTATGCTGGTCTTCGGCTCGGGCAAGGCAAAGCACGTTCCCGAGGGCTTTCCCATGAAGGACGCGTGGGAGCAGCTTTTCGAGCTGGGCGATATGTTCGCCTCGGAGGCAAAGGAATACGGACAGATCATTGCCGTTGAGCCTCTGTCCTACACCGACGTAAATATCGTCAATACGGTGGAGGAGGCGGCGTACTATGCCAAAACGGTCAACCGTGAAAATTTTAAGATCCTCGTGGATTTCTATCATTTCCATAACAACCGAGAGGACCCCGCCTCTCTTGCAAAGCACCGTGATCTCTTGGTTCACGCCCACTTCGCCTCAGCGCTCACCCGCACGCCCCCCCGAAGCGAGGAGGATTGGGCATTCTTCACGGAATGCGTCACCCTGCTCAAAGGGATCGGCTATCAAGGACACCTGAGCTTCGAGGGACGGGTCAAGGAGGAGGACGACATGGAAGCCGTTCTCACGAGAATGAAGAGAATCGAAGAATCGATTTCGGTCTGACCTCCCACAAAAAACACCGTTTCAAAAACAAAAAGGGTTGATCGCTGCGATCAACCCTTGTTCATTTCTCGGGAAATACTCAATCCGCTTCCCTTTTGGCTTTCTTCTCCCTCTGTGTCCGAATCCACCAAACGACTGCCACGATTGCCGTGAACGCCGCGATCCCCGCCAAAGCGCCCACCGTGTCCAAAATCGCATCGGAAAGCTCCGTGCTTCTCCCCTCGGAGAAGGTCTGTAAATACTCGTCCGTGGCCGCCAATATCGCGCATACGGGCAAGGAAAGACACCCAAAGCCCATAAGCCGCGGCAAGCGGCTTCCGCCGCGCAGGCACCAAAGAGAAGCGATGCTAAGACATAGGAGAAAGCCGAGAATCGCAAACTCCGCAAAATGCGCGCCGCTTCGCACGGTATCCTGACTGATCTCCTCCTTGGCTCCCAGACTCTGTGCCACCTTGTTGACCACCTCGTGAACCTTGGAGCTTTGCTCCCCCGAAGCGGTCCCCGATTTTAGGGAATTGGAGAAGATAAAGCCGATCCAAGCGAGGGTCAGAAGCAAGGAAAGAGCCACGCAAAGGATCTTGACCCACCGATCCCGCGCCAAATTTCCAATACTCATAAATTATGTACCTCGGATTTCAAAAAAACTCTTGCATTCCAAAGAGATCTGTGGTAAACTATATGCGTCCGCCTGCATAGTTAAATGGATATAATAACCCCCTCCTAAGGGGTAGTTATGGGTTCGATTCCCGTTGCGGGTGCCAAAAAATCCTCTGCCCTTTTGGGCGGAGGATTTTTTGCATCCTCAATCAAAATCTGCTCGCCGTTGCGTATTCGGGATACTGCATCCAGTTAAAGAGTCCGTAGAAGCGCGGCTCCGCCATGGGATCAAGAACACCGTCCATACGCAAGCGCGCCTCCTCCAGCTCCTCGATACGGTCAAGCTTTCCCTCAAGATACTCTCCAATTCTTTCCTTTGCCGTTTCAAAGCGCAGGATCAATCCGCCGTAGCGCAGGTCGTGGATCTCCCAGCCGAATGCCTTGTGGTACTCCATCCACGCCCCTCTGTGACTGTCTCGCAGAGCGCGGATGCCTTCCATCAGCACCTCACACTCCTCCATCATGTCGGCAAGAGCCTCACGGTCACCCGCGTCGTACGCCGCCTTTAGGCGAACACCGAAATCCACCTTCCGCTCCAACACCTCAGACAGTTTCAGAATAACGTCATGCGCGGCAGCAAACACACCCATATCTCCGAGATTCTTCAAGATCTCGGTAGTCCTCTTGTAATAATCCTCAACGCCAAAATTCTGCAAATGAGCGTCCACCAGACCCACTAAGGGATCGTTGTAAAGCAAAGGACGGGACAAGCCCTTTTCGTCCCCGTCGGGATGATCGGGAAGCTCTAATTTCATCATGTCGTCATAGGAAACGCCGCAGGCCCGCTCAAAGCAAGCCTTCACACTCTCCTCGTCAAACACGCCCTTATAGTCAAAGTCCGCGTACCACGCAAGTCCCGCCAAGGAAACGATCATATTGCTTTCCGCACCGTTGCACCAAATGGTGGCGAACATTTCCCGAATGCCCTTCTCCCGACAAGCCTCGAGGGCGGGAAGCGTTCTGGGCAGGGATCGGGAATACATGGGACAGTGGCTGCTCCACGTCCAGATGCCGCCCGCAAAAAGGGTATCCCTCTCTCCGAAGAGATCATAGTGCTTTTGAATGTTGTTTTTGTAATATTCCTCACTCTTGTGGTAATAATCCCAATAGACCTGCTGAACCCCCGCGGGAACCTTCTCCGCGATCTCGTCGGTAAAGACCACTCTCTCGTCGTAATCGTCGTAGCCCTCAATATCCTTGCCCGCCAAACGGAAGAACATATCGCTCCACATCATGGGCTCAAAGCCGCGCTCTCTTGCCATACCGATCACGCGCCTCAGATGCTCAAGATAAATATCCTCCTGCTCGCGGTAGCCGTTTTTGTCCAAATATTTTCCTCTTCCGAGATCGTGGGTCTCGTCCATACCAATGTGCAGTCTCTTGGTGCGGAAGCAACGGGAAACCGTGTCGAGCATCCTCTCAATGAGAGCGTAGGTCGCGTCGGCTCCCACCAGCATCACGTTTGCGGTATCACGGTATTTGCCCGCCGCATCCCAGCGCAGATGGGTGGAAAGATGCCCGAGCATCTGAATACAGGGAATCAGCTCAATGCCAAGAGTCGCCGCGTAAGCGTCCAGCTCGCGAAGCTCCTCCTCAGTGTATTTTCCTCTCATATATCCGAAATAAGGATATTCCTTGATCTCGTAGGTATCCTCGGTGTAGAGCATATACATATTCAGCCCCATAAGAGCCATACCGCGAAGCATGGTCTTCACCGTCTTGACGTTCAGAACCACGTTTCTCGACATATCCACCATGGCGCCGTTGGTTCGGAAGAGAGGCTTCTCCTCTACCCGCTTGACCGCCTCTCCCTTGCGTACCCAATCCGCAAGGATCGCAAGACCGCGGAAGAATCTCGCCCGTCCGCCACCGAAGGAAATACGGGCGGCAGCGCCGTTCAGCTCCACCGAAAGCGTCTGCTCCTCAAGCACGCAGACCGAGACCGTAATATCCGCGTCCCCCTCGTCGGATATCTCAATACCAAGATCCCCCGAAAGGATCCCAATTCCCTCTCTCAAGGCTTCCTCACATTCAAAAAAGAAACGCATACGGATCCTCCCCAAATCTTATCGCATCGTTGTACCAAACATTATATCATACCGTCCTTAGAAATTCAAGAGCTTTTTCTGCTTTTTCCAACCGTTTCAAACTTGACACGGATACCTCTTTGGGGTATAATAGAATTAACATAGCAAAGCATCTGAGCACGTTACGAAAGGAAGGGCTTTTTCAATGAAGAATACCCAAAAGACCACGCTTTTGATCATGGCGGCGGGACTCGGCTCCCGCTACGGAGGAAACAAGCAGGTAGACGGAATCGGTCCCCACGGGGAGATCCTCATGCAGTATTCGATCCACGATGCCATTCAAGCGGGCTTTCAAAAGATTGTGTTCGTCATCAAGCCCGAGCATCAGGCAATCCTCGAGGGCTTTACCTCTGCCATCAAGGATGCCGAGATCCGCTTCGTTTATCAGGATTTCTCAAGCATTCCCGCATTTTATTCGATCCCCGCAGACCGTCAAAAGCCCTTCGGCACGGTCCACGCGGTCCTCTGTGCCGCCGATGCCGTCCAAGAGCCCTTCGCCGTCCTCAACGCCGACGACTTCTACGGCGCGGACGCGTTTTCCGTCCTGCGCGAAAAGCTTCTCGCGCTCAAGGAGGGGGAGGCGACCATGGTAGCGTATGACCTGAAAAATACGGTCAGCAAGAACGGCGCGGTCACCCGCGGCGTGTGCGAGGTCAAAAACGGCTTTTTGCAAAAGATCACGGAGGTCTACAAGATCGCACAGGACGAGCAGGGACGGATTCTCGACGCGGAAGAAGGGGTTCTTGACGGATGCGCGCCCGTTTCCATGAATCTGTGGGGCTTTCGTCCCGAGATCTTCGACACGATGAAGGAATGCTTTCACTCCTTTCTTCGCGCCATTCCCGAGGGAGATTCCCGCGCGGAATACGTGTTGCCCGTTATGATAGACGACCTGATCCAACGGGGAGATCTGCGGGTTTCGGTTCTCTCCACCCACGCGTCGTGGTTCGGCATGACCTATAAGGAGGACCGCCCCGCCGTCGCCGCCGAGCTAAAGGCGCTTCACAATGCGGGCGTATACCCCGAGCGTTTGTTTGAGTAAAAAAGAAGGACGGGAAATTCAACGTTTCCCGTCCTTTTTTATGCGTTTATGCGGAACGCTCCCGCAACGCCGCAGATAGCTCACCATCCTGTTTTCTCCAGACCAAGCAGGATTCTCCTCGTCAACTCCCCGCAAATCTCTTCATTGCCTCGGTCCTCTCCCTCGATCACGAGATTGATCTCTCCTTGGGGCAAGGGCATTCCGACCGCGCTTCCCATCAACACCAAGGCAATCGCCCGAGGCTCCTCAAGACGGCGCAAAAGCCGACGGGTCGTACGCAGTCTGCCAAGAAAATCCGAAAGACCGTCCCACGGCTCCATTCCCTCCTCGCAAGGCTCGTCCATGCGGTACAGCACCTCGCCGCTTCCGCTGACCAAAACCGCCTCGCGCCGCGCTCCGTTCATCCTAAGGATCCAATATTGCCACCTCGGATCGGCAAAAAGAATACCCGTGGGTCTGCCACGCTCCCCCGTTTGTCGCCGCTCCGATAAAATCCCTATCCCCAGCAGCCGATCGGCAAGCCGTCCCGCCGTCATTTGGCTCACACCCAAGCTCTTGGCAAGCTCCCTTCGGGTGTATGCTCCGCCGCGCAGCAGCTCCCATGCCTGCCATAGCCGCTTTTCCGTCATTTTCATCTCGTTTTCCGTCTCCCCTTCTCGCACCTAAGCCCGTCTATTGTACCCGATTTTTTAAAAAATGTCAAGAAGGAGTCCAAATTATTCCTTTTTTCCTCTTTACACGGGGTTTTTTTTATGCTATACTATTTTATAGTATACTTTTCCGAAAAAAGAATAAAAAATCGAAAAGGAGCCGCAATATGAAAACCGATATCGAAATCGCAAAGGAAGCGAAAATGCTGCCGATTACCGTCATTGCCAAGAACCTTGGCGTAGAAGATGACGAGCTGGAGCTGTACGGCAAGTACAAGGCAAAAATCAACGACGATTTTCTCAAGAGAACGGAAAACCGCAAAAACGGAAAGCTGATCCTCGTTACCGCCATCAACCCCACTCCCGCGGGTGAGGGTAAGACCACCACCACCGTAGGTCTTGGCATGGCGATGAACCGCCTTGGAAAGAATGCCGTCATCGCCCTGCGCGAGCCCTCTCTCGGTCCCGTGTTCGGCGTAAAGGGCGGCGCAGCGGGAGGCGGATACGCGCAGGTCGTTCCCATGGATGATATCAACCTCCACTTCACGGGAGATTTCCATGCCATCACCGCCGCGAACAATCTGCTCTCGGCAATCATTGACAACCACCTCCAGCAGGGCAACGAGCTGGGAATCGACCAACGCCGAATCCTCTTTGCCCGCGTAACCGATACCAACGACCGCGCCCTTCGCAACGTGACGGTGGGTCTTGGCAGTAAGGTGGACGGAATCCCCCGTCAGGATCACTTTATGATCACCGTCGCCAGCGAGATCATGGCTATCCTTTGTCTTGCCGAGTCGCTCTCCGACCTCAAAAAGCGTCTCGGAGACATTCTCGTGGCATATACCTACGACGGAAAGCCCGTTTACTGTCGGGATCTGCAGGCAAGCGGTGCCATGGCGGTTCTTCTGAAGGATGCCATCAAGCCCAATCTGGTGCAGACCCTTGAAAACACCCCCGCCCTCATTCACGGCGGTCCCTTCGCGAATATTGCCCACGGCTGTAACTCGGTCCGCGCCACCAAGCTGGCATTGAAGCTTGCCGACTACGCCATTACCGAGGCAGGCTTTGGCGCCGATCTGGGAGCCGAAAAGTTCCTTGATATCAAGTGCCGCAAGGCGGGACTTTCTCCCGATGCGGTGGTGCTCGTGGCTACCGTCCGCGCCCTCAAGTATAACGGCGGCGTAGCGAAGCCCGATCTGGCAAACGAAAATCTGGAGGCGCTGAAAAAGGGTGCCGTCAATCTGGAGGCCCACATCGACAACCTGCGTAAGTTCGGTCTTCCCGTCGTGGTCGCCATCAACCGCTTCGGCACGGATACCGATGCCGAGCTGGAATATATCCGTCAGATCTGCCGAGAAAAGGGCGCTGATTTTGCTCTGTCCGAGGTATTCGCCAAGGGCGGCGAGGGCGGAATCGAGCTTGCCGAAAAGGTCATCGCCGCTTGCGAAAAGGAAAAGAACTTCACCTTCATGTACGAGGACGATCAGTCCATCAAGGAAAAGATCGAAGCCGTCGCCACCAAGATCTACGGCGCGGACGGCGTAAAATTCGACGCGACCGCCGCCAAGGCGCTTGCCGAGATCGAGGCGCTGGATCCCGCCTACGCCAAGCTTCCCATCTGCATGGCAAAGACCCAGTATTCTCTCTCGGACGACGCGACCAAGCTGGGACGCCCCACGGGCTTTACCCTCACCGTCCGCGAGGTCAAGCTGTCCGCGGGCGCGGGCTTTATCGTGGTCCTTACGGGCGCGATCATGACCATGCCGGGACTTCCCAAGAAGCCTGCGGCTTACTCCATCGACGTTGACGAAAACGGTAATATTACGGGACTCTTTTAATATGACCCTTCCCTCTCAGATTCAAACACACTCTCCCGCCGAGACCGAGCAGGTCGGACGAGCCTTGGCAGAGCAAATGCTCAAAGACCCGTCCCTCCCTCCCTTTCTCGCCCTTTACGGCGATCTCGGCGTGGGAAAGACCGCCTTTGTCCGCGGCTTTACCTCGGCGATCGCTCCCGAGGCGCGGGTCAAATCCCCCACCTTTGCCTTGGTGCATGAATATAAGGGACCGAGAACCACGGTCTTCCACTTCGATATGTACCGCATCGGCGGCGAGGACGACCTCTATTCCATTGGCTTTTACGACTATCTTGACCGACGGGGCATCTGTCTGACCGAATGGAGTGAAAACGTAGAATTTGCTCTGCCCCCCGAATATTTGCGCGTGGAGATCGCGAAGGACGATCCTGCGGATCCCGACAGCCGCGAAATTCACCTCACCCCCGTCGGATTTTAACTTGCTTTACGGAGTAAATCTTATGAAAATTCTGTCTCTGGACAGCTCCGCACAGGTGGCAACCGTCGCGCTTTGCGAGGACGATGCCCTTTTGGCGGAATTTACCCTGAACAACGGAAATACCCACAGCGAAACGCTCCTGCCTATGATCGAAGCCCTCCTTTCTGCCTACGGCATTGCCGTGGACGATGTGGAGCTCTTCGCCTGCACGTCGGGTCCGGGTTCCTTTACGGGAGTCCGCATCGGCGCGGCAACGATCAAGGGACTTGCCTTTGGCAGAAAGATCCCCTGCGTGGGCGTGTCCACCCCCGAGGCAATCGCGGAAAATCTTTCCTCCCTTGGAGGCTTGATCTGCCCCGTGATGAACGCCAGACGATCACAGGTCTATACGGCGCTTTTCCGCTCGGACGGCGTGACCATGGAGCGGCTTCTGCCCGACTCAGCGCTTTCGATTGCCGAGCTGGACGATCTGCTTTCCGCCTACGGAGAGCCCGTCGCCTTTGCGGGGGACGGCTACGACGTGACTATGGCTTCCTTGAAAAAGACAGAGATTCGTCCCGTATGCGAACGGCTTCGCCACCAATCGGCATATTCGGTAGCGCAGGTCGCGTACCGCGAATATCTGGCGGGAAGAACGTCTACCGATGCGTCCCTCGCGGTCAATTACCTCCGTCCCTCTCAGGCGGAGCGTACGCGAATGGAGCAGGAACGTCAAAAGAATCCCCAATCGGGAATATAAAGAAATTCCAACACCAATACTATTTAGCGAGGATTTTGTTATGAAAATTGTAATCGGTTGCGATCACGCGGGATTTTCCATCAAGAACGCCGTCAAGGCGCACGTGGAAGCCAAGGGCTACGAGGTCGTGGACGTAGGAACCTACTCGGCAGATAGCTGCCACTATCCCGTATACGCCCATGCCGCCTGCGAGAAGATTCTCTCGGGCGAATGCGCGCTGGGCATTTTAATCTGCGGAACGGGAATCGGTATGTCCATGGCGGCAAATAAGCACAAGGGGATCCGCGCCGCTTGCTGCTCGGATACCTTCTCTGCCCGTATGACCCGCGAGCATAACGACGCCAATCTGCTCTGCTTCGGCGAGCGTGTGGTGGGAGTCGGCTTGGCACTGGAGCTTTGCGACGCGTTTCTCGGAGCCGACTATCTGAATAACGGCAATCACGTAACCCGTGTCGCCATGCTGAAGGACATCGAAAACCAAAACCTTTAATCCCCGTAAAACATTTCGTCTCCATAGGAGGAATACGGATTTGTGTATCAAAAAAATTGTCGGAATTTTCCGCGCGATCTCAGGCACGCCCCATCCTAAAAATTTCACCACCGCCATCATTGCCGCCGCGGGAATGTCGGAACGCTTTGGGGGAGAAACCACCAAGCAGATGACCGAACTTTGCGGCAAGCCCCTCCTCTTTCACACGCTGAGAGCGTATGAAAAGGCAGATTGTATCCACGAGATCATCATCGTCGCCAAGCGCAGCGAAATGGAAACCTGGGAGACTCTTTGCCGTGACTTTGGCATCTTCAAGGTCAAAAGGATCGTTCCCGGAGGACTCACCCGTCAGGAGTCGGTGATGAACGGCTTGGAGGCAGTGGATAAGCGCTCGAAATTCGTCGCCATTGCCGACGGGGCCCGTTGCCTGACCACCGTGGAGCAGATCAAGGCGGTCTGCCACGCCGCGTATAAATACAAGGCGGCAACGGCGGCGCACCGCTCTACCGATACGGTGAAGATCGCGGACAGTAAGGGCTTTATCGACTGCACCGCCGACCGCAACACGGTGTGGCTGGCGCAGACCCCGCAGGTCTTCAAGACCAATCTCTACCGCGCGGCGGCGTATACCGCCCTCAAAAAGGCGTATGAGGCGACCGACGATAATTCTCTCGTAGAGTATATCAAGCATCCCATTCGTCTCGTGGAATGCGGTGCCACCAATATCAAGGTCACCACCCGCGAGGATCTTCCCGTCGCCGAAGCCATTCTTCGTGAGCGGAAGCGCTACGAAAAGGAGGACCTCTGATGATACGCATCGGTCACGGCTACGACGTACACCGTTTGGTAGAGGGACGGAAGCTGATTCTCGGAGGAGTGGAGATTCCCCACGAAACGGGACTTCTCGGTCATTCGGATGCCGACGTGCTGCTCCATGCCATATCGGACGCGCTGCTCGGCGCAGCGGCGCTGGGGGATATCGGTAAGCTTTTCCCCGACAGCGATCCCGCCTACAAGGGAGCGGATAGCCTGATGCTCCTCCGCAGAGTCAACGTCCATCTGGAAACGGCGGGCTACCGTGTGGTCAACGTAGATGCCACCGTCATTGCCCAAGCCCCGAAGCTTGCCCCCCATATTCTTGCCATGCGTAAGAATATTGCCCGTGTCCTTGGCGCGGATCTCTCGCAGATCAGCGTGAAAGCCACCACCGAGGAGGGACTCGGCTTTTCGGGTGAGCGTCTCGGAATTGCCGCCCATGCGGTGTGTCTGATCGAGACGATTTCCAAATAATCAAAGGGACCGATCTGCCATGGCAGACCGATCCCGCACGCAGAAAGGGACGGATCTCTCTCGCACACGTCCCGTCTCTTGTTGTCCCATCCGTCACCTCCCTGCGGAATCCATGCTCATTATATGCAAGGGCGCAGGACTCGGTGTCCCCCAAAAAATACCAAAAGGAAAGGTGATTTCTCATGTTTATAATCTCTCCCTCGGCGCTTGCCGCCGACTTCTCCCGCTTGGGCGAGGAATTTGCAAAGGTAGAGCGCGCGGGCGTTCCCTACATACACTTAGACGTCATGGACGGTATGTTTGTTCCCAATATCAGCTTCGGTCCCCCCATGATCGAATCCCTCAGAAAATGCTCCTCTCTCATCTTTGACGTGCATTTGATGATTATGGATCCCATTCGCTACGTGGACGTGTTCCGCAGGGCGGGTGCCGATCTCATCACCTTCCATTACGAAAGCTGTGACGATCCTGCCGCCGTCATCCGCGCCATTAAGGAAAGCGGCGCGAAGGTCGCCATGTCGGTCAAGCCCGCCACGCCCCCCGAAGCGGTTTATCCCTTCCTTCGGGATCTGGATATGGTGCTGGTCATGACCGTGGAACCTGGCTTTGGCGGACAAAAGCTGATCCCCGCCATGATCGAAAAGGTGCGCGCCATCCGCGATTATGCGGTAGATAACGGCATAGAAATCGACATTCAGGTGGACGGCGGTGTCACGGGAGACAACCTTGGTGAACTGACCGCCGCGGGTGCCAACGTCATCGTGGCAGGCTCCGCCATTTTCCGCGCCGAGGAACCCGAAAAGGTCATCGAAAAGATGAACAAGGAAGCGGAATTGCATCCCTACGTCAGATAAAATTCAACGTCAAAAAGGGCTGATCTCTCAGCCCTTTTTTCAATCAATCAAAAGAAGAAATACGACCCGATATCCCCCTCCAGTTGATCCTGCGGAATACGATATTTTTTCGCCACCGTCCAAGGAGTATCCTCGGGAGTGGGATAATACACCATCATACAAGGACGCTTTTCCTCACACGTCTCTCCCTTGCGGACGGCGCTCACCCATTGAATCGTCTCGCTACCTACGTAATCAGCAGAGACTGCGATCTCCGCATCCAAATGAAGGGTTTCGTCATCGATTCTTGCACGGCAGGAGATGACCTGCATCGCGCAATCGCCCGCCACAGGCTCCCGATCGCCCATCTCGGTCTCGTAACGCAAGGGCAGCTCGATCTCGTGAACCGAATACTCGCCCTCCCGCTCGCAAAGAATCCAATAGCGGCTCTTTCCCGTATGTACGATCCGATCTCCCCGACGCTCATATCCTTCGGCTCTCGCCGTTCCCCATATGTCAAGGATCTGCGCGTTTTCAGGAAGTCTCACCTCGGAAAGCGGGATCTTTTCATTTTGTGACAGATTCCGATTTTCACAGCGGATCGCCAAGGGGATCTCGCACTCCCTGTATTCACACTCGGTCTCGCAGCCTACGGCGTACAGATCCTCCGTATAACGAAGAGGAACACGGCGCATACTCCGTCCAAAGAGAAGGATATCGCCCTCGCAGCTCACCCTTCCCTCCTCCGCGCTGACGGTCATGTTTTCCACCA
This sequence comes from Eubacteriales bacterium, assembly GCA_045656325.1. Classification (GTDB taxonomy): domain Bacteria; phylum Bacillota; class Clostridia; order Oscillospirales; family CAG-272; genus HGM12713. The sequence goes on from JAZOQX010000005.1 coordinate 26,034, forward strand.
CGCCCGTAGCGTTGACGCTGGCATCCTCCGAAAAGCCCTCGCCCTCGATCAATCCGTCAAAGGGGATCTTTCTTGCCAGTACCTCCACCGCTCCCTCTCGATCGGTCAAGAGCTTCAAATACACCTCGCCCGAAACACCGACCGCTCCATCCTTGGGAATCGCCGAGGAAACGAACACCGTGGCTTCGGCGGAGATCACGCTGCTCTCCACCGAGGGAAGCGGCGATTCATCCCGAAAGGAGATCGGCTCCGAGTCCATGCTGAAGGGGACCATCTGCTCTCCCTCGCTCACAAGTCTCTGAATCCCCTCCATCCGCTCGCCGCCGAAGGACTCTCCCACCGTCATCGCGCCGTAGGCGCGCACCCGAGAGGAGATCCTATGCTTCAGCCCGATCCTGCGGGGAGCGGTCAATCTGGCGCTGACGTGATCGGTATCGCTGGAGACGAAAAGGCACACACCCTCCTCTGCGTCCATCTCTCCGCTTAAGGCTTCCAGAGGCGCTTGAAATTCATATTCGGAGGAGGCGTTGACCGTACAAAGCCTGCCCTCCGCCGTCACGCACAGCAACCGATACTCGGCGATCCCGTTGAACTCTGCCCGTCCCGCGCCAATGTAGGTAGCGGGAGGAAAGACGGTTTCTCTCACCGCAAGCACCCGTCGGATATCGGGGTCGTAGTCGGCAAGCGTGATCTCCTTGACCACCTCGTGTCCCACGGTCTGATCGCAAAGACACACCGTACACTCCGAAAACGAAAGTCCCTCCTTGTCTCCCAAAAAATCTGCCATTTCATCCGTATAGCTCATCCTGTTTCCCCTCCATAAAATTCAAATGCTTCTCGCATTAAAATCTATGCGGGGCGTCCCCGCAATATTCCCCCGCTCCACCGTTGACAAATTTATTTTTATGTGATATAATAAAGTGTTAAAATATAAAATAGGAGGAAAGCGTATGGTAACGATCACAGACGTCTTGCCGAAGAGCCGCGCCGCCCGCGCGGGGATCCTTTCAGGCGACGTTCTCATAAGCATCAACGGACACGAGATCCGCGACGTTCTCGATTACCGCTTCTACCTGACCGAGCGTGACCTTGCGCTTTTGATCCACAGAGGGCCCGAGCTTCTCACCTTTTCTATCCGCAAGCAGGAATACGACGACATCGGTCTGGATTTCGAGACCCCGCTGATGGATAAAAAGCACTCTTGTGAAAACAAGTGCGTCTTTTGCTTTATCGATCAGCTGCCCAAGGGAATGCGAAAAACCCTCTATTTCAAGGACGACGATTCCCGTCTCTCTTTCCTGCACGGAAACTATATCACCCTGACCAATCTCCACGAGCGGGACGTTCAGCGCATCATCGATATGCACATTTCTCCCGTCAACGTGTCGGTTCATACCACCAATCCCGAGCTGCGGGTCAAAATGATGAAAAACAAACGGGCGGGAGAGGTTCTCTCCTACCTTCGTATGCTGGCGGACGCGGGAATCACACTCTGCTGTCAGATCGTCCTTTGCAAGGGATTGAACGACGGAGAGGAGCTGAACCGCACCATGCGTGATCTCTCCGCGCTTGTCCCCGCCATGGAAAGCACGTCGGTGGTTCCCGCGGGACTCACCAAATTCCGAGACGGGCTTTATCCTCTGGAGTCCTTTACGGCAGAGGAATGTGCCGCCGTGGTCAAGCAGATCGAAGCCTTTGGCAATGAATGTAAGAAATCTCTCGGATCCCGTCTCTTCTTCCCCTCCGATGAATTTTACCTCAAGGCAGGGCTTCCCCTTCCCGAGGACGACTTTTACGAGGGATATCCCCAGATCGAAAACGGTGTGGGAATGCTCACCGATATGCGGACGGGCGTGGAATGGGAGCTTGAAGATGCCGACCGCTATCGGGAGAACTTTCAAGCCCCCCGTCGGGTGTCGATCGCCACGGGCTATGCCGCCTACGACCATATCCGCACCCTTGCCGACCGTCTGATGAAGGATTTTTCGGGACTCCAAATTTACGTTTACCCCATCGAAAACCGATTTTTCGGCAAGGAGATCACCGTCGCGGGTCTCTTGACAGGCAAGGATATGAGCGAGCAGCTCAAGGGCAAGGAGCTGGGCGAATGCCTGCTCTTCCCTGCCTCTGCCCTTCGGGCGGAGGGCGACGTGTTTCTGGATGACGTGACCCCCGAAGAGCTGTCTCGAATCCTCGATACCCCCGCTTATCCATGCAGCGCCGATCCCTGTGCCTTTATCGAGGCAATTCTCTACAAAAAATGACCCCATTCCCAAAGAAAGAAGGTATTGAACTATGGCAAAGCCTATCGTCGCCATTGTCGGCAGACCCAACGTCGGCAAAAGCACGCTATTCAATAAACTGATCGGCGAACGCCGCTCCATCGTGGAGGACGTTCCCGGAGTCACCCGTGACCGCATCTACGGAGAAACCGAATGGTGCGGCAAGCAGCTCTCGGTCATCGACACGGGAGGAATCGAACCCAAAACCGACGATATCATCTTAAAGCAAATGCGCTTTCAGGCAGAGGTTGCAATCGAATCGGCGGACGTGATCGTCTTTATGTGCGACGTTCGCACAGGCCTGACCGCCGACGACCGCGATATCGCCATCATGCTCCAAAAGAGCGGGAAGCCCATCGTCCCCTGTATCAACAAGTGCGACAGCGTGGGTGCGCTTCCCTTTGAATTTTACGAGTTCTACGAGCTTGGCTTTGAGCAGGAACCCATCGCCGTCTCCTCGGTCCACGGAAGCGGAACGGGCGATCTTTTGGATGCCGTCCTCGCCGCCCTTCCCGAAACCTCCTCGGAGGAGGAAACTGACGACTCGATCAAGGTCGCCGTCATCGGAAAGCCCAACGCGGGAAAATCCTCCATCATCAATAAGATCGTGGGACAGAACCGTCTGATCGTCTCGGACATTGCGGGTACCACCCGCGACGCGGTAGATACCCGTATCGAAAACGAGCAGGGCGCGTTTACCTTTATCGACACCGCGGGAATCCGCCGCTCCTCCAAGATCAACGATAAGATTGAAAAATACAGCGTCCTCCGCGCACACATGGCAGTCGAGAGAGCTGACGTATGCCTCATTATGATCGACGGCGGCACGGGTATTACCGAGCAGGACGAAAAGATCGCGGGCATCGCCCATGAGGCGGGAAAGGCTTCGATCATCGTGGTCAATAAGTGGGATACGGTGGAAAAGGACAACGGAACGGTCAATCGCTTCAACGAGAAGATCCGCACCTCCCTTGCCTATATGCCCTACGCCCCCATCGTGTACGTATCCGCCATGACGGGACAGAGGATCCATACCCTCTACGACCACATTAAATACGTCCACAATCAGGCAAACACCCGTATCTCCACGGGTATGCTCAACGACGTGCTGGCAGAAGCCACCATGAAGGTCCAGCCCCCCTCCGATAAGGGCAAGCGCCTGAAGATCTATTACATGACCCAGATCTCGGTAGCGCCCCCCACCTTCGTGCTGTTCTGCAACGACGTAGAGCTTTTCCACTTTTCCTACCAGCGCTATATTGAAAATTGCTTAAGACAGACCTTCGGCTTTGGCGGTACCCCCATCAAGCTGATTATTCGTATGAAGGGCGACAACCCATCCTGACCATAGGAGGCATCCATGTTTGTAGATAACGTAAGAATTTATATCAAGGCGGGCGACGGCGGCAACGGTGCCGTGGCGTTCCACCGAGAGAAATACGTCTCCCACGGCGGTCCCGACGGAGGAGACGGCGGACACGGCGGCAACGTGGTGTTCCGCGTGGACGAGGGAACCAATACCCTGCTTGCCTTCCGCTATAAGCACAAATTTATCGCGGCCAACGGCGAAAACGGCAAGGGCAACAAGTTCCACGGCGCTACCGCCCCCGCCCTTATCGTAATGGTCCCCCCGGGAACCCTCATTCGCGATACGGCTTCGGGAAAGATCATTCACGACATGACCGAAAACGACGGCGCGGACTATATCTGCTGCAAAGGCGGCAGAGGAGGCTGGGGCAACCGCCACTTTGCCACCCCCACCCCTCAGGTGCCCATGTTCGCCAAACACCGCACCAAGGGCGAGGAAAAGGAGGTCACTCTTGAACTGAAAATGCTGGCGGACGTCGGTCTGATCGGCTATCCCAGCGTAGGAAAATCCTCCATTTTGGCGCGGATCAGCTCGGCAAAGCCCAAGATCGCCGATTATCACTTCACCACCCTCTCGCCGAATCTCGGCGTCGTATCGGTTCACGGAGAAAGCGGCTTCGTTGCCGCCGATATTCCGGGACTCATCGAGGGCGCGGCGGACGGCGCGGGACTGGGTCACGCCTTTCTTCGGCACGTAGACCGTTGCCGACTTCTTCTCCACGTGGTGGATATCTCCTGCTTTGAGGGCAGAGATCCCATCGAGGATATCGAGATGATCAACAACGAGCTGGCGCGGTACAGCGAGGCGCTTTCCATGCGTCCCCAGATCATCGTCGCCAACAAGGTAGATATGCTGGACCGCGAGACGGTGGACGTGGAGGCGTTTGAGCGCTACGTCAGAGAAAACGGCTACGACCTCGTCTACGTCTCCGCCGCCACGGGTGAGGGGATCGACGACATGGTCAATCTGGCGGCAGAGCAGCTGAAGGACCTTCCCCCCATGCTGGTCTACGAGGGCGAATACGAGCCAGAGGATGCCTACGTGGGCGGCGGCAAGGAGACCTCCATCCGCCGTGAGAATAACACCTTCTACGTGGAGGGAGATTGGCTCTTCAACCTCATGGGACAGATCAACTTCGACGACTACGAATCCCTGAATTTCTTCCAGCGCGTGCTGAAAAAGAGCGGCGTGTTCGAGCAGCTGGAGGCACACGGCTGTACCGACGGTATGACCGTATCCATCTATGATTTTGAATTTGATTACGTGAGATGATAAGGAGATCGCTATGAATATTTGGCACGACATGGACCCTGCCGCCATCACCCCCGACGATTTCAACGCCGTGGTGGAGATTCCCAAGGGCAGCAGCTGCAAATATGAAATGGATAAGTATACGGGACTGCTCCGCCTGGACCGCTTCCTCTATACCTCTACCCACTATCCCGCCAACTACGGCTTCATTCCCCGCACCTACGCCGACGACGGAGACCCCTTGGACGTGCTCATTCTTTGCGACCAGCCGATCTACCCCATGACCCTTGTGCGGGTCTACCCCATCGGCGTCATGCGAATGATCGACGGCGGCGCGCTGGATGATAAGATCATCGCCATCGCCTTCTCCGACCCCACCTATAACCATATCCGCTCGCTGGATCAGCTTCCTCATCATATCTTTGATGAAATCATGCACTTCTTCTCGGTCTATAAGCAGCTGGAAAACAAGCAGACCGCCGTAAAGGAGCTGCTCAACGCCGAGGAGGCGAGAAAGATTATCGCCGACTGCATCCATTGCTATAACCGCACCTTCGTCGTCGCGGAATGATGGGAGAGAACCATGCTCTGGACGGAAATTCGGTCGGGACAGTTTGAAAAGGCGGTAGAACGCGCCAAGGGAGTCTGCGTCATGGTCGTGGGCTGTGTCGAGCATCACGGCAAGCATCTGCCTCTCGGGCAGGACGTGATCCATACGGCAGGCGTAGTGGAGCTTGCCGCCCAAAAGGAGCCCGTGGTGATCTTTCCCCATATGTATTTCGGAGAGAAGCAGGGAGCGGGAGAATTTAAGGGCACGATCATCTTCTCCACCCGCCTGATGCTGGATATCCTCAAGGAATCCTGCGCCGAAATGGCGAGAAACGGCTTCAAAAAGATCATTCTGGTCAACGGTCACGGCGGAAATACCAACCTCCTCTATACCTTTGCCAGAAGCGTGCTTCACGAGAAAAACGACTATATGGTGTTCGTCTATAATTCTTGGAACGCTTGGCCCCGCGTGAGCCGTATGCTCAAGGTCATTGATTCGGGAAACCGACGCGCCTATCCCGACCTCACCGATGAGGATATCGAGGTGCTTCGCAATTACGTAAAGAATAATACGGCGGGAGGACACGGCGACCTGATGGAAACCGCCATGACGCTGGCAATTCGCCCCGACCTTGTGGATATGACGCGGGTCAGCGAGGTAGACGGACGCTCCACGGGATACCTGTCGCACTTGGCAAAGGCGGGCTTCTATACCCCCCTTGATTGGATGTCAAGCTTCCCCAATTCCTATGCGTCGGATGCCCACGAGGGCAATAACGAGCGGATCGGAAAAACCTTTTTAAAGGAAACGGTTCATAAAACCGCCGAAGCCTTCCGCATGATCAAGGACGATACCCTCTGCGAGACGTATCTCAAGGAATGGCTCGCAAAGCAATAAAAACTAAAAATCCCGTCGTGTAAAAACGACGGGATTTCTTTGTCCGCTCCCCGCCGATGACAAAAAAATGGCAAAGAACAGAGATGCCGCATAGTCTGTCTATGAAGGAAAAAAACCTTCGTGACAATGACAGAAAGGTAGACTTACTATGTATATGGATGACCAACCCATGACCCCGCGCGATCAGATCAGCGACGAAATTCTGCGACGAATGCTGGACGACGACCTCGCAGAGTCTCCCCGCCTCGCCCGCGAGCTTCCCGAGCGGACCAATCTTCATCTTCCCGACGGATTCCCCTTGGCATCGGTCTATGCGCCCACACAGGTCTTTCGCAATCTGTACGACTGCGACACCGCCCTCGCGCACGGAACCATCTTCAAGGAGCTGAACCTTCCCTTTATGGGGCTGAGCGTGACGAAAGGAGGATCCTGCCGTGGCTGAACAATTCAGACGCCGTTCCATGAACCGCAACAATTTTCCCACCCCGAGAGCGGAAATGCCTTCCTGCCCGACCAATCCCCCCTGTCAGGCACTCAACCGCCGCCTGCAGGCGCTGGATTTCTGCATCGTAGATACCGTTCTCTATCTGGATGCCTATCCTCATTCCGAGGAAGCGCTTGCTTACTATCATAAACTGCTTGCCGAGCGGGCAGAGCTGACCCGCCGTCTGGCAGAGGATTGCCGCCGTCCCATGAACCATATGGAAAACCGAAGCAAGGACACATGGCACTGGGTAGACGGTCCTTGGCCATGGGATCCTCGGGCGAACTGAGAAAGGAGAACGGATATGTGGATCTATGAAAAGAAATTGCAATACCCCGTAAAAATCAAAAAACCCAACCACCAGCTGGCGCAGATCATCATTAGTCAGCTTGGCGGTCCCGACGGCGAGCTGGGAGCCTCCATGCGCTATCTCCATCAACGCTACTCCTGCCCCTACGACAAGATCACGGGGATCCTGACCGACGTAGGCACCGAGGAACTGGCGCACCTTGAAATGGTAGCGGCGATTCTTTACCAGCTCACCCGCGACCTGACCCCCGACCAGATCGCAGGCACCCCCTTTGCCGCCTACTTTGTGGATCACACCACGGGAGTCTATCCCGTCGCCGCATCGGGTACCCCCTTCGATATGAAATACGTGGGTGTCAAAGGCGACCTGCTCACCGATATCCAAGAGGACTTGGCAGCAGAACAAAAGGCGAGAACGACCTATGATAACATTCTCCGTCTTTGCGACGATCCCGATGTAAAGGAACCCATCAAATTCCTCAGAGCCCGCGAGATCGTCCACTTCCAGCGCTTCGGCGATGCCCTGCGTATCGCGCAGGATCATCTGGACTCCAAAAACTTCTACTCCGTCAACCCGAGCTACGACCCTAAGGGAACCCGCCGCTCTCCCTGTCAGGACTGATCCCCAGCCCTTCGTAGTGTCCTTTATTCCCTGCCCCACGGTTCTATTTCTGTCAAGGTTAGCATATACCTGCAGTAGATTCAGGTATCATTTTATACACAGAAAACAAACTTTGACGAATTTCTACAATTTTAAAAAAAGGTATTGACATTGTGAAGATTCTGTGTTAAAATGATAAAGTATTCGTGAAGGCATTGCACGGAACGAATTAATTCTTTGCGTTTTACGCAAAAAATCTATGAAAGGGGTATACGAACATGGGAAAGGGTCAGGCAATTGCCGGATTGATCCTCGGTATCGTGGCTATCGTTTGCGCATTCGGTCCTGTTAGTGCATGGCTGTGCGTCATCGGTCTCCCCGTTGCTATCGTCGGATTGGTCCTCTCCGTAGTTGGTGGAAAGAAGCTGAAGGCTAACAATCTGCCCAAGGGTGTAGCTACCGCTGGTCTCGTTATCGGAATCATCGCAGTAGTATTCGCCGCTATCTCCTTCTTCACTTGTGGTCTTTGCGTTATCTGCCTCACTGCAGCAGAGAACGAGATTGAGAACGCAGCGAATGATCTCGCTGGTTTGTTCTCCTAATTCACACAAGATGGCACTAAACAGACCTATTTAACGATTTCGTTTTAAATGGGTCTGTTTTGTGTTGAAGTCTATGTTTTAAGGATTATGTATGAATATTAGAATATTAAAATGGGATCTTCCCCTTTACGGTCTTTTGTTTTATTTCGGCATCATCAGCGCGGCTGCGGTAGCGGCTTTGATCTGCAAGAAAAAGCAGATCTGCCTGTTTGATCTGGTCTGCTCCGCCGTCTATACCATGATCGGCGCGATCCTCGGCGCAAAGCTCCTCTTTTTGGCGGTCACCCTGCCCGAGATCATCGAGCTTTTCAAAAATTATCCCACGGAGGACGTGCTGTTTTCCATCATCAAGGGCGGCTTCGTCTTCTACGGAGGACTTCTTGGCGGTGCCTTGGGTCTCTTTATTTATGTCAAGCAATTCAAATTAAAGTTAGAGCATTACGTAGAGGTATATGCCGCGGTCATTCCCCTCGGACACGCCTTCGGACGAATCGGATGCTTCTTTGCGGGCTGCTGCTACGGAATGGAATATGACGGTCCCCTCAGCCATACCTATACCGTCTCTGCGGGATCCACTCCCCTCGGCGTACCGCTCCTGCCCATTCAGCTCATTGAGTCCGCCTGTCTCTTCCTGCTCTTTGGCGCGTTGATGATCGCCTTCTTTAAGGGAAGAAACACACCCTATCTTTGCACGAGAATCTATGCCATTGGCTATGCCGCCCTGCGATTCACCTTGGAGTTTTTCCGAGGCGACAAGGAACGCGGCGTGGCGCTCTTCTCCACCTCTCAGTGGATCAGCCTTGGCATTGTTGCATTTGTTTCGATCCTCTGGATCGTCAGTGCAAGACGAAAGAAGCAAAAAGCAGCCGTTGAATCGGCACAGGAATAAAAAATAACCGTCAAAAGGAACCAAGCAAAGCTTGGTTCCTTTTTCTTGTATCACGAAAATCACGCAATAGTAGCGTGGTTGTGCGTAATCGGTAGTATGAGGGCTAGGCCCGAAACTGAAATCCCCCCGTATTACGGGGGGATCTTTCTCATTCTTGATTTTCTCTGAGAATACGGCAAAGAGCCTCCATACTCTCGGGCATGGGAACACGAAAATGCATTTCCCTGCCATCGGCAGGATGGGTCAGAATCAATTCGCACGCCACGAGACACTGCCCGTCGATCCATTTCCTGTGTTGCGCCTCAAAACGGCTCTTTCCTCCTCCGTAAAACGTGTCCCCCATCAGAGGATGCCCGATATGGGACATATGCACCCGAATCTGATGAGTCCGCCCCGTCTCCAGCTCGCACCGGACAAGGCTGAATGCGCCGAATCGCTCCATGACCGACCAATGGGTCACCGCGTCTCTCGCCCTCTTTTCGGGATCTCGGATCACCGCCATCCTCTTGCGGTCCACGGGATGCCTGCCAATCGGCGCGTCTACCGTACCGCTGTCCTCACGGAAATTACCGTGAACCACGGCGTAATACACACGGCGCACATCGTGGGTCTTGATTTGCTCGGCTAAGTACAGGTGGGCGCGGTCGTTCTTTGCCACCACCAAAAGTCCCTCCGTGTCCTTATCGATCCGATGCACGATGCCGGGGCGAATCACTCCTCCAATCCCCGAAAGGCTTCCCTTGCAATGATAGAGAAGCGCGTTCACAAGGGTTCCCGTGGGGTTTCCGGGGGCAGGATGCACCACCATCCCCTTGGGCTTGTTCACCACAATGATATCCCCGTCCTCATAGACCACGTCCAAGGGAATATCCTCGGGCAGCGCCTCCGACGGCTCGCTTTCGGGAAGGAGCACCGTACAAAGATCTCCCGCCCTCATTTTATACTTTTTGTCGGGTATCGCGCCATTGACGCGGATGCTTCCCTGCTCGATCAAGCGAACCGCCGCCGATCGGGTCAGCTCGGTATGCTCCGCAAAAAAAGCGTCTGCCCGTTTTCCCTCGTCAGCCGAAGCCGCCAAAAGCTCGATTCCGTCCTCCGAGGGCTCTGTCCAATCCTCTCTGTCGATCATAAATCCTCTCCGTCAGAGGAAGACTCCTCCTGCTTCTTCGCCCGATTCTGTCTCGCCTCCGCGATCAGCGATACCGCGCACCAAACGAACACAATCCCGCCTCCCACGCAAACGAAGGAGTCCGCCAGATTGAAGACCCAAGGCCAAAGCCTCGGGAAGGCGCAGAAATCGAGAAAATCAATTACGTAACCCAGCGCCACTCGGTCGATCATATTCCCAATCCCGCCGCTGATAATCAAGGCAAGCCCCGCTTTGATCCAACGGGAATCGGGAGAAAATTTCCAAAGAAAGACCAAAAGTCCGACGATCGCGACCGTCGAGATCACCATAAAGACCCACCGATTGTCGCTGAGCATTCCGAATGCCGCTCCGTCGTTCTCCACGTAAGTAAAGCGGAACACCGAGGGAATCAGGACGAAGGAGTCCCTTCCCATTAAATACGTGACCGCCAGCCACTTGGTAAGCTGATCGAGAATCACGCCTCCCGCAATCACACAAAGCCAAATCCACATATTTTTTCTCGCCCTTACAGATATTTTTCCGCCAGCAAACGGACACGCCCCTTTTTGGTACGCTCCTGCGCCGACAGAATCCGATATTTTCCGAAGCCTCTGACCGAGATCACGGCTCCTGAGGAGATCAACCGATCGGGGCGATCCTCACTTTCAAAATTTAATTCCACAAGACCCGCGGAAACCACACCGCTTGCCTTCTCTCGGGAGAGTCCGCAAAGCGCCGCCACCACCGCGTCAAGCCGCGGGGACGCCACCGTATCCGAGATCGGCAAGGTGCGACGGGAGGGCAGCTCCCATTCCTCAGCCTCCACCCGACTCGGACGCACCCGATCGTTTGCCACCGTTTTCAGTTCCGCCTCAATAAAATCCGCAATAACCGCTTCACAAAAAAGGAAGGCTTCCGTCCCTTCCTCGTTCACAGCAATGTCACCAAGCACGCTTCTCTCAAGCCCAAGGCTCAACAAAGCGCCCAAAAAGTCCCTGTGAGAAAGCCTTCGATATCCGCTCCCCTTGATTCTGAGAGTCGCAATCTCGGTTTGCAGGGAAAACTCTTCCAAGATCGTCGAAAGCTCCTTTTCCGAATCCATATAATCGGGCAACAGATAGATCCTCTGACGCTCCGCGTCGGCGTACCCTCCATAAGAACGAAAGCGCGCGCCCCGTCCCAAAAGAAACCGCTCGGCATAGACCCGCTCGGCGGGAGACAAAAAGGGCGTGATCGTCAGCTCTCCCCGCTCGGCGCGGGAAAAAAGATCCGAGATCCTTGCCAAAAGCCTCCTTTTTTCCTCGTCCTCTCTGCCCATCATCACAAAAAGATCGTCACAAGGGACAGAAGAAGGTAGGTCACCATAAAGGAGATATCGATGGGAAGATTCTGAAACCACCCCATCCGCTCAAAGAGCAAACGAACGGGATAGATAAAGGGCTCGGTAATGCCGTACAGAAAATCGGTAAACCGATTGGAATCCATCACGAACCAAGACAAAATCGCCCGCAGCAGCATAGCAAGCTGTACCGCCGAGAGCAACAGAACCACTACGGTGGATACGATATGCAACACGTATGCCAAGTATATCCTCCTTTCGGCATATTGCCGTATCAATGAAAAGCAAGGGAGGATCGGCTATCCTCGCAGAACGCCTGCGGCGGAAAACCGATCCCCTCCCCTTTGCGCGATCAGTTATCGCTGACCATTGCCTCGATGCTACTTACGTCGATATTCTTGGGAGCCAGAACCAGCGTGGTCTTGCTGACCTTGGTCATCATACCGCCCGAAACGTGCACCGCGCCTGCCAGATATGCCAAAAGGCTGATTGCCTGATCCTTGGCGATGCTTTCAATGTTAAGAAGCACGGTATTGCCGTTCATCAGAAGATTGGCAATTTCGGGAGCTTCCTTGTACTCCTTGGGATTGACGATCTTTACCGCGTTCACAGCGGGAGCGCCAAAGGAGGGAGCCTCTGCGGGAGCGGGATCCTGCATTCCCATACCGAATGCGTTGTCCTCAGCCTCCGTGTACTCCTCGTCAAATCCTGCGTTCTCACCGGGATAGTACTTCTCGTCGTTGTAATCGTAGTTATCCGATCCTTTTTTGAATTTCAACATAGCGTCCTCCGAATTTATATATTTTTTATTTTTGACCTTCCTCTACGCTCTTTTTCATTCCTTCACGAAAAGAGCGCGACCGACCCGCACAAGATCGGCGCCCGCCAGAATGGCAGGCTCAAAGCTTTCGCTCATTCCCATAGACAAAATGGGTCTACCTATATTATGCAGTTTTTTTGTCCAAATGTCAAGGACTTGAGCATAAGTTTGTTCAAAATATTTTAAATATTTTTCTTTTTTCTCAAATTTCGGTCCCATTGTCATAAATCCGCGCAAACGAAGGGAGGACAATGCCGAAATTTCCCGACAAAGGGACTCCGCCTCCTCGGGCAGCACGCCGCTCTTGGCTTCCTCCGCACCGCCGTTGATCTCCACCAGCACGTCCATCACGATCCCCTTTTTTTTCGCCTGACGGTCGATCTCCGCCGCCAGCTTCAAGGAATCCACCGAGTGGATCATTGCCACCTTGTCGATGATATACTTCACCTTGTTGGTCTGCAGGGTTCCGATAAAATGCCACCGTATGTCCGACCGCTCGCCCAACGCCTCATAGTGAGAGAGAAGCTGCTGCACACGGTTCTCACCCAGATCACGCACACCAAGCTCGTTGACGAGACA
>JAZOQX010000006.1:0-25361 GCA_045656325.1 Eubacteriales bacterium
CCTACTTACGGAGAGGACGAGGTTCTGATTCGCGTTGCCTATGGCGGCATTTGCGGAACTGATATTCATATTCTCCACGATCAATTCACCTATTATCCGCCTGTAATCGTCGGTCATGAATTTTCAGGTGTCGTTGAGGCAGTCGGAAGCAAGGTTACGCGCTATCAAAAAGGAGACGCGGTGGTTGGTGAACCTCACAATAAGGCCTGTGGCAAATGCTATCTCTGCCGAAACGGGCATATACAAAACTGTATGGATAAGCGCTCGATCGGATGGGGCATCGACGGTTGCTTTACGACCTACGTGGTGATGCCCGAAAAGCTCTTGCACAAGGTTCCCGAGGGCGTTTCTCTGAAAGAAGCCGCCATGGCGGAGCCGTCGGCAATCGTGGCGCATCAGCTCCTTGAACGCGCACACGTTACTCCCGGCGATAACGTCGTCATTATGGGGGTAGGTCCGATCGCCCTGCTTGCCGCGCAGATGGCGCGGATCTCGGGCGCGGGAAAGATCATTCTTTGCGGCTGCACGAGCGACGTGGAGTACCGTTTGAAGATCGCTGACGAGCTGGACTGCTACGACGTGTTCATCGACGTGCTCAAGGAAGACGCTGTGGCACGCATCATGCAGGAAACCGAGATTGGCGCTGACCTCGTGGTCGAGGCATCGGGGGCGGGAAGCGCGATCCGAACGAGCATTCGGGTTCTGCGTAAATGGGGACGTCTGTGCGCCATCGGCATGACGGGCGCGCCTACGGTCGAGGTTCCTTGGAACGAGGCCATGATGAAGGTGCTGGATGTTCAGTTCAACATGAGCTCCAGCTACAACGGCTGGAATATCGCGCTTTCCCTGATGGCAAGCGGCAAGCTGAAGGTCGCTCCCATGATCGGAACACGGCCGCTGACCGAATGGGAAACGGCGTTTGCCGATCTGGAAGCAGGCAGAGCAATGAAGCTGCTTTTGGAAATCTGACAAGCATACAAACAACAACGGAGGAAGGATTATGGTACTGAATTTTACAAACAAGGTTGTCATCGTTACCGGTGCGGCAGGCGGTCTCGGCTCGGCAATGGCACACCGCTTTGCGGAGGACGGCGCAAAGGTCGCCGTTTGCGATCTGCGCGGAACGCAGATCGTTGCGGACGAGATCACGAAAAACGGATACGTTGCGTGTGGCTATGATTTTGACATCACCGATCGCGAGGCGGTCAAGGACACGATGGCACAGATCGCGCAAGACCTCGGCGGTATTGACGTGCTCATCAACAACGCGGGTATCAACGTAGGACCCGATCAGCGTAAACACGTGGACGAGTTCAGCGATGAATGGTGGGATGCCATTCTCAAAGTCGATCTCGACGGAACATACAACTGCACCAAGCTTGCGATTCCTTACATGAGCGAGGGCGCAAGTATTGTCAATATCAGCTCCATCGTCGGCATGGTGCCTCTGCGCAATCAATGTGCCTTTACGGCGGCAAAGGCGGCGGTCATCAACTTTACCAAGGCAATCGCCATGGAGCTGGCACCGCAGGGTATCCGCGCAAACGTCATTTGTCCCGGTACCATTGGCATTGCCGTTACCAACAAGCTCTGGACCGATAACAGCGCCATGGCGGGATTGCTTTCCCACATCCCGATGGGACGTCAGGGCGTGCCCGACGAGATCGCGAACGCAACGGCGTTTTTGGCATCCGACGCGGCATCTTACATCACGGGTGCGGTTCTGCCCGTTGACGGCGGCTGGACTTGCGGCGGCTATGCGAGAAACTTTTGATAGATCGGAGAGGAAACGATGGAAAATTTTGCAATGAAGGTGATGGGAACGCCCATCAAGGAAGGCGAGGTCGGCGTATTCTTTCTCGGTCAGGCAGGCTTTGTGCTCAAAACGCATGAGGGCAAGCTGATCGCCGTTGACCCGTACCTTTCGGATTGCTGTGAGCGATATTTCGGCTTCAAGCGTCTGATGCCTCACATTCTCGGCGCGGACGAGTTGATCTTTGATTATCTCGTAGCGTCTCATGCGCATTTCGATCATTTTGACCCCGACAGCGTGCCGCTCCTGCTTGCCAACGGAACGACCGAATTTGTCGGCGCGAAGGACACGGCGGCAGAGTGTGAGCGCTTGGGAATCAAGAAAAATCTCAGCTTTTTGTCGGTGGGAGACACGGCACAGCTGGGAAGCGCCAAGCTGACCGCCATTCGTTGCGATCACGGTGCTGACACACCTCACGCAATCGGACTTCTGTTTGAAATTGAGGGGAAGAGAATTTATATGATGGGCGATACCGCATACCGCCCCGATTGGCTGGACGATGAAAGAATTCAAGGTGTGGATCTGCTGATTCTTCCCATTAACGGAGCGTTTGGCAATCTGAACGCATCCGAGGCAGCTCGTGTGGTCAAGGCACTCGCGCCGAAGCTTGCCGTGCCCTGTCACTATTGGAATTTTGCACAGCATTTTGGAAGTCCCTACGATTTTATGACCGAGGTCGAGGCGATTTGCCCCGAGATCCCCTATCTGCTGATGCGTCAGGGTGAACTGAAGGTGCTGGCATGATCGCGCGTACAAGCTACAAGGACACGGAAGCGATCGTGGTCGAAAGTGATACGCTTCGCGCCACCTTTTTGCCGAACGACGGCGCAAAAATGGCATCCTTGATTGACCTCGCAACCAATCGAGAGCTTCTCTTGACACGAGACGGTGAATCCTATCGGGTTTTGACTGTTGACGGAAGCTACGTCGATTCCGAGTGCAGCGCCTTTGACGACATGTTCCCAACCATCGATCCCTATACGCCCGAAACAGGGGCATATAAGGGAATTACTTATCCCGATCACGGGGAGTGCTGTCGCTTGCCGTACGAGGTATGCATTGAGAACAGCAAGGTTGTCTTTTCAACGCACTCGCGGCTCTTTCCGATCCATTATCAAAAGACGGTAGCACCCGCCGCCGACGGTACGATAGCGGTCGATTATGCGATTACCAACGAGGGAAGCGAGCCCTTTGATTTTATCTGGGCGGGACACGTTATGCTCAAGGGTGAGGACGGTATGCGCCTCTTGACCCCGTTTGGCGAGAACGATCCGATCGAAATGGTTTTCTCCACCGACGGATACGCGCATGATACGCTTCCACGCGATACGTTGACAGGATTTGCTCCCAACACGGGCGCGGCGTACAAATTTTATTATCTCGACCGTATGCGAGAGGGCTTCTTCGGCGTTCGCTACGCAAGCGGCAGAGAGCTTTTCTTCCGCTTTGATGAGACCAAGCTCCCCTATCTCGGCGTTTGGCTCAACAACGGAGAATTTCAAAGCATTTACAATCTTGCCCCCGAGCCTTGCACGTCTCCCTTCGATGCCCCCGACAAGGCGGCGCAAAAGGGTTATTCCTCGCAGATCCCCGCAAGCTCAACCTTTCGGTTCCGTATCGCGATTTCGATTCAGAAATCAACATCCAATGATATAAAACAAGGAGAACAGTTATGAGTAAAGAAACTATGAAGGCAATTACGGTATACGGTCCTCGCGATGCCCGTATGGAAACCGTGCCAAAGCCCCTTGCCACGGGGGATATGATCGTTGCAAAGGTTTGCCGCACGGGTGTGTGCGCCACCGACCAATCGATCTACACGGGAGAGAGCAGCTTCATTCGCTCAGGCGAAATCAAATATCCATGTCGCTTTGGTCACGAGTGGGCAGGCATCGTCGAATCGGTGGGACCTGACGTAAAGGATTTTAAGGTTGGCGATCGCGTTTACGCCGACAATTTCGTTGCGTGCGGTGTTTGCGAGGCATGCAAAAGAAAGGATTATATGAAATGCCCCTCGACTTGGTCGGTGGGAACTGTCAATGCTTGGGACGGCTGTTACGCGGAATATATGCAGATGCCCGAGCGGCACGTCTATCACCTTCCCGACGAGCTTTCCATGGACGAGGGTGCCTTGATCGAGCCTGCCAGCATCGCATACGACGCATTTCGCGGTGTGACGCTGACGAAGGACGATACAGTTGTTGTATTTGGTCCCGGCGCGATCGGTATGGTCTCGGTCTGGCTGGCGAAATACTATGGAGCGGGCGAGGTCATTCTCGTCGGAAGAAACGACGAGAAGCTGAAGATTGGCCTCGAAATTGGTGCCGATCACGTCATCAACGGCAAGAAGGAGAACGCCGTTGCCAAGATCAAGGAGCTCTCTCTCGGTAAAAAAGGAGCAAACCTTGTCGTCGAGACGTCGGGCTCTGCCTCGGCGCTCAGGGATAGCATTGCCTGCTCGGCAAGATATGCCCGCATCTCGGTCATCAGTTTCTATGAGAGAAACGTGGACGATCTTCCCATCGATCCGTTGGTGCTGGGATGTCTTTCTATGGTCGGAGCGGCAGGCCGCGACGGAAATTCTCCCGCCGTTTGTGAGATCATGCGAACGAACCCCGTCAAGCTGACGCCCGTTTTTACCCACCACATTCCCTTCAAGGATACCCTTGATATCTTTGAGAACGAAGAAAAATACCGTCATGAAAAGATCAAAGCAATGATCACGTTTGACGATTAAGAAAGGAAGCAAACCATGGAAAAGAAAAAATTACCGCCTCTTCAGGTGGACGTGAAGCAAGTTAAGCCCCTTGTGTTCGGACAGGAATACGAATCGAGAATGATCCTCGACCACGTCATCACGGGCAGAGACGACGTGATTCAGATCAACCACGGAACCGTCAAGGCGGGCTACGCCCTCGGCGGAGCGGCACACGAGGAGGACGAAATCTATTACATTCTCTCGGGCAAGGGCAAGCTCAAGCTCGACGACGAGATCGTGGAGATCGCCGAAGGGCAGGTCATCTTTATTCCCGCAGGCTGTTTCCACGCGCTGGACAACCGTGACTCCGACGAGGATATGTGCATTCTCACCTTCTGGAGAGACTGGAGATTCAACGACGCCTATGAAACGCGTCTCAAGCTTTGGGGAAAATCCTTTAAAACGGTTGACGAGGACTGATCGCCCGATCCCCGATGAACCTATTTAAAATTTGAAAGCAAAACGGAATATGAAAGCATTGAACAAGTACATAGATCATACCAATCTTAAGCCCTTTGCCACCAAGGCAGATATTGAAACGCTTTGCGCGGACGCACGCAAATGGGATTTTGCGTCGGTTTGCGTCAACCCCTGTGACATCGCGCTCGCCAAGGAGCTTCTTGCGGGCAGTGACGTTATGACCTGTACCGTGATCGGATTTCCTCTCGGCAGAAACACAACTGCCATCAAGGTTGCGGAGACCGAGGAAGCTTACGCGCTCGGTTGTGACGAGTTTGATATGGTTATCAACGTCGGAAAGCTTAAGGACGGTTGCGTGGATTACGTTCGCGATGAAATCGCCGCGGTGGTCAAGGCAGCCAAGGGCAAAACCGTGAAGGTCATCATTGAAACGGGTCTGCTTACCGACGAGGAAAAGGCTCTGGCGACTCGTTTGTCCTGCGAGGCGGGCGCGCATTTCGTTAAGACCTGCACGGGTGTTTCCGCGGGTGTGGCAACGGTGGAGGACATTCGGCTGATGAAGGCAAATCTCAGCGGCAATGTCCAGCTTAAGGCTTCCTCGGGGATTAGAACCTACGAGGACGCGAAGGCGTTGATCGACGCGGGAGCCGATCGTCTCGGCACGTCCGCAGGTATCGCCATGATCACGGGCGCTCCTAAGAATTAAAGGAAAGGAGAATTTGTTATGGCAAAGATCATAGGTCCGGGATCGCTGATCGTTGACGTAACCGGCTTTGCGCCTCATCTTCCCGTGGCGGGTGAAACGACCAAGGGTTCGACCTTGCGCTTCGGTCCGGGCGGCAAAGGAAGCAATCAGCTGACCGCGGCACATCGCGCGGGCTCGGAGGTCAAGATCATCAGCCGTCGCGGAGACGACGTGCTGGGTCAGATCCTGAAAAAGCATTACGAAACCGAGGGAATGAGTCAGGAATATATCCACGTAGATCCCGACGGTGAGACGGGAAGCGCGCTTATCGAAATCGATGAGAGTGACGCGCAAAACCGCATCATCGTCATCTTTGCGGCAAACGAGTTGGTCACGGGAGAGAACGTGCGTGATGCAGAAAAGGATTTTGCCGACTGCGATGCCGTTCTGACCCAATTTGAAACCACCGTTGATGCCGTGATAGCAGCCAAAGAATTGGCAAAAAAGCACGGCAAGCCCTTTATCCTCAATCCCGCTCCCTTTATCGACGTTCCCAAGGAGTTGTTTGACGGCGTCGATTATATAACACCGAATGAAACCGAGGCAGAGCAGTTCACAGGAGTCAAGGTGGACAGCATCGAAGGCTGCCGTGCCGCGGCTGCCAAGTTCTTTGACATGGGTGTCAAGCACGTGGTGATCACGCTGGGTGTTCGCGGTGTTTATTACACCGACGGAACAACCGAGATCACCGTTCCCGCCATCAAGGTGAAGGCGGTGGAAACGACGGGCGCGGGAGACGCCTTCAACGGCGGCTTTGCCACCGCTATCGCGGAGGGCTTGCCCGTGGACGTGGCGCTCAAGTTTGCCACCTGCACCTCCGCCATTTCGGTCACCCGTCTCGGCTCGTCCCCCTCGATGCCCTACCGTCACGAGATCCTCGCGCTTCTCGAAAAGGAATTTGGAATCACGCTGTAAGGAGGCATCACTGTGGATTTTCTGGATAGCTTTTTGGCGGTTGCCCAAAAGGTCGGACTTCTGTTTATCATCATCGCGCTGGGATTTATTTGTCAAAAGATCCGTATTCTGACCGAGGAAGCCAACAAATGTATGGCGGATATCGTGATGTATTTCGTTACGCCCTGCGTCATCATCAACGCTTTCAGCGCAACGGTCTACACCAAGGCAGAGCTGTTGGGAATCCTCAAAAACATCGCCATTGTTGCGATCGTGGCTGTGCTGCTGCATCTGGTCATGATCCTTTCGGTTTATCTGCTCTTCCGCTTTAAGGATGAAAATAAACGACGGGTGACTCGCTTTGCGGCGGTCTTTTCCAACGCGGGATTCATTGCGCTTCCCTTGGCGCAAGCCTTGATCGATACCCCCGAATGTCACGAGGGTGCGCTCTATGCGGCGGTCTTTCTCGCCGTATTCAATATTGCGCTCTGGACGTGGGGACTGGTGGATATGAGCGGGGAGCAGAAGAATATGAATTGGAAAAAGATTCTGTTCAATCCCGGTATCATTGGCGTTGCCGTCGGTCTGTTGATCTTCACCTCGCCGCTCTACGTTCGTTTCGGGGATACGGTAGGGATTCGACTGCCTTCTCTTGTGACCGACGCTCTTTCGGCGCTCTCCTCGCTCAATCTTCCTCTGCCGATGCTGATGGTCGGCTATTACCTCGGCAAGGCGGATCTGTTGGCGGCATTTCGCGACGGCTGGTCGTATTTCTGTATGGCGATGCGGTTGATCGTATATCCGATGCTCCTACTCGCCGTGCTGTATCTGTGTGGGGTTCGCGGTAACGTTCTTACCGTATTGGTTATCGGCGCGAGTGCCCCCGTTGGCGCGACGACGACGATCTTTTCCGCGAAATTCAACCGAGACACCGAGCTATCGGTGCGGCTGGTTTCTCTGTCAACGCTCCTTTCGATGATCACCATGCCGCTGATCGTCGGATTGACGCAGATGATCGCGTAAGAGCAAATTCAATCAAACAAAAAAGACAGCCTGTAAGGGGTTATCTTGTGTTATTTTTCAGGAGGTGTACGATGAAAGAATATATTGGAGTTGAGATCGGTGGAACGAAGCAACAGTTGGCCTCGTTTGACGAGAACGGACGGCTGATTGACCTGATCTCGGAGAGGATTCCGATTCCGAACGGTGCCGTTGATATTCGAAATTGGATTGAGGAAAATCTTCCCCGTCTCATTAGCGAGCGAACCGTTGCGATCGGTGTTGGCTTTGGTGGAATCCTCGATAGCCGTACGGGGGTGTTGTATGCTTCGGTACATGTCGACGGATGGGATCGGTTTCCTTTGAAAAATTGGTTTGAGGAGACCTTTGGGCTTCCTACGACCGTCGTGAACGACACCGTTTGCGGCGGATATGCCGAGGTCTTGTTCGGAACGGGAAAGGGAATTGATTATTTCTTTTATACAAATATCGGAACGGGCTGTGGCGGCGCGCTCTTCATCAAGGGAAAGAATTACGACGGATGGGGAACGGGCGGCGCGTATATGGGACAGATGTTTATTCCTTCGTGGGATGGCTCGACCGACGTTGTTCGGATGGAAACGGTTTGCGCGGGCTCGTTCTGGGAGAAGCGCTTGCGTACTCCAAATTATATTCCCACCGATTCGCTTCTTTATAGACGGCTCGGCGGAAAGACCGATGCGGTTCGCTGCGTCGATCTTTGCTTGGCGGCAAAGGACGGCGACGCTTTCTCGCTCGCTGAGATCGATCGTTGGGCGAGACATTATGCCATCGCGCTTTCTAATTTTATTACTTGCTTTGCCATTCAGCGCGTTTCGATCGGCGGCGGTGTTGCCAACAGCGGTGAGATCGTCTTGGCACCGATCCGAAAGCATGCCGAGGAGCTTGCGTTTATGTCGGTAAAAGGAGAGTATGATATCGTTCGCTGTCAAAGTATGGACAACGCTGTGATTCTCGGCGCGGCTATGTATGCGCGTGATGGATTTGTAACGATTTGAATTTTTATAAACTAAGAAAAAGGAGAAAGAAAATGAAAAATATTCAGGATTTGTTGAAGAATGGTTATGATGAGGGATATGCGGCGTATTGCGATCATACGGTGCTTCGCGCGTATACGCCTTCATCGGTCGTCAAAGAGTTTTGCCAAGAGGCAATGAAATACGGCGCGGCGTCGGTCTGCGTTTGCCCCGTTCACGTCAAGCTTGTGAGCGATACGTTGAAGGGAAGCGGTGTCAAGACCGCTACGGTGATCGGATTTCCTCTCGGTGCGAATAAAACGTCGGTCAAGGCGTTTGAAACGGCAGAGGCGGTTGCCGACGGTGCCGATGAGGTCGATATGGTGATCAATATCGGTGCTCTGCGAGAGGGAAATACTGAATTGGTATACAACGACATCAAGGCTGTTGTTGACGCGGCAGGCGATGCTGCGGTTAAGGTGATTATCGAAACCTGTTATCTGACCGACGAAGAAAAGGAGCTTGCTTGCTCGCTTTGCATCAAGGCGGGAGCGGCGTTCGTGAAGACCTCGACGGGTATGGGAACGGGCGGTGCGACTGTGCACGACGTTGAGCTTTTGGCAAAGATCGCGGACGGAAAGATTGCGGTGAAGGCATCGGGCGGCGTGGATAACCGAGAGACGGCGTATGCGATGCTGAATGCGGGTGCGTCGCGTCTGGGCGTGAGCAAGGTGCCGCAGATCGTCAACGACGATACGTCGATGTATTCGGCTTCGAAGGGAAATCAGCCTCCAAAGTTTGACTGAATTGATAAAAAGGAAAACATCATGAAAAACGAAACGATTTTTTTTGACGCTACGTATAACGAAGTCGAAAACAGCTTTTGTTACCGAAGCGGCATGATGGTGTACGAGGAGTGCTTGATCGGCGGTATGCTGGTGGCTTCGGGCTACAATACGGCGGGGTACCCCTTGAATGTATTGACCAATTATCCCACCCGATTGGACCCCTCGCTTTGCTATGAGCCTTCCGCGTTTCATTTGGAGATTGACGGGCAGTGTCTGCACTATGACCTGAAGTTTGTTGATTTTGGGGTTGAAAAGACCGAGCAATCGATTCATGCGGTACTGACACTCGAGAGCCAAGTGAAGCCGATTCGCTTGAAGGTACACACAGTTCTGGACGGAAGCGCGGTATTTACGAGATTTTTGGAGATCGAAAACTGCTCGGACGAGATCATGCGCGTGAGCCGTATGGAGATTTTGTCGGGCGGCTTGGAAAAATTGGTTTGCTTCACCGAGAAAACGCGAACGACCTATGAGGACGAGTATTCCATTGGATATTTTGATAGCGATGAGTGGGGTAGAGAGGGCGATTTCTCTTGGCATGATCTTCCTTTTGGAAAGACGACGGTGGATTGCCGCTTTGACCGCAACCGTTACCGTCATCCGATCGTTTTTATCCGAAACAACCTGCTCGGCAAGACCTACGTTTCTCAGATCGGTTGGAGTGGAGGCTGCCGCTTTACCGTGGACCGTGCTCCGATTGTGAATCGAAAAGGAAATGACCGCAAGGATTCGTTTGTGAGCTTCAAGGCGGCACTGACGGGTTATTCGCCGTTGGTCGTGCTTCGCGGCAGAGAAAATCTGCTGACACCTGAGGTTTATATGGGAGTCGTCGCGGGAGATCTGGACGATGCGATCAACGAGATGCATACGCACACGCGCCGTTCGGTGCTTTGCGCAAGTGAGATCAACGCCCAACCGTGCCTTGTTGGTTCGGGAATGGGGGCGGAGCACGATATGTCGGTTGAGACAACGAGGGCGTTTATGGATCAGATGAGTCAGATGGGCGCCGAGGTCTTTATCGTGGACGCGGGCTGGGCATGTCCTCCCTCCCATCCCATTGATTGGAAGGGCTACAATGGCATCAATCTGCCAAACGCGGAGCGCTATCCGAACGGCTTGAAGGAAATTTCGGATTACTGTCATTCCAAGGGCATGAAATTCGGTCTTTGGGTGGAAATCGAGCGCTTGGGCGAGTTTTCCCGTGTGTACGAGGAGCATCCCGAATGGCGTTCGCACGATATTTTGGGCAAACAGAGTGAGAATTTCATTGATCTGACCAACCCCGAGGTGCTTGCTTGGGCAAAAAGTGAGCTGGAGCGGATCATTGTGGAGTACAAGATCGACTTGCTCCGCGTGGATTATAACGTGCTCGCCAAGGATTATTTTTCGATGCGCGATACGGGAAGCGGCGTCAAGGAGTGCATTTCTTTCCGACATATTCAAGCGGTTTACGAGCTTTACGGTGAGCTGAAAAAGAAATTCCCGCACGTGATTTTTGAGAACTGCGCTTCGGGCGGTGCGCGCACCGATCTCGGCATGATGCGCTTTTTCGATCATACGTGGGTGTCCGATTGGCAAAGAGCGCCGCGCTCGGTGATGATTACGAATGGCATGACGATGGCACTTCCCCCCGAGCGGGTCGACCGACTTGTGTCGGGCATGAATTGTCATGAGTACGCAAGCTTTGATCTGCACGTCAGAAACGCCCTGCTCGGTCACGTGTCGTTGAACGTGATCGCACCGACGGTGCTGACGCCTAACACGATTCAGATGGAATTTTTGCAGCATAGCATGGAGGTTTATAAGAGCTTTATTCGCCCGATTTTGCCGACCTCCAAGGTTTTCCACCATACGCCGAACGCGGCAAGTGACGGGGACGGAACGGTCTCAATTTTGGAGATCGCTTCGCCGGATGGCGCAAGCGGAGCACTGACAGTTTGTACGTTGATGAATGCCGAAGCGGATCTTTTTATTCGTCCGAGAGGCATTGATATTGAGTGTACCTATGAGGTAACGTTTGATAATTCCCGTTCTACCGTGATGGTAAGCGGATATGAATTGTCGACACAGGGCGTGAGAGTGTCGATCCCTTCGGCGCTTGCTTCCGAGCTTGTACTCTACCGCGCAATTTGAGAAAAGACGAAAGGCGATCGCATCTCTGTTGATGAATCGTGATACAAGGATTACATAATTAAATAATCATAAAAGGAGACAACATTATGCCACAGGTTGACATGTCATTGGAAAATCTTTATCAGTATCAAGGAAGAACCCCCGTCCAAGCGATTTTGACGAATTTTGGGACGCATCCTTGGCGGAAATGAACGCTATTGATCCCAATCCCGAATTTAAACCTTACGATTTTTCTTCTGTGATTGCTGATTGTTATGAATTGACCTTTACTTCTACGAAAAACGCAAAAATCTATGCGAAATTTCTAAAACCTAAAAACATTACGGGAAAGATTCCTGCCGTATTGAGCTTTCATGGCTTGTCCGGACAAAGTGAGAATTGGCAGAGCTTACTTTCTTATGTTTCTCAAGGATACTGCATCGCTTCTATGGACTGTCGCGGTCAGGGCGGTTATTCCGAGGATGTCGGTGGTGTTGCGGGAACGACCTACACCAGGCCTTTTATCAGAGGTCTCGATGGAAAGCCCGAGGATCTTTTATACAGAGATATGTATCTGGATACCGCAATGCTTACTCGTGTGATCATGGGCTTGGATTACGTGGACGAGACCCGTGTGGGCGTTTACGGCGGATCGCAGGGGGGCGGTCTTTCTATTGCGTGCGCGGCACTCGTTCCCGAAATCAAGCTGTGTGCCCCTACATATCCCTACCTTTCCGACTACAAGAGAGTATGGGAAATGGATCTGGCAAAGGGTGCTTATGAGGGCTTAAAATACTATTTCAAACATTTTGATCCCAGACACGAGAGAGAAGATGAAATCTTTACCAAGCTAGGCTATATCGATATTCAGTTCTTGGCATCCAGAGTTCGCGCCAAGGTCATGATGGCAACAGGCTTAATGGATACCACCTGTCCTCCGTCCACTCAATTTGCCGCATACAACAAGATGAATACGGAAAAAGAAGTTATTATCTATCCTGATTTTGGTCACGAGGACCTCCAAGGTCATCCCGATTTTGTCTTCCGATTTATGGCTCAATTGTTGGATTGATTTCAGAAATGCCTTGATGGGACACGGGTCGTTGAACGTGATCGCACCGACGGTGCAGTCGTCCAATCCGATTCTCCGACGTCACAAATCCGAGGGTTTTTCTTCACTGCTTTTCAAAGGGATTCTTTATTGGCTGGCATTTCTTTAAGTTCGCGCTTATACTTATAATATGAGTTTCGTGAGCAACCACAGAGCTTAAGGACGTCGGAATCGTCGAGGCTGCCGCCGAAGTCTTTTGAGTGCTTTTGGATAATGGCTTTACAATGAAGCGATTTCTTGGTGGTGAGGGAAGTGCCTTTGGAAAGACCTATCTGAGTGCCATTCTTCTTTGCTTCGCGGATACCTTGGCTGATGCGTGAATGCAAGTCGGTGACTTCTTTCTCGGATTGATCGAAGGCAGCTTTGATTTGCTCTTCTGCAAGTGCCATCATAAAGTTATTGATAAGTTCTATGTTGCCTTTGAAGAATGTATCGACTGCGGTATTACCGGTGGCTATATCAATACTAAGAAGGTTGTTCTTAGTCGAGTCGAAGACAGAAGTATTGATAAGTGGCTCATTTAGGAATATGAGATTGACTCCGCTCTCATAAAGCATTTTGTAATCTTTAAAGCCTTCTTCGGCATTACGGCTCATACGGCTGACGCTATCGAAAACGATGGTGTCGGCCGTTTTTATTTGACCTATAAGCTTGTTCCAGTTCGGTCGATCTTGCTTGGTTCCAGTGTAGAATTCTTTAATGATAGTAGCGGTGGGGTAGATTGCTGTGATGTTAGTAATCTGACGAGCAAGCTTTTGATGTTGGGTGCTGACGCGGCAATAAGCATAGACCATAATATAACGTTCCTTTCAGTATTGAATCAAACTGTAGTTTTCTTCTGTACTTATATTATGTCGTGTTTTGGGTCATTTGGGAGCCCTTTTTGAGTAAAATTAGTACTTTGTTTACAAAGGTATCTTTTGGTAAGGTCGCTCTTCTTTTATGCTTTGTTTTGGTTCAAAATGGGCTTGAATGATGGAACTTTATTATATCGCGAATACAAAAGGCAATCGTTTGCGAAATTTTTGTGTTTTTTAAGTACTTAAGAAAATTCAAAGCTCTGAACGGATCGGCTTTTGTTCTTTTATTTATTCAATACTGTCGATTGCGATTTTTGTAATGCCCAAGCGACAAAGTGTATTGCCGTCCTTGACGTCACCTCGGCAGTAAGCCACGAGCAGGGAATTGTCTCTCGTTTTGAACATCGCAGGGTAGCAATAACCACGGCTTTCGTCGTCCTCAATGACGTTGAGCGGTCCGAAGGCTTTCCCGTCCTCGCTCTTGCGAAGAACGAAAGGGGTCCTGCCCCAGGTGCCTTCTTGATTGATCCGTCCGTTATAATTCGGAATCGGATTATAGACCGTGTAAATGGTACCGTCGTATTCCTTGACTTGCATAGGCGAAACAGGAGAGGTGAAGTGTCCCGCATGGGGAAGAGTAAAGCACTCGATATCACCGTTTGATTCACATTCGAATTGGCATCCGTAATTCGTGCGCATCCAATAAAACAGGGAACCGTCCTCATACTCAATGATTCCCGGTTCTTGCAGACCGTAATATTCATTGACCAAATCGTGAGAGGTGTATTCCCAACCGACGCTCTGGAAGCTTGCGCCATCGTCATCGGAATAGAGAAGTGTGGTCATATAGGGGGCAATTTCTTTTGTTTGTGTGTGAGCACGATTCTTTTCTGCTGTAATATAGGCAGCGGGTGCGAGAATCCGTCCGCTTTTCTGGCGGACCAATCGATCGTTGTTGATCACGTAAAAGGCGGGCTTACAATCAAAGCGGCAACGCTGAAGTGTGAAGTGCTCCCCATCGGGGGAGAGGGCTCTTCCGAGGGTGGTGGAAAAATCATTTTCCTTGATCAGAAAATAAAACGCAAGATCTCCGTTGTTTTGGAGCAGGGACGAAACACTCATCACGTTTTGCGTTCCGAAGAAGGAGGCGGGAGCAATGATGCGCGGCTCGCTCCAGTGCTCTCCCTCGTCCTTCGAGGTGATCAGCGCAATGTCGCAGGAGGCGTGATCGTGAATGGAATCACCCGTATAGCGGCTGTATGCAAACAAAATTTCTCCGTTTTTTCCGCGTAGAAACGCTCCCTCGCTGTTGCGAGGATTGTTTGGGGACGGAGGAAGTTGATGTGTTATTTGGTGCTTCACGGTATATACCTCGTTTTTATACAATTTTTTTTACAATATCGCTGAGCTTTTTAGCGAGATCGGAATGTCCCTTTTTGCTAAGATGCATATGATCTTTTTGATTAAACTCCGCAATGCCCTCTGCATCAAGAAACGCGCATTCGTTGTTTCTGCAAACAGGTTGGAAATATTTTGCCAGCTCACGGGATTTTTCAATGCAACCGTCGCCCATATATGGGTCGTTAAATTTTTCGTGAATGTGCGGAGGCGCAATCACCAAAATGTTAGGCTTCGTTCCGCTCCATACAGGAGCCGCTTTTGCTTTTTTGATGAGACGCTGAAGGCCAAGACTGATGCAGGGAGCACTTGCGTTGAAACGAGCCTTTGTATCATTGGTTCCAAGCATAATGATTAACAGATCGATCGGTTCGTGGGTGAGGAGACAGGGAGTGATATAGTCGATTCCCGATAGTCCCTCGTGATAAGGATCATCATAGATAGTAGTTCTTCCGCTAAGTCCTTCCTCGATCACCAAATATTCGTCTCCCAGAAGCTTCTGCAAAAGGCAGGTCCAGCGCTCGTTTTCATCAAATCTGTTGCCCCCGCTTGAGCAATCGTTGGGATCGGCACAATATCCGTGGGTATTGGAATCCCCAAAGCATAAAATATGTTTTTTCATTCTACTGTTCTTATCCTATGAATTTTTTGATGGCGGAGTCGATCATGACTGCTGCCTCATCCACGATGGGCATATCTGTGTCGAACAGGTTGGCGAGGGGAGAACGCACTCCGCCAAGGTCAAGCCCCTCACACTTTCTGAGCGTCGCCTTGATCATAGCGTACAAATTTCCTTTTCCCGAGCAGAGCTTATATATGATGTTATTGAGGGTATGTTGAAGTGCGCAGGCTGTTTCAAGCTCGCCTTTCTTGAAGAGATCGAAAAGCTTGAGATAAAGCTCGGGCATGACGGAATAAGTACCTCCGATGCCACCATCCGCTCCAATGACAAGTCCGCTGATGAACTGCTCATCAGGACCGTTGAATACCACGAAGTCGCGCCCTTGGCGTGTACCCTCATACTTGAATTGCTGAATATCCATGGTAGGCATGGAGCTATTCTTGACACCGATCACTCGAGGATTTTTCAACATCTCGCGAAGCAGGGAAGGGGTGAGGGCAACGCCCGCAAGCTGAGGAATATTGTAGATAATAAAATCGGTGTTAGGGGCTGCGGAGGAAATGTCGTTCCAATATTGGGCAATCGCATGCTCGGGAAGCTTAAAATAGATCGGTGGAATGGCTGCGATCGCATCAACACCGAGGCTTTCCGCGTGTGCGGCAAGCTCCATACTGTCTCTTGTATTGTTACAAGCAACGTGAGCAATGATTGTGAGATTACCCTCCGCAGCCTTTACGGCATGCTCCAGAATAAGCTTTCTTTCGGAAGTGCTTTGATAGATACACTCCCCCGAGGAGCCGCCCACGTAGATTCCTTTAACCCCTTTGGCAACCAGCCATTTCGTATAGGTCTCAACCGCTTCGGCAGATACGTTTCCGTTTTTGTCATAGCAAGCGTAAAACGCAGGAATGACTCCTTGATATTTTTTCATGTTCATTTTCATATCTCCTCACTATATTATGTGTTATAAGTGCTTATCGGATAATGCAGCGGCGATTCGTTTGATATTTTTCTCAGTCGCCTCGGCATTTTCCTTGCGGTATTCTCTGAATATTACGTCGATCAGCGTCAGAAGCGCGATCTTTGCGGCAACAGATCCCATCTGATAAGGTCCTTCCTTGGAACCGCAACAGAGCGTAACATCTGCGAGCCTTGCCAAAGGGGATTTTTTAAATCTCGTAATGAGAATGCTTTTGATCCCCAGTTTCTTTGTCAGCTCCAAAAGCTCCATTCCGGCTACGGTAGCTCCCGAGTAGGAAATGAGAAGAAGAATATCGTTTTCCTTCATGGTAGCAATGGTCGATACCTGAGAATGAAAATCGGCTTCGGATAGGAATTTTGGCTCTACAATGGCGAGCAGATGGGCACATTCGTCCGCGATCCTCATGCTGCCGCCCGAGCCGGCGCACAGAACCCTACCTGCGCAATTAAGCATCTCTATGGTTTGATGGATGGCTTCCTTATCCAGAAGGGCGATCGTTTCATCAATAGCTGTCTTTGATTCCATAGCACTCTGTTGTCCGCTGGCAAGAACATCCTCCTTGCTTTGAGGAGAGGAACTATTACTTTCCGCAATACATGCCGCGAGCTTGATTTTGAAAATATTAAATCCTTTCAGGTCCAGGGTGCGACAAAAGCGAGTGATCGTCGCATCGGCCACCCCCGCAAACTCCGCAAGCTCAGAGATAGACATAAACTGTATTTTTTCATAATTGCCAAGAACATAATTGGCTACCTTTTGCTCCGCGGGGCGGAATTCGTAATACTTCGCGCGGATCGTATCCAAGATATTATCATTCACGTTCGCCACCTATTATTTCTTTCAACATCATGTCTACCATGGAGAGCATTCTCGGCAGATGGAAGGGACCCTTAAAGGTCGATCCTTTACAGGGAGGCATGGTCGGAAGACCGTCACGGCGAAGATAGCCGTACCACTCACCGTATTCTTTGTCATAAAAATGCTCAAGGCAGTAATCAAAGGTTTTTTGGAAATAATCGAGATATTTTTCTTTCCCTGTATCTCTGTAAAGCATGAGTGAGGTGATCAGTATTTCGTTGTGGGGCCACCAAAGCTTCATGTCATGCTCATAGGATTCGGGAGGCAGACCCAGCGCATCGATAAAATAGAGAAGACCGCCGTATTCTTTGTCCCAGCCTGCCTCAAAGGCGTTGGTGAAGATTTCCTCGCACTTTTCCACAAGCTCCGGTTTTTCCATACGCTTCGCATATTCGAGTATGAACCATACACCTTCAATATCGTGTCCCGGATTGATGATACGTCCCTCGGTAAAATCAAGCCTTGCCTCACCCCTCGGACCTACGTTTTCAAGAAGGCACTTGAGCTCGGGGTGAACGTGATACTTGAAGATATCCTCAATACATGCTTCCGCGCGCCTGTTGTAAAGCTCAGCGTTTTCAGGATCGACCCTTGAAAGGATGGAGGTCATATTGAGATAGATCATAGGGTATCCAAACGACCGTCCTGTACGTGTTTCGGGGATTGTCTTTGCACCGAGTCCTGTCGGATCTGTGGCACCGTGCCATAGATCCCAATAGGTGTTGTAAGCTCTGATTGCTCGGTCAAGATATACCTTTTCTCCCGTGATACCGTAATACTCGGCATTAGCCATAGAGTAGAATGTTTCGGAGTAGAAATATCTTCTTTGACGTAAAGGCTTGCCGTCAGCAGTAACCGTAAAGTACATGCGGTCTCCCGCCTCGCGGTTGATACAGTAATTTTCCATGAAATCAAGGCAGCTCTTTGCCGCATCTAACCACTCTTGGTGGATACCGTACACCTTGCAAAGCCAGGAGAATGTCCAGGCACAGCGTCCCTGCATCCAAACGCTTTTGTCAGTGGAATAAACTTTGCCGCTTCGATCAAGACAGGTATAGACTCCGCCGTTTACCTTGTCGATTCCATGGTTCAGCCAAAATTTTATACATCCGTCCAGCTGTTCCCGAACAGAGTCCCTGACGGATTGAAGACGTTGTTGATCCATAATCGTAAATCCTTTCATTTTTGCTACGGTTATTATAGCACGTGTGAAAATAATTGTCAATATAATTTTTTTTGAAAATAATTATCAAAAAATCAAGGAGGAGAATCAGCGGTTTCTAAAATCAACCTGGCCATTGACTCCATTTTTCCCTCAAAGCCTACGAAAGTCAACCGCGCCGAAGCTCGCCACGGCAAGGCATTCCGGGGCCTGCTGGAGAGATACTTCAAGGCGTAAGCAAAACATAACAAAATCAAGGCTTTTTTGAGAACAGAGTTTCGACTCTGTTCTCTTTTTGTAAGACGAAAACCACGCGATAGTCGCGTGGTTCAAAAGAGGCTCTGCCGATGAAGAGAAAGCAAATAAAAAGCAAGTGCAGAACTTTATCGTGTCAAAGACTCCCTTGTGTAAAGGGAGCTGTCGAGCGAAAGCGAGACTGAGGGATTGTGAAATGCTAGGGAGAGAACAAAAAGAGGAAAGAGAAGTGAGCTCCGTCATTTTCTTGCGAAAATGCCACCTCCCTTTACACAAGGGAGGCTTATGGTGAAACCCGTTTAACGGGTAGCAAGTAACAATTGCATGGCTGGCAGGCCAATCTAAAACGCACTTGTGCGTCGCCAGTAACAGGTAGGGCTATGCCCGAAAATGAAATACCCCCCGTTCTACGGGGGGATTTTTATTATGAAAACAGAATTCAATGGTTTTTTCGAAAGTGGAGTGGCGTCGTTCCCACAAACTCACAAAAAACCTTGCGAAAATGGTTTTCGGAATGAAAGCAGACCATACTGCTGATGGTGGCGACCGAGTATTTCGTGTTTTCCAAATATTCC
Source organism: Eubacteriales bacterium (assembly GCA_045656325.1). Taxonomy (GTDB): domain Bacteria; phylum Bacillota; class Clostridia; order Oscillospirales; family CAG-272; genus HGM12713. The sequence goes on from JAZOQX010000006.1 coordinate 19,348, forward strand.
ATGGCGACGTTGATGCGAATCGAATTCAAAAAACGGATCGGCGTCATGCCAAGCTCCTTTTGGAATAAATGATAAATGGTAGACTCGCTGACACAGCAGTGCTTTGCCAGATCGCTAACAGAAAATTTATGACTCCAGTTTTCCGTGATGTATTCCACCGCCATCTGCAAGGTCTTGTCAAACACGAGATCGGATTGTATCATTTGAGGGAAGATATCATGGAGAACCTTATAAAACAAGGAGTAAGCCTCAAAACCCGCGAGATAGTCCTTCTCAAGACACTCGCTGATTTTCAAGAGATTTACTTTGATTTCTTCATCGCACTGTATGACCTGGGGCTCATAGCAAAAGCCATCAAAATGAATAAATCCGCTGATGTATACGACCTCAATATCGGGTGTGCCGTGCCATTCGGAATAGCAAAAAATATTTTCGGGGATAAATACGACGTCGCCCTCATTGACCTTTAGCTTTTTGTTCATGTAGATATACGTTCCGGTTCCTTTTTTGATGATGCCGATGCGCGTTTTGCGCTTGTTGCTGTTGCCGCGGCAAAAGTGATAATTGTGAAACGCGTGATGGGAGGTGGAGAGCTCTGACACAAAAAGGTTGTTTTTTTTCATAAAAACTCCCTAAAAATACAGAATTGTTATGTTTTTTACAGTATATCATCTTGCGATTGATTTGTCAAGATGCTATAATAAAAATACAAAACAAGCAACACACGGAAAGGGGATGAGTGTGATGAAAAGAATTAAGATCGCGCAGATCGGAACGAGCGAGAACAGCCACGGCAGTTCGATCTGGCGCAGACTGTCGCGCCTGTCCGAAGATTTTGAGGTGGTGGGCTATGCCCTCCCCGAGAACGAGCGCGAAAAATTCCCAAAGCAAATGAAATATTTTGACGGCTACCGTGAGATGACGGTCGAGGAAATTCTCTCCGATCCCGAGATCGAGGCGGTGGCGGTCGAGACCGAGGAGATCTACCTGACGAAATACGCGCTGATGGTGGCTCGGGCAGGAAAGCATTTGCATATGGAAAAGCCGGGTAGTCCCAATCTGGCCGACTTTCGGTTGCTGGTGGCAACGCTCAAGGAAAAAAACTTGGCCTTCTCGCTCGGGTATATGTACCGATTCAATCCGACCGTTCGCGCCGCCTTGGAAAAAGTGAGGAGCGGTGCGTTAGGCGAGATATACGCGGTCGAGGTGCACATGGATTGTATTCATCCGCCGATGGTTAGGGAGTGGCTTTCGAATTTCCCGGGCGGCATGATGTTTTTCCTCGGATGTCACCTGATCGACCTTATTTATCAAATTCAGGGCGAGCCGCTGGAGGTCATACCCCTTAGCTGTTCGACAGGCTTTGACGGCGTGACGGCAGAGGACTACGGCATGGTGGCACTCCGTTATCCGCGCGGTATCTCCTTTGCCAAGTCCTGTGCGCACGAATACGGCGGCTTTATGCGCCGACAGCTTGTGATCTGCGGGGAGAAGGGCACGATCGAGATCCGTCCCTTGGAGTCGTTTTGCGAGGAGGGGCTGTATAGCGTGTTGGGAGAATGCGATCACGAGGGCTGGCACGATCCGTGGCAGGTCGAGCAGAGCGCACCCTTTGACCGCTACGACTCGATGATAAAAAGCTTTGCCGAGGTCGTGCGCGGCAAGGAAAATCCCTATTCTTACGATTACGAATTACGGCTCTATGAGCTGCTTTGGCGATGCTGCGGAAAGGAGATCACAGAATGAAAACCAAACAGATCGTATTTACCGAACCCTGTGTGGCAAAGCTTTTGGACGCGGAGTGTCCGCTCCCGCAGGAGGACGAGGTAACGGTGAGCTTGGAATATTCCGCCATCAGCGCGGGCACGGAGAAGGCTAACCTTATCGGACAGCGCAACGGCACGCATCTGGAGGAGGACGCTGAGGCGATATTCCCACGAAAGGTGGGCTACACGGCGGCGGGCATTGTGACCGCGGTCGGTGCGGGCGTGGACGATCTTGCCGTCGGAGACCGCGTGGGCGTATATTGGGGCTATCACAAAAAGCACCATACCATCAAGCGCAAGCGCGTGTACAAGCTCCCCGATGAGATTTCGACGGCCGAGGCCTCGATGGCACTCATTGCGACCTTTCCCTTGGCGGCCATTCGCAAAACTCATCTCGAAATCGGAGAATCGGCTATGGTCATGGGACTCGGCATTCTCGGCATCTTTGCCGTACAGGAGCTTCGTGCGGCGGGCGCATACCCCGTGATTGCCGTGGATCCCATAAAGGAACGCCGTGAATTTGCCGTAAAGATGGGGGCTGATGTGGCGCTTGATCCGACCGAACCGGATTTTGTCGAGAAGGTCAAGGGCATCACGGGCGGCGGTGTGAAGGTCTGCATTGAGGTGACAGGACTTGGCATCGGCCTCATTCAGGCACTCGATTGCATGGCCAAATTCGGTCGAGTGGCACTTCTCGGCTGTACGCGAAGCTCCAAGTTTGAGATCGACTATTACGGCAAGGTGCACGGCCCCGGCATTTCCCTCATTGGCGCGCATACGATGGCGCGTCCGCGTGTGGAGTCCTCCGAGAGGCTTTGGACGGAGGCGGACGATTTGCGCACGCTCTTCAATCTGATCCGCGGCGGCCGACTCAACTTTAAGGATATGATCTGCGAGATCCATTCGCCTGCCGATGCCCCTGCGGTCTTTGACCGCTTGCTCAACGACCGTCATTTCCCGATTGGCGTGCTGTTCGATTGGAGCCGAGTGTAAAGGAGAGAATTATGAATTTTGAACATCAAGTAGCGATTTCCACGGGTGCGGCCTCGGGAATGGGGCGCTTATTTGCCGAGAATTTTGCTGCTCTCGGCGGCAACGTCGTGTTGTGCGACGTCAACGAGGAGGCATTGACGGTTGCGGTAAATGCTATCAACGAAAAGGAGCAGGGCAGAGCCGTGGGCGCGCTTTGCGACGTGCGCGACTACGCACAGGTCTGCGCCGCACGCGATTTGGCCGTTACGAGCTTCGGTCGCATCGACGTCATGGCAAACTTCGCGGGCGGCACGGCTGTGAGAATGTGTCGGGTCGATCGCAATCGGTATCCCGAATTTCCCGACGTGCCGATCGACGTGTACGATTGGGGTATTGACGTTAACCTCAAAGGAGCGTTCTATTTCGCGCATGCTGTGCTCAAGCAGATGCGAGAGCAGAAAAGCGGCCTGATCCTCAACATCGGCTCGATCACGGGTGCGGAGGGAGACAAATACGGTATGGATTACCCGACGTCCAAGGCGGGCTTGATGTATGGTCTTACCAAGTCGGTCGCACAGTTCGGTGCAAAATACGGCATCCGATGCGTTTGCGTGTCTCCGGGGCCGGTGCTGACCCGTCCCGAAATGGCGAATATGGCCACGCCTCTCGGACGCGCCGCCGAGCCGCAGGAGATCATCGACCTGTGTCTCTATCTTGCGTCGGACAAGGGACACTTCATCAATGGCGAAAATATTATGATAGATGGTGGACGAAACGCCATGGGAAGGAAAATATAAGCATGAATCACCCTACGTTTTTACAGGCAGAACGGCCGCTTCTCGTCTCGATGCTACAGGCGAGGACGCCTGAACGCGTCGAGGAGCTGATGACGCTTTCGCGTGAGCGCGGCGCAGAGGCCTTCGGTATGCAATTTGAGCAGATGGAGGCCGCGTATCGCACCGAGGCGGTCTATCGCCGTTTGTTTGCGGCGGCAGGCGAGACGCCCACGTATGTGACCAATTATCGCGGCGGACTGAACAAGCACGAAAAGAGTGATGACGTGCTTGCCGAGGAGCTGCTGCAATTGGCCGATTGCGGCGCGACACTGTGTGACATGATGGGCGACTACTTCGATCATTGTGAGGGAGAGCTGACCATGAACGAGACGGCCGTCGAAAGGCAGAGGAAGCTCATCGACGAGCTTCACGCGCGCGGCGCGGAGGTCTTGATGTCCTCGCACGTTCTCAAATTTATTCCTGCCGAGCGTGTGCTGGAGATCGCTCTTGAGCACGAGAAACGCGGTGCGGATATTTGTAAGATCGTCACGGGTGCCGAGACGATGGCCGAGCAGATTGAAAATCTGCGAATCGTAACGCTGTTAAAAGAAAATTTGAAGATTCCGTTTTTGTTTTTGAGCGGAGGGGAGTGCTATCTTTCGCGCCGCGTCGGCGGAGCGCTCGGAAACTGCATGACGCTGTGCGTCGCTGAACACGATGAGCTCTCGACCAAGGGTCAGCCTCTGCTTTGCGATATGGTCAAAATCAGAACACTATTGGGAGAAACAAAATGAAAGCAATCTTGGTAAACGAAGATAGAAGTCTTAGATGGGACAACGTGCCCGATCCCGTGATCAAGCCTGACGAGGTGCTCGTCAAGATCGAGGCGGCCGCACTCAATCGCGCCGACCTGATGCAAAGAGAGGGCGACTATCCGCCGCCTGCCGGCTGTCCCGAGTGGATGGGGCTTGAGGTGGCGGGTGAGATCGTCGAGATGGGCAAGGACGTTCCGTCGCTGTCCGTATGGCGTTTGGGCGACAAGGTCTGCGCTCTGCTTGGCGGTGGCGGCTACGCACAATACGTAGCGGTCAAGTACGATATGCTCATGCCCATTCCGAAAAACTGCTCGACGGTGGAGGCGGCCGCCATTCCCGAGGCCTTCGCGACGGCTTATCTCAATCTTTTTGTCGAGGGTAAGATACAGGCGGGCAACACCCTTTTGATGAACGCGGGCGCGTCGGGGCTTGCGAGCGTCATCATTCCGATGGCCAAGGCATTTGGCGTGCGTGTGATCACGACGGTGCTGACCGAGGAGATCGCAGAGAAGATCGCGCATTTGCACGCCGACCGTGTGGTCGTGACTACGAAAGAGGACATCTCACTTGTTTTGAAGGAAGAATTGGAGGCAGGTCACTCGGTGGACGTGGCTATCGACTGCCTCGGCGGTGAGATCATGGGCAAGTGCATCCACTATCTGACGCACGGCGCACGCTGGATCATGATCGCGGCACTGGCGGGAACCAAAACCGAGATCGACCTCAAGAACATTTACGTTCGCAACGTGCGTATCGTCGGCAGTACCCTGCGCTCGCGTACGCCTGCTTGCAAGGCAGAGATCCTTGCGGGCATTGTGCGCGACGTCTATCCGAAGATCGAGGCGGGGCTTGTGAAGCCGACCGTTCACGCCGTTTTGCCAATCGAGGAGGCCGAGGCGGCGCACGACATTCTCTATCAAGGCAAGAACGTAGGTAAGGTCGTACTGACCGTCAATGAAAGAGATTTTTATGAAAAATCCGGGACTTGACAGGGTTCTCGATTGCGTGGCAAGCTTCGAGCGCCGCTTTTTCATCCTTGACAAATCTTTTTGCGTATGATAAAAAATAATGAAGATAACAGCGAAAAAGCGGAGAAAATCAAATAAATTATGACGTGATTATTGTCGGCGCGGTGGCCCGACGTGGAAACTGAAACGGATGCGGACGCCATTGCGGCCGATACAAAAGGGTACGAGGGCTTTCTCATAGAAGATTGTCATTTAGAGTTTGTTGGCGTTGCAGAGCGCGCAAGCGAGGGTAAGTTTGGCCTTGCGAAGCGCGCAAAGGCTCTCAAGCTCGACGCCATCCACGACCCTGTCCACGAGATGGCTCGCGACGAAGCCCGTCACGGCAAGGCATTTGAGGGCCTGCTGGCAAGATACTTCGGCTAATAAACAAGGACATCATCATAGGAGGAGAGAACAATGCAAGAGAATTACATGGTGTGCAATTGCAAGCAGGTAAGCTACGCGGATATTGCCAACGCGTTGGATACACATAAGGATTTCGACTCGGTGCTTGAGGCATTCGAGGACGTTCAGAATGTGACCCATTGCTCCACGGGATGCGGCGGATGCCACCAGAAGGTCTTGGATCTGATCTCCGAGATTATGATGAGTAAGTAATAATCCCCGAAAGAATCGGGTAATCTAAAGAAAAACAGGAGGAGAAACCGATGAAGTACG
>JAZOQX010000007.1:0-2719 GCA_045656325.1 Eubacteriales bacterium
TGCGTTGCGCGCCTCGCCTTGTCTGCTTCCATCTCTGCTTTTCTGTTGCCCTCCTATCCGCGAATGAAACCCAAAACCCCAAAATGGTAGGCATCTGTTGCAGAGTACAACGAAAAACCATAAGCAAATGCTTATGGCAGATTTGGCGATGACCGTACGTATATTGTATATCTATACTTTGGGGGTGCTGTTTAGGTGTGATTCCGAAGAAATCATATTCAATCCATTAAACGAGAGTGCGCGTTCTAAAGTCAATATCAGTTTGAATCAGTTAAAATCGTATCCACAATTTTAAACTTTACCGCCCCCTGCTGCTTCGCTCACGGCAACAAACGATCCAATTTTACAAAAAACACAAAAGCCTTGATTTATTCACACTTTTATGGTATAATGTTAATACAAAAGAAAAGACGGGGAAGGAGGTGCGGCTTTGATCACAACCTACGCCATTATGGCAGTTATAGCGATGGTCTTACTCGTCGGCTATTGCGCTCTTGTCCGAAAGAAAGAGCCGTGGCTGCTCCTTTTGTTTATATGTGTAACCGTTGTCAATGCGGGATATTTCCTTCTATCGGTTTCAAAGACGGTTGAGTTTGCGATCTTTGCAAATGATCTCGCGTACCTTGGAAGTGTGTTCCTTTCTATGTCCATGCTGCTCACGATCATCAAGCTCTGCGGCTTCGAGATCAGGAAAAAGCTGGTCATCCTGTTGACCGCCATCGGTGCGGTGATGTTTTTGATCGTGGCTACGTCGGGTATCCTGCCATGGTACTATAAGGAAGTGTCACTCGTCTTTGTCGGCGGCGCGGCTAAGCTCCAAAAGGTCTACGGCGTGTTACACCCATTGTATCTCGTGTACCTTGTGACGTATTTCACGGCCATGGTCGCGTGTATCCTTCACTCCATCCGCAAGAAAATGATCGCGTCCCAAAGACACGCATCGTTGCTGGCCGCCATCGTGTTCGGGAACATTGCGGTGTGGTTCGTGGAGAAGTTCATTCCGTGGGATTTTGAATTTCTTTCGGTATCCTACCTGTTCAGCGAGATCATTCTCCTTGGGCTTTATTGGATGATGCAGGACTACGTCCGAGTGGATCTGATCCCCAAGCCGAAGCCCGAGGTGCCGCGCCCCGCTCCCGTGGATCTTGCGACCATGCCCATGGAAGAAAAGATCCTGAAGATTCTTTCCTTCCTGACGCCCGGTGAAATCCTGGCGGTCAGAGAACGCGAGATACTCGAAATGGTTCTCCGAAATAAAAAGAGAAAAGAGATCGCTGAAGAGCTGTGCCTGTCGGAAAACACCATCAAGACCTACACGAGAACGCTGTACGGTAAGCTTGGTGTTAGCTCACGAGAGGAGCTTTACGCTTTACTTGTAAAATAATCAAATAAATTGGGTGGCAGAGTGCATCTGCCGCCCTTTTTGCGCTCAAAATCACCCTTTCACCCTTTTTTCACCCCTGATTTAGAGGTTTTCACCCCATTGGGGTGTACCGAGGATACGTATACGTATGGTATAATAGCGTCAGGATAGCATCCGGAAATCTCGAAACTGTGAAAACGGAGGTGATTGGCGTGACCGACAAGCGCATATTGTTCGGGGAATTTGAGTTTCCGCGAATACGCGGACTGGACTACCTCTTGGATGAAGAAAAGCCCGTGACCGATTATCTGTTCGTCAACGAGCCACACGAAAGGTTTTCGATGTACTTTGAGGAAGGGTTTCCGATCTTTGCCGTACCCGAAAACAGCGAGCGACCGTATTGCTTATTCGAGATGAAGAGCGCCGGCAGAAAGATCAAATTCTTCTGCCCCGAAAAGCACAAGAATATCGATACGGTGGTTTGGTACTTCTACGTGGAGCTGCTTGACGAGAGGGGCGTAGCCCACGGCCTGCCCGGACAGGTCAGAGTCGGTATGCGTGACTTTCAATCCGAGCTTGCAAAAGGTAAACCGAAATTCATCGAGGTTTTAGAAAATATTACCTTGAACACAACGGTTGTTACAGCCTGAACCATTCTCGATCAGAGAAAGGAGAAATCGTTGTGGGTGATGACAATGCAGAAGTTCTGGACGTCTACGATATCTCGCTGATGCTTGACGGCGCAACCGTTCAGCCCGGCGGCAAGGTGGAGGTTACTCTTCCCGCTCCCGAAAATGCGGCTGATTTCGATATGCTTCAGGTTGTCTGCATTGACGATGAGGGTAACGTAACTCCTTGCGAAACGAGAGTCAATGCAGACGGAACGGTTACCTTTGTGACCGACCACTTCAGCCATTATGCGATCATCGGTATTCCTGCAAGCTCTCCCCTGGTCCGGATCCTGATCTCATCGGTCAGTGTCGCTCTGATCGCGGCGGCTGTTGTCGGACTTCTTGTCATCAAAAAGAAAAAGGGCATTGCATAAAGCTTTTGCTCTGCGAATGCCGCTTACAGTTTCCTCGTGTTCCAAAATCCATATTCAGGAGGCTTCTATGAAACGCATCCTACTTGCCATTTTGCCGCTTCTTTTGCTGGTGACCGTTCTGCTTGCTTCTTGTGATCTGACAAATCCCAACGCAGATACGACTATAACCACCGATCCCGTCACAGAGCCCGGGGAAGCTCCGGACGAAACGGGCTCCCATGAGACCCCCACCGAGACCCCCACCGAGGTTCCTACCGAGCCCGTTTCCGAGACCTACTCCTTTATGGTCATGGTGGAAGGAAAGGGAAGCG
>JAZOQX010000008.1:0-32085 GCA_045656325.1 Eubacteriales bacterium
ATAACCCTTGGAACGCTTAAGGAATCCTACCTCCGCGAAGCGGCGGCGGAATACGAAAAGCGCCTCGGCGCGTTTTGCCGCTTTGAGATGATTCAGCTCAAGGAGGAAAAACTGTCGGATCATCCAAGCCCCGCCGAGATCAAGAACGCCCTGGAAAGGGAAGCGGCGGCAATTGAAAAGCAGATTCCCCCGAGAGCCTATCGCGTTGCCATGTGCGTAGAGGGCGTGCAGAAATCCTCGGAGGAGCTGGCAGCGCATCTCGGGCGGGTGGCGGAGCAGCACGGAGACGTGTGCTTCATCATCGGCAGCTCCTACGGTCTTTCTCCGTCGCTGAAGGAGTCCTGCCATCTTCGTCTGTCGGTTTCCAAGCTGACCTTTCCTCATCAGCTCATGCGCGTGGTGCTTTTGGAGGCAGTCTATCGGGCGTTTAATATCGCCAAGGGAACCAAATATCATAAATAACGTTTCCGTAAATTTCGCCATTTTTTGCGTCGACCAAAAAAATGATTTTGTAAAATACGGAAAAATTCAAAAAAACGGCAGGAAGTTTCAAAAAATACTTGCCGTTTTTTTCATTTTGTGGTAAAATAAACATCGTAGAGATATTTTATTCTGTAAAAATCGGAGGAACAGATGATGGATAACAATAAGCGTCCCGAATCGATGGAGCGTATTACAACCAAGGCCCTTGCCGACGCGTTTATCGCGGAGCAGGTTGCGGCGGTTCGCGCGCAGGTGGGGAACAGCAAGGTTCTTTTGGCTTTGTCGGGAGGAGTGGATTCCTCTGTGGTCGCCGCCCTTTTGATTAAGGCGATCGGCAAGCAGCTCGTTTGCGTACACGTAAACCACGGACTCATGAGAAAGAACGAGTCCGAAAACGTGATCGAGGTATTTCGAAATCAGCTGGATGCCAACCTGATCTACGTGGACGCTACCGACCGCTTCCTGAATCTTCTCAAGGACGTAGCCGATCCCGAGACCAAGAGAAAGATCATCGGTAAGGAGTTTATCGAGGTGTTTGCCGATGAGGCGAGAAATCTGGAGGGAGTGGATTTTCTGGCGCAGGGAACCATCTATCCCGATATTTTGGAAAGCGTCAAGCAGGCAGAGGGCAAAAAGGCCGTGAAATCTCACCACAACGTGGGAGGACTGCCCGAGGATCTGAAATTTGAGCTGGTCGAGCCCATCAAGCTTCTGTATAAGGACGAGGTCCGTGTGGTCGGCGAGGCGCTGGGGCTTCCTCACGCCATGGTATACCGCCAGCCCTTCCCGGGACCGGGATTGGGAGTCCGTTGTTTGGGCGCGATCACCCGTGACCGTCTCCATGCCCTGCGAGAGGCAGACGCGATTCTCCGCGAGGAATTTGCCAATGCGGGACTCAACGAAACGGTATGGCAGTATTTTGTGGTAGTGCCGGATATGAAGAGCGTGGGTGTGAAGGACGATAGCCGCTACGAGGGCTGGCCCGCTATCATTCGCGCGGTCAATACCAAGGATGCCATGAGCGCAACCATCGAGGAGATCCCCTACGCCCTTCTCCATAAAATCACCGCGCGCATCACCTCCGAGGTCGAGGGCATCAACAGAGTTCTGTATGACCTGACCCCCAAGCCTACGGGAACGATTGAGTGGGAATAAGCCAAATGAAAAAGCCCATATTCGTTTTTTGCGTAGTCATTTTGGCAACATTGCTTGTATCTTGCACAGCCGACGTGAGCGAATATGCGAAATCCGAGCATAACGAACACGCCTATGATAAAGAAACCGTTGTCAGTCCTACCTGTAGCGAAAAGGGATACACCTTGAAGACGTGCGAATGCGGAGAAACGGTCCGAACGAATTACGTTCTTCCTCTCGAGCATACCTATGGCGATTTTAGGGTTCGAACCGAGGCGACGACGTTTGGCGAGGGACTGCGGGAGCGAATCTGTACCGCTTGCGGATATGTCGATACAGAAACGATTCCAAAGGAACAGGTCACTTTGCAGTATAGTTCGAACGGAGATTTTTATCTTTCCTTCGATTATGCTCATTCCACGGTGGCACCCGTGGATCCTTCGACCTCCGAATCGTCCCATTTGACGAAGGTCACCACCGATTTCGATCTGTCCGAGAAGACGATTACGATCCAAGGCTCGGTCATAGCCGAGGACGATTATGAGGGCATCATCACGACGATCGAGGGAACCTTGGCACAGAATGATATCGTAATAGAGAATATAGAGGAGTATATCATTTACGTGGAGAAAGAAAACGGCGATTTGATTCCCGTTCCATGGAATTAACCCGCATAAAATAAACCGAAAAAGCCTTACGGAGAGATTCCGTAAGGCTTTTTTTCTTGAACCGTTATAAGGCTTGGGAATTTTTATGGAGACAATCCACCAGCTTTAAGACGACCTCCTGCTCTTCCGCGTCCAGCGAGGAGATATCCACGCAAAGACGATCCTCGTTGCCCAGAAAGTAGTCTGCGCTGACGTGAAAGATCTGCATTAATTCCACCACGTTTGCGAGAGAGGGAGTGGACAGAGACATTTCCCACAGATTCACCGCGCTGCGGGAGATTCCCAACCGCTTGGCAAGATAGGTCTGTGTCATTCCCGCCTTATCCCGCAGATATCTGATTTTATCTCCGATGCCCGATACCATCCGTTGATCCTCCTTTTTATGCTTCGATGCATACGTCTAACAAAATTGTAACCTATCAAGAAAGATATTTCTATATCTTAAATGATAAGTAATACTTGACAGTATGGACGAAATATGCTAAAATTATCCCGATGCCTGTCGAAATACGCGCAAGCGCTCGGTAGGGTCTGCCATCTTCATTGTTCATCGAAACACGTAGAAAAGAGGAATTTTTTATGAAAAAGACATTGAATCAGATTTTTATGGTTATCGGCTTTGTGGTAACGGTGATCGGTATTTTGCTTGCCAATGTGGAAAGCTATGGCGCGGTTCTGGCAACCTTTGCTATCCCTGCCATTGCCGCCGTTTTTGCGGTGACCTGCATTTTTGCCGCAAATAACGTAATTAAGAGCATCGGATACGCTCTGGCGTCTCTCGTAGCCTCCTACGGTATCGGTGTCCTTTCTTGGATCGATCCCAAAAATCTTGAGATCGGCGTGTTGGTTTCCGCCGTCGGCATGACCCTGATGGGCGTGGCGGTTCTTCTATACGGTCTGATCTTCGTTCTCAAGCTGTTTGGCTTTGTAAAGAGCACTCAGCCCAAGGAAAGCAAGGCGCTGAACTCTGCGCTGGAGGAGCTTGGTCATTACAAGGAACTTCTGCAGGATAAGATCCTCACCGAGGATGAATTTGCCGATCTGAAGCAGAAGGCGTTGGCAAATTCCGATAAAAAGGCAATCTCCATTGATGACCTGAAGAAGTGGAAAAAGCTTCTCGATCAGCAGATCATTACCGAAGCGGAATTTGCACAGATCAAGGAAGAAATTTTTAATAAATAACAAAGAACACAAAGAGCGATGAACGGTGGAATGGTAAAAAGACTGCGGTATAGTTTACCGCAGTCTTTCGCTTTTTATGACACTTTCGTACCAAATCTCCTTGACGCAAAAGGGAAAACTTGGTATAATAAAAGCAACGAGATTTGTCGAGGATGGAAATAAAAATGTTAAAACGGTTTATCAGCTACTATAAGCCCCACAAACGAATGCTGGCGCTGGATATGCTGGCGGCGCTGATGATTTCGGTCATCGGGATGGTCTATCCCATCGTGACCAATAAAATGCTCAACGAGTATATCCCCAATAAAATGTATTCAACCATCGTGATCGCGGGGGTAATCGTGCTTGCGCTTTACGTGATCCGCCTGCTTTTGCGTTATTTCGTGCAGTATTACGGACATATCATCGGCGTAAGGATGCAGTCTCAGATGCGGCAGGATCTGTTTGGTCACCTGCAAAAATTGCCTTATCGCTTCTACGATAACAACGAGACGGGTAAGATCATGACCCGCCTGACGGGGGATCTCTTTGAGGTCTGCGAGCTGGCGCACCACGGTCCCGAAAATCTGCTCATCAGCTCGGTGATGATCCTTTTGTCCTTTGCGTATCTGGTGACCATCGACTGGATCCTCACTATGATTATTTTTGCCTGTGTGCCGATCCTTGTCGTCGTCACCGCCCATTACCGCAAGGCAATGAAAACCGCCTTCCGCGACCGTCGGGCAAGCAACGCCGTGATCAATGCGGCGGTGGAAAGCAGCGTGACGGGGATCCGCGTCACCAAGGCGTACACCAACGCCGACGTGGAGCGTGAAAAATTCAAGAGGGGAGACGACGAATTTGTGGATTCCTCCCGTCGCGCCTATGACGCGATGGCAAGATTCCACGCATCCACCTCCTTTATTACCGATATTTTCAATGTGTTTATTCTGATCGCGGGGGGGCTTTTCCTCTATGCGGGAAGAATTTCCTTTGGAGATTATTCCACCTTTATCGTATCCGTCAACCTCTTTATCACTCCCATCAATACCCTCATCGGCTTTATGGAGCAATACCAGAACGGAGTCAGCGGCTTCCGCCGCTTCGTGGAGGTTATGGACGAGAAGGCGGAGTGCGACGCGCCCGATGCCCGTGAGCTTCAAGGCGTGGAGGGGGAGATCGAATTTCGCGACGTCAGCTACTCCTACGACGAAACCAAGGAGGTCCTGCGTCACGTGGATCTCCATTTGGAGAAGGGAAGAAAGCTTGCGCTGGTAGGTCCCTCGGGCGGAGGAAAGACCACCCTTTGCCATCTCTTGCCCAACTTCTACCAACTGGAGGAGGGGCATGGCTCTATCCTGATCGACGGAACCGATATCCGCAAGCTGACCCTTGATTCGGTACGGCGCAATATCGGCATCGTCCAGCAGGACGTGTTCCTCTTTGTGGGAACGGTTCGCGAGAATATTATGTACGGCAGACCCTCCGCTACCGAGGAGGAAATGATCGAGGCGGCAAGGAGAGCCAACATTCACGACTATATCATGACCCTTGAGAAGGGCTACGACACCGAGATCGGCGAGCGGGGCGTAAAGCTTTCGGGCGGACAGAAGCAAAGACTCAGTATTGCCCGCGTCTTCTTAAAGGATCCCGCCATTCTGATTCTCGACGAGGCGACCAGCGCCCTGGATAACACCACCGAGGTCCTCATTCAGCAAGCGCTGGACGAGCTTTGCCGCGGACGAACCACCCTCGTGGTGGCGCATAGACTCTCTACCATTCGTAACGCCGACGAAATCGCCGTGATTATGGAGGGCAGAGTCACCGAGCGGGGCACCCACGAGGAGCTGATGGCAAGGGGAGGAACCTATAAGGATCTCTATTCGCTGCAATTCCGTGATAACGATCTGTTTGAATAAAAAAGCACGGTCGGCAGATGCCGACCGTGTTCCTTTTTTGGATAGGGTATTTTGTCAGGAGACGGAGTTGGGGATAAAGAGGTCCTTTTTGTATTCCTTGGGGATCTCCTTCTTTTCCTCGGATCGCGGATCCTTGCTTCCGTCGGTCAGGAGAACCATGTAGGAGGTGAAATTGGGTACCTCGATCTCCCACTCCAGAGTGTCGCCCGTGGTAGCGACTTTTTGCATAAGCGTAAGATCGTGCATCTCGTCAAGAACGTAGATCTCTGCCACGGTTTTTCCCTCAAGTCCCGTCATGGAAAGAGTGACGGTCTTGGGGGCGGTATCGTCGTCATCGTTGAAATGGGTCAGCATGAGAGCGTGATCTTTGCCGTCGGAGGCGGCGCCCACGTACAGATCCTCGTCAGCGTGGCTCTCTACCTCGTTTTTGAGACGGTAGAGTTGATTGAACATATAAAAGGGATAGTAATTCTTCCGCTTGTCACAGTATACGTCGGAGTCAAAGATTCCGTAGGAGCAGGGACGGGCATCGTAGTACATCAGCATATCGAGGGGTTCCTTTTGGCAGGCGCACATGACGGCGGCAACGTAAGCCGCGCCCTTCAGCTTCTTGATCTGGCGAAGGGAATAGTGGAAGGTTTCACCCTCAAAGCTGCGAATGTAGTTCCATTCGTCCAAAACGCTTTCGGTTTCGGTGTAGCCGTACTTGTCGAGAAGGTCACGGACAACCTGTACCTTTTCGGTTACCTTCTCGGGCGAGGAGGTGTATCGGTGCCAGGAGAAGAAATCCAGCGGAGCCTTCAGCTGCGCCAAAAATTCCTCGGCAATTCCAAAGCGTCCCGAGTTGCCGGGACCGCCGATCTTCAGATGAGGAAAGCATTTTTTCAAATGGGTGGCGGTGATATGGTAAAGCTCGTAGAACTGAGCGCGGGTTCCACCCCAGGTGGGCTTCACGGGCGCGTCGTCGTTCATGTCCGCCTCGTTCCAGATCTCCCAATACTGCATATCGTAGTGAAATCCGTCTGCCCAGCCCTCGGTATAGTGGCGAATGATATGCTCGCAAATGACTGCCCATTTTTGATAATCCTTGGGGGGCAGAGTGTAGTATTTTTTGACGGTATGCTCGATCTTGACGCCCAAGCGGTAGAAGGTTCTGATTCCCGCGTCCTCGCAGATCTTCACGTAGGCGTCGGTACAGACAAAATCATAGCTTTCTGGGGCGTAAGGGTCCGCGTCAAAGTTGGGGAAGACGGCGTAGATATCCACCGAATGCTCACCGCCGTAGCCGTCGAAGAAGGCAGCGTCGTGATTGCGGGCATAGGGAATACCTGCCTCCACAAAAGCATCAAAATTCCACGGTACGGGACCGTTGTTGGTGGCGTGCATGGGCTTTATTTTGCCCGTAATATGCTTGAAATTTGCGGATACGTTCATAGAGAACCTCCCAAATGTTTTTTCTTCATTATACAATGAAATAGGGTGGAAGTCAATGTAAAATCATATTCAAAATATGGATTTTTGTATCTTCTTGGGTCTTGCATCCCGAGGCGCTTTGTGGTATAATGAAGAAAATAAAACAAAGGAGGAGCGCCGTGTATTCCAAGGCATACGTAGAGATCACCAATATCTGTAATATGCGCTGCTCCTTTTGTCACGGACACGGACGCACTCCTCGGCAGATGACTCGGGAGGAATTTGCCCGCGTGCTGTCGGAGCTTGCGGGGAAAACGAAATATGTGTATTATCACCTGATGGGAGAGCCGCTTTGCCATCCCGAGCTGCCTCTCTTTCTGCGTATGGCGGAGGAGAGCGGCTTTCGGTCGATCCTGACCACCAACGGCACGCTGTTTCACAAGCGAAAGGAAGAGCTTCTGTCCTCTCCCTTGCACAAGGTCAGTATCTCTCTCCATAGCTTTGAGGAGGGCGGAGAGGATGCCCTTTTGCGGTATCTTTCCGAGACGGCGGAATTTGCCGAGAGGGCGTCGCAACGGGGGATCATCGTGGTGCTTCGTATGTGGAACCGAGGCTTTGACGAGGGAAGAAACGACCGAATCTTTTCCTTTTTCCGTGAACGGATCGGGGGAGAATGGGCGGAAAACTCCAAGGGGATCCGTATTCACGACAAGCTCCACTTAGAATGGGGCGAGCGCTTTGCGTGGCCCGACGAAAAGGCGCCCTTGGAAAAGGAGGGGGTTCGATGCTACGGACTTTTGGATCACTTTGGGATCCTTTCGGACGGAACGGTGGTACCCTGTTGCTTGGATAGCGAGGGGACGCTGGCTCTCGGAAACCTCTTTTCCGACAACCTTTCGGATATTTTGTCGGGATCCCGCGCCTGCTCCATTGCCGAGGGATTTCGTAAGGGAGAGGGCGGGGAAGCGCTTTGCCGCCGCTGTGGATACGCCAAACGCTTTTTGAAATAAAAGGAGAGATAGAATGAAGGCAAAAGGCTGGAGGATCGTGCTTTTGACGCTCGCCCTTTTTTTGGGAATGGCAAGCATTCCCGTCCGTGCGGAATCAACGCTTTGCTCATACGCCGCTGAGATCGGGAATATCTCCCGTTATTCTGACGTCGAGGACAGCCCCCTTTACAAGCGAAACGTCCTCTTTTTCGGGGATTCGCTTTGTAACGCGCGGGGAGAGCGGGAATCGGGACGCGTGGACGCGGGCTATGCGGGGCGGATCGGCGAACGCTTCCATATGAATTGGATAAACTACGGAGCCTCGGGATATGCCTTGTCTTCGGCAAAGGGTCAAGACTCTATGATCCTTTCTAAAATAAAGAGCGCCCGATGGGATACCAAGGTGGCGGTGGAGGAGCCCGTTTCCTACGACCTGATCGTGCTTCAGGGCGGGGTGAACGACGCGTGGGTAAATGCTCCCTTGGGAGAAATGGCAGAGGGCTTTTTAAGCTCCGACTTTGACCAATCCACCTTTGCGGGCGGCTTGGAGTACACCCTGTCCTATGTCAAAAAACAATTCCCCGAGGCATCGGTCTGCTATATCATCATGTATCAAATGCCCTTGGGCGCGCTTAACGGACAACCCGTTTGGGGCGTACGGGATCAAAGCGCCTATATTTCCCTGCAAAAGCAGATTTTGGAAAAGTGGGAGATCCCTTATTTGGATCTTTATCACGATACCGAATTTAACGACAGCATATTCAAGGTGACCACCACACAATATCTCTCCGGCGATTACGTACACATGAAATCCAACGGATACGATTTGCTTGCGAGCTACCTGATTCCTTGGCTGGAATCCTTGGAGCTTCCCGCCCGTAGCGCGGAGGAGGAACCCGATACCGATGACGAATCCGAGTCCGAATCGGAAACCCAAACCGAAACCCAAACAGAAAACCAAACCGAGGCGGAACGCCAGGAGGATGGAGAAGCCAATGGCGCACCTGCGGATGGCTCTGAGCCTCAAGAGCGCGCACCCCTTTGGCTTTGGATTTCCCTTGCGGGCGGAGGCACTCTGTTGGTCGGCGGGGCGGCTTCGCTGATCTTGATTATTTGTTTGAAAAAGAGAGGAAAAAGATGATTAAGAACGTAGTATTTGACTTTGGACAGGTCATGGTCCGCTTTGATCCCGCTTATATGGTGGGACTCAGTGTGACCGACAAGGAGGACGCGGCGCTCCTCGAGGAGGTGGTTTTTGACCGACTCTATTGGGATCGCATGGACGAGGGAACGATTACCGACGAGGAAACGGTGGAGGCGGTTTGCGCCCGTTTGCCCGAACGGTTGCACGAGGTGGCAAAGGAGATCTATTTTGATTGGATCCACCGTCTTCCCGAAATCGACGGCATGAGAAAATTAGTACAGGATATTAAGCGGGACTTTGGAGTCCGCGTGTTTCTGCTTTCCAATATCAGCACCTATTTTGCTGCCCACGAGGCGGAGGTTCCTTGCCTCGTTGAATTTGAGAAGCGGATCTTTTCGGCAGTCTGCGGATACGTAAAGCCTACGGCTGAAATGTACGACTATCTGTGCCGTACCTGCAATATCCTTCCCGAGGAAAGCGTTTTTGTGGACGATAACGAGAAGAATATTCGGGGAGCCAACGCCTTTGGGATTCACGGATATCTCTTCGACGGCGATTCCAATCGCCTGAGAGAATATCTGTACGACATATTGAAGCAAGGTCGTAATTAACGCGGGGATGCGGGGATGCGGGGATGCGAGGATGCGAGGATGCGAGGATGCGAGGATGCGAGGATGCGATTTATGCCTGCTTTTCTCCTTCGCTTCGCTACGGGGCACGAGCCTTCGGTTCGTGCGAAAAAGCTCCGCAAAACTTTTATTACAAATTATGTGTAGCATTACACACTTTCCTATTTTTTGTGTTAGGTGAAAGTTTATACTTCCTTTCTAAGGAAAAAATCCGCGGACGGCTGCTGCGCCACCGCGGATTTTAATTTTTTGAAAATTTAAAATAAAAAAGAGATTCTCGGCGGCGCTAAAGGCGCCGAGAATCTCTACCTTAGAGAAAAAACAATATTCTACACGGTACACAAAGAATAGAAAGGTGTGTTTCATAAACCTATTTTGTATAAAAGTTTTGCGGAGCTTTTTCGCACGAACCGAAGGCTCGTGCCCCGTAGCGAAGCGAAGGAGAAAAGCAGGCATAAATCGCATCCCCGCATCCCCGCATCCTCGCGTCCCCGCGTCCATGTGTCCTCTGCTTACTTCCGATATTCCTCGGCCAAAGCCTTAAAGGCGGGAAGCGCGCCAACGACCTTCGCCTTGTCGGTACAGTAGGCAATTCTGACGTAGCCCTTCACACCGAAATCGTCGCAGGGGACCACCAAAATCTCATGTGCCTTTGCTCGTTCGAAGAACCTGTAGGCATCCTCCTCCAGAGCCTTGACAAAGAGATAGAACGCGCCGTCTGGCTTTACGCATTCGTAGCCGTACGCGGTCAGATTGTCAAAGAGAAGATCGCGGTTTTCCTTGTAAGCCTCCACGTTCACCTTGGCGTCGATACAACGGGCAATGACCTGCTGGAACATACTGGGAGCGCAAACGTAGCCAAGAGAACGACCCGCGCCGCAAACGGTCAGATACAGATTGGTTGCCTCCTCCATGGCGGGGCAGACGGCGATATAGCCGATTCGCTCACCGGGCAGGGAAAGGGATTTCGAGTAGGAGTAGCACACGAAGGTGTTCTCGTAGTAGTTCATCAGATACGGGACCGACACACCCCCATAGACCAGCTCGCGGTAAGGCTCGTCGGCAATCAGATAGATCACGTGACCGTATTCACGGGATTTTTTCTTCAGCACCTCGCAAAGCGCCCGAACCGTCTCCTCCGAATAAACCACGCCGCTGGGGTTGTTGGGGGAATTGACGATGACCGCCTTGGTCCGCTCGTTGATCCTTGCCTCAAAATCGGCAATGTCGATCTGGAAGGTCCTTGGCATCGGCTCGCTGACCACGATTTTGCCGCCCGCGTTCTCAATGAATACGCGGTATTCGGTAAAGAAGGGGGCAAATACGATGCACTCATCTCCCGCATTCTCCTCGATCACCGCCTTAAGGCAGATGGAAAGAGAAGCCGCCGCGCCGCAGGTCATGTAAATGAGGTTGGGAGAAATGTCCACGCCAAAGCGACGGCGGATATTCTCCGCGATGGTGGCTCTGACCTTCGCATCACCCTGGGCGGAGGTGTAGCCGTGGAGCAGTACCGAGGATTCGGTCGCCAACAGGGCATCGATCGTCTCGTTCACCTCAGCGGGAGCGGGGACGCTGGGATTTCCCAGACTGAAATCATATACGTTTTCCGCGCCGATCTCGGCGGCGCGCGCCTTGCTGTATTCAAAAATCTCACGAATGATGGAACGCTTGCTTCCAAGTCCCAGCATTTTTTGATTGTATCCCATAATAAATAACCTTTCTTTAGATTCCAAGCAGCTTGCGTGCATTGGAGGATAGGATCTTTTCTTTGGTTTCCTTTTCGAGAGAGAAGGAGCGCAGGATAGCAAGATCGTCTTGATTGCTGATCCATGGGGAATCGGTGCCAAAGAGGATGCGATCCTCCCCGTGACGGGCAAGGATCTTTTTGAAAAGCGCCTCGTCAATCCAATGGAAGGCAAGCGCGGTGTCAAAATACACGTCCTCGTCACAAAGGGTTTCAAAAACCTCTTCCCAAAGCAAATGACCGCCGAAATGCGCCAACACGAATTTTGTGTGAGGGACCTTGCGGATCAATTCACGAACCATGTGGGGAGGGCAGTGGACACATTCGGGAAGTCCTCCGTCAACGCCCGCATGGGTTACCACAATCAGATCCAGATCTCTGGCGCACTCCAAAATGCGCACGTAGCGCTCGTCGGTGATGAAGGTAGCTTGATAATCGGGGTGGATCTTGATGCCGGGAAAGCCGTTCTCCTTGATCCAGATCATCTTTTTCTCCAGCTCCTCACAGGCGGGATGGATTCCCGCAAAGGAAAGAATCCGTCTCTTTTTGTCTGCGAAAAAGGCATTGGATTCCGCCGCAAAGCGGTTGGTTCCTTCAAATTGCCTCGGAGCGGTCAGAACGGGAAGATTCACGGAAAGCGTCACGTCGGCTTCCTCCATTCTTGTCAGAAGTCCTTGAGCGGTTCCGTCGGAAAAGGGCTCATTCCCGCCCTGTGCCGTTAAATGCTCCATGGTTCTCTTGGCGATCGAATCGGGAAAGATATGCGTGTGAAAATCAATAATCATTTGTTTGATTCCGATTTTGCTCAGATATTGGCAAGATCCTCGCAAGAGAGGGTCTGAACGCGGTTCTCCTGGAAGATCGCGTCGATTCTCTCGCTGTCGGAAGCCTTGAGTACCACGTAAGCCTGATCGGAATCGATGGAAAGTCCATACATATATTCGATGCCTACGCCCCCCTTGTCAATGGTGTGAAGAAGCTCCTGCAGGGCACCGACCTTGTGGGGGATCTTAATGATGGAGACGTTGGACAGCAGGGAGGAGAATCCGTTTTCGGTGAGCTTTTCCTTGCCAAGCGCCGCGTTGTCTACGATGAGACGGAGCAGACCGTACTCGGTGGTATCTGCCAGACTCATGGATAGAATGCTCACGTTATTTTCCTTTAATACGTTCAGCACCTCGGAAAGGCGGCCCGAACGGTTTTCGATAAAGACGGTCAACTGTTTTGCGAACATAATAGTTTCTCCTTTTGGTTAAGAAAAGACTGTGGCTTCGGATCCAAGAGACAGATTATTTGCACGCCTCGTATCCGCGCAGGAATGCCTGCTTGTTAATCTCGATGGTTTTTTGCGGAACGGTATTCTCCACCGTGTCCAGCCAAACCCTCTGATCGAAGCCGATATGGGGAGCGGCAAAGCCGAGAACCACGGAGTTGAGAACCTTGGAATTGTTCAGCTCCAACGCGATCTCCTTGGCGTCAATGGAAAGGACTGAGTGATCCTTGGCAAGCGTCTCAAGGATTCCTTCGGGATACTGCGCGGCGCCGATCACCACGG
This sequence comes from Eubacteriales bacterium, assembly GCA_045656325.1. Taxonomy (GTDB): domain Bacteria; phylum Bacillota; class Clostridia; order Oscillospirales; family CAG-272; genus HGM12713. The sequence goes on from JAZOQX010000008.1 coordinate 12,843, forward strand.
TCATGGGATCGATGCGGCAGTCGTTGACGACCAAAACGCCGTCCTTTTTCAAAAAGTGGGAATAGCGAAGCGCCTCCAGACGCTCAAAGGCGATAATCACGTCTGCCTGACCTTCCTCGACCACAGGCTCGCTTACCTGCTCGCCGAAGCGAACGAAGGTAACGACGCTGCCGCCTCTCTGTGCCATGCCGTGAACCTCGGAGATCTTAACCTCCAAGCCCTCGGAGAGAGCCGCTTTTCCGATAATTCTGCTGGTGAGAAGCGTACCCTGACCTCCCACACCTACGATCATAATGTTTTTCGTCATATTACTTTTCCACCGTTTCAATTGCGTTAAATTTACAGTAGCTCTTGCAAAGACCGCAGCCGTTGCACATGGTCGGGTCGATGGAGATCCCGTTCTCACCCTTGGTGATAGCGGGACAGCCGATCTTCAGACACATACCGCACTTTTTGCAGGCATCGGAATTGACCGCGCACTTGTTGGGGAAGCGTTGTCCCTTCAGGAGAGCGCAGGGAGCCTTGGCAATGATGACCGTCAGCGTGTCACCGTTTACGCTTTCGCGGATGATGCGCTCCAATGCGGGAACGTCAAAGGCGTTGACCTCGATTACGTTGGGAACCCCCACGGAACGGCAAAGCGCCGCGAGATCAATGGCGTAGGTGTCCTCGCCCTTCAGGGTCTTTCCCGTGGCGGCGTGTTCCTGATGTCCCGTCATACCCGTCGTGCGGTTGTCAAGGATCATCACGGTGGCAGTGGACTTGTTGTAAACCATGTTGATCAGAGAGTTGATGCCCGTATGTAAGAAGGTGGAATCTCCGATAACGGCGACCCAGTTCTTGATATATTCCTTTCCTCTTGCCTTTTCCATGCCGTGGAGCGCCGAGATGCTGGCACCCATGCAGATGGTGGTGTCAATGACACTCAAGGGAGCGACGGCGCCGAGGGTATAGCATCCGATATCGCCCGATGCGTGGATCTTCAGCTTGTTCAACACCGAGAATACGCTTCTGTGAGGACATCCGGGGCAGAGAATGGGAGGACGGTTGGGAGCGGTCTGCTTCTCGAATACCGCCTCGTCCTTGCCAAAGAGGACACGGCGCAGGAGATTGGCGCTATACTCGCCCTGACGGGTGAAAAGCTCCTTTCCCTTGACCTCAAATCCCCACGCGCGAACCTGCTCCTCGATCACGGGCTCCAGCTCCTCAAATACGTAAACCGTCTCCACCTGACTGACGAAGGACTCGATCAGCTCGCGGGAAAGGGGATTCACAAGACCCAGCTTCAGCACGCTTGCCTCGGGACAAACCTCCTTGACGTATTGGTAGGCAATTCCCGCCGTAATAAAGCCGATTTTTCTGTCGCCCATCTCCATGCGGTTGACCGAAAGGGAGGCGGCATCCTTTGCCAAACGGTTCTCACGGTCCTCTACCACCAAATGTCTGCCGATGGCGGAAGCGGGCATCATGACGTATTTCTGGGGATTGCGGGTGTATTCCTTGTCGGCGATCTCCTCGCGGTCGCAAAGCTCCACCGCGCTCTGGGAGTGGGCAAGCTTTGTGGTGGTACGCAGAATGACGGGCGTATCGTAGCGCTCGCTCAGCTCGTAGCCAAGCTTTACGAAATCCTTTGCCTCCTGACTGTCCGACGGCTCCAGCACGGGAACGTGGGAGGCGCGGGCGATCATACGGGTATCCTGCTCGTTCTGAGAGCTGGCAAGACCGGGATCGTCGGCAACCACGAAGACCGAGCCTCCGCCCACACCCGTGTAAGAAAAGGTGTAGAGGGGATCGCTGGCGACGTTCAGACCTACGTGCTTCATGCAGCAAAGGCTGCGTACGCCCGAGATCGACGCGCCGATGGCGACCTCAGCCGCCACCTTTTCGTTGGGAGCCCATTCGGTGTATACTTCCTCGTATTTTGCAAGATATTCGCTGATCTCCGTGCTCGGGGTTCCGGGATACGCGCTGGAGAGCTTGACGCCCGCCTCAAATGCGCCTCTTGCAATGGCTTCGTTTCCGAGCATGATGGTTTTCTTCGACACGTTACATTCTCCTTAAATCTTTTACTCGTTTTGCTTTTCCCTCGAACCGCTGCAGGGTGTTGGGAGATTCCAACAGAATCTTGGCGTCCAGTCCGAGAATGATCTTCAGTTTGTTCTTTACGTCCTTGGTGATCCTTTCCAGAACCGAGAAGGAGTCGGTGCTGTGCGCCAGTTCCACCTTTACGGTGAGCTTGTCAAGATAGCCCTCGCGCTCCAGAATAATCTCGTAGTGGGGACCCAGCTCCTCGACGCTGAGGATGACCTCCTCAATCTGGCTGGGGAATACGTTGACACCGCGGATCTTGATCATATCGTCGCTTCGTCCCGACAGATTTTCCATGCGGCAGAAGGTTCTTCCGCACTCGCAGGGCTCGTAGAAGAGACGGGTGATATCCTTGGTTCTGTAACGAATGAGAGGGATACCCTCCTTCTTGATGCAGGTAATGACCAGCTCGCCCTGCTCACCCGCAGGCAGAACCTCTCCCGTTTCGGGATTGATGATCTCGGGGATGAAGTAGTCCTCGTTGATATGCAGACCGCAGTGGGCAAGACACTCGCCCGATACGCCGGGACCCATCAGCTCGCTCATGCCGTAGTTGGTGGTAATGAGCATATCCTTGCCCCAGTATTTGTGCATTTCTTCACGCATGGCATCGGTGAGAAGCTCGCTTCCAACGAGAGCGATCTTGACGTTCAGATCCCGCGCAGGCTCCACACCCATCTCTCGGGCAACCTCCGCGAGACGGAGAGCGTAGGAGGGAGTGGCTACCAACAGGGAGGTGCCGAAGTCCTGCATATACATGATCTGCTTTTGGGAATTACCCGTGGAGGAGGGAACGATGGCGGAGCCGATCTTTTCCAATCCGTAGTGCAGACCCAAAGCGCCCGTAAACATTCCGTAGCCAAAGCAGATCTGAGCCACGTCGGTAGCGCTGGCGCCTCCCATGCAGGCGATTCGCGCCACGCATTCGGTCCACGACTCCAAATCCCCCTGCGTATATCCCACGACGGTAGGCTTTCCCGTGGTGCCGCTGGAGGCGTGAATGCGTACCAGCTCGTCCTTGGGAACGGCAAAGAGACCAAAGGGGTAGTTGTCTCTCATATCCTGCTTGGTGACGAAGGGAAGGCGTGACAGATCCGAAAGACTCTTAATGTCCTCGGGTCTTACTCCCGCGTCGTCCATTTTCTTTTTGTAGGCGGGAACCTTTGCGTAGACACGGTGTACCGTCTCCTGCAGCCGTTCCAGCTGGAGCGCCTCCAGCTGCGCCCGTTCCATTGTTTCTTCTTTTGACCAGATCATTTTTTTACCTTCTGTTTTCTGTTTTCCGATCCCGAGGATCGGTCCGAATTTTAGATACGGAATATTATATCATATTCTATCATAATTGTCAAGGAAAACGGAGAGTTTTTTGTCAAAAGACGGGAGAGACGCGAAAAAAACGGAGAAGCGAAAAAAAGTGTTGATTTTCGGTTTGTATTGTGGTAAAATAGATAAAAAGCGAAAAGAGAGGGAGGAGCAAATATGCAGATTGGTAAAAAAACGTGGTGGATCGCGTCGGCGGTATGCTTTGCCTTGTTTCTCGGCTTGACGGCGTCGGTTTTGTGGCTGGACGTGTCCCCCATCGGACCCTTGGAAAGCGAGGTCGGTCTTTCCACTCTCAACGGAGCGGTCAAGGATGTCGTGGAACAGAGAGAAGGCTGGTATCGGCTGACCGAATGGCTCGGCTATTTGGCGATTGCCTCGGTGGCGGGGTTTGGATTGCTCGGCATTTGGCAGCTGTGCCTCAGAGGGCGCTTTTCCGCGGTGGACCGTGACCTCTATTGCGTCGCGGGAGCCTACGCGCTGGTTGCCGTATGTTACGTTTTCTTTGAGATCGCCGTGGTCAATTACCGTCCCATTCTGATGAGTGGGGAACTGGAAGCATCCTTCCCATCCTCCCATACCATGATGGTCAGCGTGTTGATGGGTGTTGCGGCGCATCAGCTGTATCAGAGAGTTCCCTCCACGGTCGCGAAGTGGATTTTCGTGATCCTCTGTTCGCTGATTTCCGTGGTTACCACGGCTGGGCGGCTGCTCTCGGGCGTGCATTGGATGACCGATATTCTGGGCGGAGCCCTTCTCGGAGCGACAATTCTTTTCGCCTATTTGGGAAGCGTCCGCGCGGTTTTGACAAACAAAACGGCAGAAAAACAATGATGTATCATACATAGGGAGACAAACATGACGAAGCAGGAATTTGAGAACAAGATTAAAAGAGTGATTATTACCGAGGAGGAGATCGCCGCGGCGATCAAGGAGGCGGGAAGAAAGATCGACGAAATGTACGACGGTCGCCCGATTCTGTTGGTCAGCGTGCTTAAGGGAGCCTTTGTATTTATGGCGGACCTTTGTCGTGCGGTCAGCGTTCCTTGCGAGATCGCCTTCATGTGCGCCAAGAGCTACTACGAGGGTACCGAGTCCGCGGGCGTGGTGAAGATCACCATGGATCTGGACAGAAATATCGAGGGCTACCACGTGATCATCGTGGAGGATATTATCGATACGGGACGGACCCTGAACGACCTTTGTCGGATGCTTCGCGCAAGAAATCCTCTTTCCTTGCACGTCGTTACGTTTTTGGATAAGCCCTCTCGCCGTGTGGTGGAGTTCAAGGCGGATTACTCCCTGTTCACGATTCCCGATTATTTCGTGATCGGCTACGGACTGGATTGCGGAGAATATTACCGCAACCTCCCCTATATTGCCGAATTTAATACCTGCGGGGATTCGAACGGTCAATGAGAATCACAACCGTCTTGTTTGATCTGGATGGGACCCTGCTTCCCATGGATCAGGACCTGTTTGCGAAGACCTACGTAGGAGGACTGGTCAAAACCGCAGCCCCTTACGGCTATGATCCATCCGCCATGGCAAAGGCGATTTTGGCGGGAACGGCGGCGATGACAAAAAACGACGGAGCGCTTACCAATGAGGAAGTATTTTGGCGGACCATGGCATCGCTTCTCGGAGAAGGAATCCTGCGTGACGTTCACATATTCGACGAATTTTACCGTACCGATTTTCAAAGAATCCAAGGGGTCTGCGGATATGATCCTCGGGCGGCAAGAACGGTGGAAGAGCTCCAAAAAAGGGGCTTGCGCGTCGCCTTGGCGACCAATCCTCTGTTTCCTAAGGTAGCCACCGATAGCCGTATCCGCTGGGCGGGACTTTCCCCCTCGGATTTTGCGTTGTATACCACCTACGAGGACTCCCGTCATTGCAAGCCGAACCCCGACTATTATCGGGACGTCGCCGAGTCGCTGGGAGTCTGTCCCGAGGAATGTCTGATGGTGGGGAACGATGCCGACGAGGATATGATCGCGCAAACGCTCGGAATGCGGGTGTTTTTGCTTACCGACTGCCTCATCAATAAAAGCCAAAAGGATATCTCAAACTACCCGCAGGGAAGCTTTGAGGCGCTTTTGTCTTACGCAAACGGGCTTTAAAACAGAAAAACGCAACGAAAAGGGGCGACCGAGAACGGTCGCCCCTCAATATTTGCGGTGCAGTAAGCAAAGAAAAACCTTAATTATTCAGCAATTACTTGATCTCCTAAAATAATATCTCCATCCCTCGTAGGAAAATAAACTTGCTTTGCAGGAATATAGTTGTATGTCCAATCCTTCAATTCGAACAAAGCCGAAAGTTCATTCGGAATATCGAGTTCAGCATCTAACCCTGCCACTATTTTTTGCAGATATTTCATTTCTATGATAAAAAGTCCTCCAAGAGCATTGAGTACTTTTTCTAATGATGCATCGCTTTTATTTGATGTTCTGCTATGTTTGATTTTATCGAAAGATTCCCACCATGGCAATGATTGCTTTGCTCGAGTTGCATCCCAACCGTCAAAAGGTTTTATGGTAATATTATAATTAATAATCTCTACCTCTTGAGTAACTATAGATGGGAAATCAGACAGTACAAAATTTGCATAGTCGGTAATAAATTTGTAATCATCAGGGTTATAAGAACAGTAAACTTTAAAAAAAGAATCCAATTCAGAACCTATTGCCTGTAGTAAGTTGGCATATTGATTTGAAAAAGTAGTAAAATTATTATTATCCAAATCAACATACTGTAGCGTATTAACAAATTGCTTTTCAAGCATCAAATAATACTGCCAATAATCTTTTAAAAATTCCTGTCGTGTCATACGTCCTCCTGTAATAAAAAACATTAAAAGCCGCAAAGCATCCTACTTTGCGGCTTTAATGCGGCCAAAACCGCGATTTTGGTCGGAGTGACAGGATTCGAACCTGCGGCATCGACGTCCCAAACGTCGCGCGCTACCAACTGCGCCACACCCCGATGTGTGATTTTTATTCGATTTTAGGTCAATTTCTGTAAGTGGTCAAATCTGTGGTCAAACCACTTAAAATGGGATTTTTGCGAGAGAGGATAGTGCCGAAAAAATCAGTGTTTGTAAGGTGTTTTTCTCAATGTTTACAAGGACTTTTCGGGTTTCGCTACTTGGCGCGAAGCGCCCTTTTGCCCGCGGGGGCGTCCCCGCCGGTGTCCTGCTCCCAAAGCACGCGCGCTACCAACTGCGCCACACCCCGTTATGAGGGCCGAGCGGAATTGGCTCGACCCTCATAGTATAACAGAAAAAAATTTTTTTGTCAATAGGAAGCAAGGATTTGCAGAGGGTCAATAATGATATTTTTTTCTTTTTCCGAGGAGAAATCCCACGGAGACGATGGTTCCTAAAAACTCCGAGGTCAGGAGGGCGTACCACACACCGTCAAGTCCCAAAAAATGAGGCATCACGAGAATACAGACGGTGGGGAGGATCAGGGAGCGGATAAAGGAAACGGCTGCCGATACGGCGCCGTTGTTAAGCGCGGTAAAGAAGGACGAGGCGTAGAGATTGAGCCACATAAAGAGGAAGGGAAGCGCGCAAATCATAAAGGCGCGGACGGTGATCGACATAAGCTCGGCGTCGTATCCCACGAAAAGCGAGGAAATCGGGCGGGATAAAAGAATGGCAATGCAGGTCAGGGTCACTCCCCCGATGGTCAGCAGAGTGATGCTCTTTTTCAGCACGTTCCGCATTTCCTTGTGGTTTTGCGCGCCGAAGTGATAGCCCATAATGGGGGCGCTGCCCGAGCAGAAGCCCATGTAAATGGCGATAAACATCCATGCCGCGTACATGACCACCCCGTATGCCGCCACGCCGTTGACGGGATCGTAGCGCATCAGCTGCCAATTGTAGAGCATTCCCGTAATCGAGCCCGAGACGCTGGTCATCATTTCCGAGGCGCCGTTGGCGCAGGCCTTGAGCATGGGGTATAGCTCGAATTTCGTTTTGGCAAAGCGCAAGGGAGAACGATTTTTTCGGGTCAGGAACCAAACGGCGGGAATCAGACCGCCCACGCATTGGCTCAGTCCCGTAGCCAGCGCCGCGCCTGCGATGCCCATGGGGAGGACCGCCATGAAAAGGAAATCGCCGATCATATTGGCGACCCCCGCAAGGACGGTGATGAGAAGCCCAAGCTGTGGCTTTTCGGCAACGATCAGATAGCTTTGGAAGGTATACTGCGCCAGCATGGCGGTGTTAAAGAGAAGGATGACCCGCCCGTAGAGAACGCAATTCTCTATCAGCGCCTCGGTGGCCCCCAAAAGATACGCCACGGGGCGGATAAAGACGATGCCGAGCGCCGAGCCGAGAAGACCGATCACGATCATCAGCTCGATCATCATGGTGAAATATCGGCGCGCCCGATGAACGTCTCCCTCTCCGAGGGTCTTGGCGACCAGCGCGCTTCCGCCGATGCCGAGCATAGCGCCCATTCCACCGAGAATCTGCAAAAAGGGCATAATCAGATTGAGAGAGGCAAAGGCCTCCTTTCCCACCAGATTGGAAACAAAAAAGCCGTCCACAACACCGTAGATCGAGGTAAACAGCATCATGACGATAGAGGGCAGCGTAAAGCGAATAAGCTTTTTATAGGTAAAGTGATCCGAAAGCTGGATTTCCACGTATCATTCCTCCCAAATCAAGGTCCCTCTTATTATACAACAGAACCCCGCGGTTGTCAAGAAAAAAGGGCGCTCCCGTTTCGTGAGCACCACAACATATTCAGTATAGCATAGTTTCAAGAGGTTGTCAAGAGAAAATTCGTCAAAGTACACAATTTCTTCGGATTGAACAAAAAATAATTAGAAAGTTTTAACAGTTTGCCTATTGCAAACCGATAAAAAGTATGCTATACTATAGACACAAGGAGGTAAGGACCAATGGCAAGATAAGCATAAGCCCAAACCCTTTGAGCCGTCCGTGACGGCAGGGAAGAACCGATGGATTCGATCGAGCTTTTGTGTGCGAAAGAAAAGAAAACCAAGACGAAAACAAATCAACGAAGTGAGGAACACCTGAAATGTGGTAGAAAGCCTTAACTCGGTAGCAATTTGGAATCGCGTAGGAAGTGCATGATCGTGCATGAAAAGAAAAAGGAGAAGCGTCTTCAAATAGTGTAATTCAGTTTAGATAGAACGAAACCCTGTGTGCGGTGTCAGAGTGAGACACCAAAGAGAAAAACGTTCGATCTCAAATCGGTCTTTCAGAAATAACCATCCCGCCTTTTGTAAGGATCTCAACCAAAACTAAGGGATTCTCCTTTGAGAATATGTGAATGATTGCGTTTTGAGAGTTGCGGAGAAAACGGAAGGATGAGGGAGCCAATTTAGGAAAGTGAGGATTACAAAAGATGTTAGATATCAAGAGTGAACAGAAATGACCCTTGCATGAAGGTGTGGTGCACAGCCTGCATGTAAGGGTCATTTCTATTTTTGTCTTATGCTACGCCCCAAGGGGCTTTTTTTCTTTTTGGGGGATTAGGCCTCAAAGGTGAAGCTTTCCCAAGGAATGTTGACCGCCTTCTTTTCGGTGAGGATCTCGTCCACGTGCATCAAGAGGGGGAAGTCCTTTACGTCAAGAATGCCCTTCTTTGCGGCTACCTTTACGGCACGAGCCACACGGACGGCAACGACAAGGGACTCAAGGGTAACGCCGTTCAGCTCTGCCTTCGCCTCGTCAATGTTCAAGCCGCGTCCGAGCAGGATTCCCACCAGACGGGTGCGTCCGCCGTAAACGGTAACGTAGAGGTCACCGCCGCCAACGGTAATGTTCTCCAGCGTAGCAGCGCCCTGATAAGCAAGCAGACGGGTCATCTCCTTCAGGCTCTGTCCGAAGATCGCTGCCTGAGAGTTGAAGTGAAGCTCGCTGTCAAGACCGAACGCCTTCTGGTTCAAGCCGATGGTGAGGGCAATGCCGAGAGCATAGCCGTTCTTCAAAGCCACGGCGCTCTCAATTCCCGTCACGTCGGTGGAAAGACTAATGTGGTAGTAGTCGGTTGCCATGATCGCCTTCAGCTTGCGGAGGATCTCCATATTCTTTCCGCAGAATGCCACCTCGGTCTGGTCGTGAGCCACCAGCTCATAGCTGGTGCAGGGACCGCCGATGGCGTTGAGGACCAGCTTCTTTCCAAGCTTATCCAGCTTCTCCTGCCATACGTCGGGGTAGGTGAGAAGCTTTCCCTCGGGGGTATCCCAAAGACCCTTGGTAACGCTGAGTACGGGGATCTCGTCGGGAATGCGGGGAAGGATCTCGTCGCCGAACCAGTCCACACCGAAGCTGCTGACACCGCCGATGATCATGTCAGAACCCTTGATTGCCTCGTCTACCTCTTCGATCTGATAGTACTTCACGCCTGCAGGGAAGTCCTTCGTGAACTTGGGATGACGGCCCGTCTTCTTGGAGACCTCGATGATCTCGCGGTCCAAATGCGTACCGACCAGACGAACCTCGTTGCCGTTTTCCCTTGCGGGGAAGGCCAGAGCAGAGCCCATCATGCCTGCGCCGATAATTGTCACGATTGCCATGATTTTTGTTCTCCTTTTTATGTTTTAAAAATTTTTTGCTTGATAGGAAATGAAATTTCTTGCAAAAGTTTGAAATATGTGCTATAATAAAAATACCCTTGCAGAACCATATTATATAAAATATAAGCATTTTTGTCAAGAGGTGAAGAGAAAGTTGACATTGTTTCGCCTTTTGGCAAAAAGATTTGCAAACTTTTTCATTTTCTGTCAAAAGGAGATTGACATGATACCATACGAGCGGAAGGAACGGATTTTAGAATACCTGACGGGTAAGCCCAGCGCAACGGTGCGGGAGCTGGCAGGGCAGCTTTTTATTAGTGAAGCGTCGGTGAGACGGGACATTGCGATGCTGGAGCAGGAGGGCTTGGTGGTTCGCCATTACGGCGGAGTGATGCTTTCGGGCAATCGGAACGGGGTGGTTCCCGTTTCCTTGAGGGATGCCGAAAATTCCGCCGTCAAGGACGATATCGCCCGCCGCGCCGCGGCGCTGGTGCGGGACGGGGATACGGTGATGATGGATGCCTCCTCGACCGTTCGCCGTATGCTTCGGTATCTGAACGACCGTCGGGACGTGACGATCGTTACGAATAACCTGCGGATCTTCAGTGAGTGTCAAAATCCCTCCATTCGCCTTTATTCCACGGGGGGGCTTTACAACGCGGAGAATCACGCGCTCATGGGGACGGAGGCAGAGAGATCGCTTCTTCATTTTTCTGCCGACGCGGTCTTCTTTTCCAGTCAAGGAATCTCCGAGGAGGGAGAGATCACCGATGCCTCCGAGGCGGAGACCGCTCTGCGCCGCGTCATGCTTGCCAGAAGCCGACGGCGTTATTTCCTTTGCGATTCCTCCAAGATCGGCGTGCGCCGTCTCTTTACCCTTTGCCACAAGGACGATCTGACCGAGATCATCGGAGACCGCTCCTTTCCTTGGGAGGGGTAGCCTCAGAAGATCAAACGGGCGAAGAACCAAAAGGTTCTTCGCCCGTTTTCCGTTTTTTGTCATTCACTCATCGGTTTGCCGCACACGTCGCAATCTCCGCTGTAGAGGTCCTGTCCGTCGGTGCATTCGCCAAGGTGAGGAATTGCTCCGACTCTGGTTCCGCAAGCGTCGCATAAGCCGTTGGCGTTATTGTCCGCGCAGCCGTTGTTCTCGCAGGGGATTCCCTGAGCCATACCGAAGTACTCGGTCAGAGTCATTCCGATCCACTTGTTGTTGATCTGAGGTGCCTCGATCTCGTCAACCTCGTAGGAGTAGGTCTGAGCAGAGGTGATCTCATAGGTAACCGACGCCTCGGAAACTACGGCGGAGACGTCCATGCTCAGCTCGGCAGAAACGATTTTTCCGTCGGCATCCACCGTGATCTTGTATACGAAGCTGTTGGCGTCCAAGGAGAAAGAAGCGCTCTGACCTGCCGCAGCCATCATGTTTTGGCAAATCTGATTGTAGGCGTCAGCGCTTTCCGTACGGAGTCCGTAGCAGGTGTAGATCGTATTTCCATCCCCGTCTGTAGCGATATTGACCGCACGGAAGTGGTTGACCGAATACGCAAGCTCTGCGTTCACGCCCTCGAAGATCTGATCCTCCAGATCGTCGATCTCGTTCTGCGTTGCAGAAATGAAGATCCCTGCGTCGGTGGTTTCGTCCTCATAGCTTTGATAGGAGGATACGTAGAAATCGTTGCCGATCTGCTTAACGAGGGTGCTTGTGGAGGAGAACAGCTCCTCAACTCCTCCGTAGGACATATAGGAGTCCATGCTTTGGGACTGCAAAATATTTCCGTTCGCATCTCTCTTTTGAGTGACGGTCTGCTCCATACGGAGGGGGAAGGGAACACCGATGATGTTGATATCGGAAACCTGCGTGATCGCGATCGGACCCTGAGTTGCCAAATGCTGCTTAGCGGTTTCCTCAAAGCTGTTGTCAATGGGGGCGTGGGTGTATGCCTTCTTGCATACGTCGCATCTTCCATCCTTCACGCCGTTCTTGTTGTCCACGCAGGTCACGCAGGGAACTGCCTTGCCACACACGTCGCACTTCGCGTTCTTGGGACTTTCGTCCACGCAGGTCACGCAGGGAACTGCCTTGCCACACACGTCGCACTTGGCATCCTTGGGATTTACGTCCTCATGGGCGCCCTTTTCCCGAGGGTCTACGGTGCATCCGCAGGTTGCGGCTTTCCAGTGGTGGGTACTGTCAGAGGTATAGGTGTCGGCATAGGTATGGGTGCAGGCAACGTCCTTGCCGCACAAATCGCACTTGCCGTCCTTGGGGTCGATATCCGCGCAGCCCGCGCAGGGAACGTCCTTGCCGCACACGTCGCACTTTCCGTCCTGAGGTTCGGCATCAATATGGATCTTATGAGTGGGGGCATCCGTGTCAGATCCCGCGCCTTGAGGATCCGACGCATCGGAGGGAGACTCGTTTTCCTGACCGTTCTGCTCGGGAATCACGGTTTCCTCGGTGTCGCAGGCAACGATGCAGAGGAGCATCGCGAGGACAAGCGCCATAATCAAAATCATTCTTGAGAGCTTCATGCTTTCTCCTCCTTATAATAGGTAATAGATTCATTATATTCCACTCGGCTCGAAAAGTCAAGTGTTTTTCTTCTTCTTTTATCGACTTGTCAGGTTCCCAGATCAAAGATCTTTAAGGACTTGACGGCGCTTCCTTGCTCGTATTCCCGTACCTCTCCCAGCGCGAAAAAGTCGCCATTTTCGGAGCAAAGACGGACGCGCTGACCGACAGGCAGCGAGAGGTGAAGCTTTTTTTGGTAGATCTCGCAGCCGCTCCGACAGAGCCGCTCGAAGAAGGCGGGCAGACGGACGGCGGGCAGAGAGTCAAAGAGACGCTCGGTGGGGATCAAACGGGAAAACCGCTCCTCCTCGCCCATTGCCTCCAGCTCGTCAAGCGTCTTGGCGTCGGAGAGAGAGAAGCCGCCCGTCTCGGTTCGGCAGAGATCGCCCATGGCACCCCCGCATCCGAGGGCGGAGCCGATATCGGCACAGAGCGTGCGGATATACGTACCCGAGGAGCAATGCACGTCTAAGATATAGGCATCCCGCTGGGGGGTGGAGGCGCAATTCAGGGAATGGATGGTGACGGGACGGGGCTTCCGCTCCACGGTCACCCCCTTGCGCGCCAGATCGCAAAGCTTTTGCCCGTCTACCTTCAGCGCGCTATACATGGGAGGGATCTGCTCGATCTCGCCCACAAAGGAGCCGCAGACTCTGAGAACCTCCTCGGTAGAGGGGATCTGCTCGGAGACCGTCAAAACCCTGCCCGTGGTGTCCTCCGTGTCGGTGGTCAGCCCCAGACGGAGCAGGGCGCGGTATTTCTTTTCATCGGCAACCAGATATTCCGCCGCCTTTGCCGCCCGTCCCACCAGTACGATCAAAACACCCGATGCCATAGGGTCGAGGGTTCCCGTGTGACCGACGCGGCGGGTGCCGAAAAGGCGGCGAACCCTTCCCACAATGTCGTGGGAGGTCACGCCGCTGTGCTTATTTACAATGAGAAGTCCCGATGGCTCGGTCATAGCTCATGTACCTCGTGTTCAAAGAAGAATTTCGTCCAAGGGACGCTTGGGGACGTAATGAATATTCCGTTCGTCCCGATAATAGATCACGTTGCCGTCTCTTGCCTCGGTCAGCTCCACCGTCTCGGCGGGAATACCCAAGCCGAGAATGAGACGGGGAAGAATATGGGAGGGAAGAGAGAGACAGTCCGCCACGCTTTTCGGGTCAGCGGAGCCGATGATGCAACCGCCAAAGCCCGCCTCCGCCGCGCCCAGCATCATTGCCTCCGCCACAATGCCCACGTCGTAGAGGAAAATCGGCTTTTCCTCGGCGATCTCGGTGTCGTGGCAGATCACGATGAATGCCGTCGGCTCCTGTCCCTCGGGAGGAAGCTTGATCGATAGAGCGCTTGCCCAACGGGTCAAGGGAAGCAAACGGGCGCATTCCTCGGGGGTGTGGACCAAACGGTATTTGAGGGGCTGACGGTTCATGGCGGCAGGACAGCTCCTCGCCAGCTCGCAAAGCGCCGTCAAGAGCTCGTAAGGGACCTTTGCCCCTCCTTGGAAGCTGCGAACGCTTCGGGTCTGTTTTACAAGATCAATCAGCATAAAAAACTCCTCGTTCAGCTTTTAAATCGGATCCACGCGGAGCAGATGGGGGTTCCCTTATCCGAGAAATTCTTCTCGTACTCGGTCATCACGTTGTCCGCGTTCTTTTCGGTGGCGTGGAGATCACGGGTCACAAAGAGAAGCTCGGTGCCGAAGGCATCAAATTCCTCCAAGGAAAAATCAAAGAGTCCTACGTTGTCGGTCTTGAAGCGGAGGATGCCGTCCTCCTTGAGAAGCTTTTTGTAGATCTCCAAAAATCCCCGATGAGTCAGCCGCCGCTTGGCGTGTCCCGCCTTGGGCCAGGGATCGCTGAAATTTAAGTAGATGCAGTCCAGAGAGCGGGGAGGAACGCACTCCGACAAAAGCCTTGCGTCTCCGATGAGGAAGCGGAGGTTGTCCGAGGGACGGGACTCCTTGTCCGCCATCGCCTTTTCAAGGGCAATACAGCATACGTCCGCCACTCGCTCCATGGCAACAAAATTTACGTCGGGGTATTTTTTCGCCATTCCCACGGCAAAGTTTCCCTTGCCGCAGCCGATCTCCAAATGAACGGGCTTTTCTTCGGGAAAGATTCCCGAAAATCCGTCCTTTAACACGGCAATATCACGGATCAACAGCTCAGCGCAGGCTTCAATGCGCTCGGCGCCGTGCTTTTTCTTTCTCATTCTCATGGGGTACCGCCTTATACGTTGAAGCGGAAGAGAACGATGTCTCCGTCCTTCATCACGTAATCCTTGCCCTCGGAGCGGTAAAGACCCGCCTCGCGGACGGCGTTCATGGTTCCCAAGCGCTCAAGATCCTCAAAGGATACGATCTCAGCGCGAATGAAGCCCCGCTCAAAATCGCTGTGGATCTTTCCCGCGGCTGCGGGAGCCTTGGTTCCCTTTACGATGGTCCACGCACGAACCTCGGAGGGACCTCCCGTCAGATAGGAAATAAGACCCAAAAGGGAATAGCTTGCCTTAATCAGACGGTCAAGACCGCTCTCGGCAATGCCAAGATCCTCAAGGAACATTTGCTTTTCCTCGCCCTCCAGCTCGGCGATCTCTGCCTCTAACTGAGCGCAAACGGCAATGATCTGCGCGTGCTCGCGGGTGGCTTGCTCCTTCAGAGCGGCATAGTTGCGGTTGTTGACAGGCTCCTCGGAAACCTCGTCCTCGCTGACGTTCGCCACGTAGATCACGGGCTTCATGGTCAGAAGTGGGGTGTCGGAAAGACATTCCAGCTCGGCCTCGTCCAGCTCCACCTCACGGGCGCAGCGGCCGTCGCTGAGGGCAGCGTGAAGCTTCTCGAACACGGCAAGCTCGGAGGCAAGGGTCTTGTCTCCCTTCATTGCCTTTTTGGTGCGGTCGATGCGTCGCTCCACCATCTCAATATCCGAAAAGATCAGCTCCAGATTGATGGTCTCCAAGTCGCGCAGAGAGTTGATGTTTCCGTCCACGTGGATGATATTGTCGTCCTCGAAGCAACGGATCACGTGTACGATGGCGTCCACCTCACGAATGTGAGAGAGAAACTTGTTGCCAAGTCCCTCGCCCTTGGGCGCGCCCTTAACCAGACCCGCAATGTCCACGAACTCAATGACGGCGGGGGTGTATTTTTCGGGGTTATACATATTTGCCAAAAAGTCCAAACGGCTGTCAGGCACAGCCACAACGCCCACGTTTGGCTCAATGGTGCAGAAGGGATAGTTTGCCGACTCCGCGCCCGCATTGGTCAGCGCGTTAAACAAAGTGCTTTTTCCCACGTTGGGAAGACCTACGATACCAAGTTTCATTTTTTTATCCTCGTTTGACAAATTTTTTCTATCAACTAACTATTATACTACAAACTTTTGCTTTTTTCAAGATATTTTCAAGAAAATAGAAAAGGACGAGAAATTTTTCAATTTCTCGTCCTTTTGGCTGCTTAACCGTTGGGGTTAATGGACAGGTAATAATCGTAGGCCTGCTGGATACGCTCCAGCATGGGGATCAGCTCCGCGCGGGTCAGACGGTTGGCGTTTTCGATACGCACGTTTTGAGCACCGTTTTCGATGAGACAGTAGGGCTTTATTTCGTCAAATGCCGCCTTCAGAAGCGCGTATCCGTCCTTGTGGAGATTGTTGGGATTTTCAAACTCGTCATATCTTCCGTCAGGTCTGTGCTGATAGGAATAAAGCACGTTGCAGACGGGCTTTAAGAGCTTGGAGCTGTTGTTGTTGATCAGGTTATAGAAATCGTTGTCCTTGACCGACATCAGATCCTCCAGCTTGAACATCATTTCGCTGGTGGTTCCCGATCCCTTCGAGCCGACCTTGTAGGAAATGTCGTCCGTGACCTGATACGTCTTTGCGGAGGCCTCCCAGCTTCCCACCATAAAGGCGGGGTCGGAATCCGCGTCGGAGGAATCGTATGGGGCGGTCAGACAGGTTCCCTCATAAAGCTCGCCGATCTGATACCACGTTCCGTCGGCTCCGCAGGTGTAGGAAACCGCATAAACGGTCACCCGTCCCTCGTTTTCCAGATCCTCCACGGTCAGGCAGAGCGTATATTCACAGCCCGATGGGGCGTTGCTACCCGTGTAGCTGTCGCCCGAGGAGGCGTTCTTGTCAATATTTTTGCGTTCCACCATGACGGTTACGGGAGTGCTTGTCCCATTCACGTCAATGCTCAGCGAGGAAGAGAAGAGGTTGTTAAAGATCTCCTCGTCCTCTCCTAAATTTCCGATGACGGTGGAGCGATTCTCCGCGTATTTCTCGTTAAAGGCGTTTGCCAGATAGTAATAGCCGAAGACGGATTCCTTGTCGTTCAGCACGCGGAGAAATTCATCGGAGACCGATTGCATATACAGTCCGAATTTGAAAAATTTTAAAAAAATTTAAAAAATGTTTGCAATTTAGGAAAATATATGATATAATAGTGTGTAATGTAATGGGAAACCGACGAAAGCGCAGGAGGGAAACAAATGCTGGATACGAAAATTTTGATCGTGGACGACGATTCGAATATCAGTGATCTTCTGAAGCTGTATCTGGAAAACGAGGGATACGGCGTAAAGATCGCCAACGACGGCGCGGAGGGACTCAATTATTTTAAGATCTACGAGCCGGATCTGGTTCTGTTGGATATCATGCTTCCTAAGAAGGACGGCTGGCAGGTCTGCCGAGAGATCCGCGAAATGTCCTCAAAGCCGATTATTATGATCACCGCCAAGGGCGAGGTGTTTGATAAGGTGCTGGGGCTTGAGCTGGGAGCCGATGACTTTGTGGTAAAGCCCTTTGACATGAAGGAGCTGAGCGCGAGAATTAAGAGCGTGCTTCGCCGTTATCAGGTCCATACCAAGCAGAACGACGAAGAGGTTATTAAATTCGATAATATCGAGATCAGCCATCAGAAGTATGAGCTGAAGCTTTGCGGAAAGCCCGTGGACGTGCCTCCCAAGGAGCTGGAGCTTCTCTATTTTCTGGCATCCAACTATAACCGTGTCTTTACCAGAGATCAGCTTCTGGATAAGGTGTGGGGCTTTGACTATTTGGGAGACTCCCGTACGGTGGACGTACACGTGAAGCGTCTGCGCGAGAAGCTGGAGGGCGTTTCCGATAAGTGGACCCTTAAAACGGTTTGGGGCGTTGGCTACAAATTTGAGCTGTTGAGCTGAGTGAGCTTGATTTTGGGGGATGGCGAGGCTGTCCCCCTCTTTTATATACCGTGATTGATCGGGAAAGGAGAACCATATGTTCCGAAGTGTATTTGCCAAATATATCGCCGCCTTTATGTCGATCCTGCTTCTTTCCTTTTTTATTATCATTTTCATCATCGCGTCGATCATCAGCAACTACTCCGAAAACATGAAGCGGGAGTCCATGGAAAATGCCTCCCGCATGGCGGTGTCCTATTTGGAGAGCGTCATTTCGGATGAGGAGGATGGGAAGCTGGAGAGCTACCTTGCCACGGGGGACAACGCCCGTCGCTTTTTGCAGGTTATTACCTCGGTGGACGAGGACCTTTGCGTGATCCTGACCGATCGCGACGGAGACATTCTCATGGCGGTGGGCAACGATGCCGAGGGGATCACCGAGGGCTCCGAGATGCCCAAGCATCTGATGGAAAAGGTGAAGGGGGGAGAGCCCCTGTCCCGTCAGGATGAATTGCAGGGCGTATTTGACGACCCGCACTATTTGTATACCGCCTCGGTCTACAACGGAGAGAATCTTGCCGTGGGAACGGTCTTCGTGTGCGCCTCCTCTATGATGGTCACCGAGCTTCTGGATGTGATCGTGAAGACCATCATCATCGCCAGCCTTTGCATTTTGGTGGCGGCGCTGATCGCCGTTTACTTTATCAGCGAGAAGGTGGTAGGACCTCTGCGGGCAATCAGCCGCGCCGCCAAATCCTTTGCGGCGGGGAAATTTGACGTTCGCGTGCCCGTGCGGGGAAGCGACGAGGTTGCCGAGCTGGCGGTGGCGTTCAATAACATGGCGGAATCCCTGCATAATTACGATCGGATGCGAAACACCTTCCTTTCCAACGTGTCCCACGACCTTCGCACACCCATGACCTCGATTTCGGGATTCATCGACGGGATCCTCGACGGGGTGATCCCTCCCGAAAAGCACGAGTATTATCTGCAGCTGGTTTCGGACGAGATCAAGCGGCTTTCCCGTCTGGTCACGTCGATTCTCGATCTTTCCCGTATCGAGGCGGGGGAGAGGAAATTTACCATGAGGGAGGTTGATATCTGCGAGATGGGACGGCAGATCCTGATCTCCTTTGAGCAGCAGATCGAGGAAAAGGGCTTAGAGGTATCCTTCGACTGCGACGAGGACCGTATGATCGCCCTTGCCGATCGGGACGCGATCTACCAAGCGCTCTATAATCTCTGCGACAACGCCGTGAAATTTGCTTCCGATGGGGGAGCCTTCCGTCTGGCCGTCCGCCGCTTGAAGGGAAGGAAGCTGCTGGTGTCGGTGTATAACGAGGGACAGGGAATCGCGGACGACGATCTGCCCTACGTCTTTGAGCGCTTCTACAAGAGCGATAAGAGCCGCGGCTTGAACAAGACGGGCGCGGGACTGGGACTTTATATTGCCAAGACCATTGTGGATGCGCATGGAGAGAGCATCTGGGCAGAAAGCGAATACGGAAAGAACAGTTGCTTCAATTTTACCC
>JAZOQX010000009.1:0-24808 GCA_045656325.1 Eubacteriales bacterium
CATGGCTACGATCCGACTTCCTATGACAATTTGGGTAAGGGCGCTTCGGGCGCGGCTGTTGAGTGTATGAATTATGTGATGGGGGTTGATCCTACCATCGGATTGGAATTGTAAGAAACGAGAAGGTTGAATATGATGATGAAAATAGAAGGCGGCGTTTGCGCCGCAAAGGGATTTCTTGCCAACGGTATTCATTGCGGAATCCGCAAGAATAAAACCAAGCGGGATTTGGCACTGATTTATAGCGAGGTGCCTGCGACGGCGGCGGCTGTTTACACGCAGAATTTAGTAAAGGGCGCTCCTTTGATTGTAACCAAAAACAATATTGCGGACGGAGTTGCGCAGGCAATGATTTGCAATAGCGGAAACGCGAACACCTGCAATGCCAACGGGATTGAGATCGCGGAAGCTATGTGCGAGCTGCTGGCAAAGGAAATGAAGATCCGTGCGAAGGATGTGATCGTGGCGTCCACCGGTGTGATCGGTCAGCCGTTGAATATCGAGCCTATCGCCAATGGGATTCCTGCCTTGGCAGCAGGTCTTGGCGATCACAGCGATTTTGCCAGCGAAGGTATTATGACGACCGACGTGAAAAAGAAGGAGATCGCATACGAATTTGAAATTGACGGAGTCAAGTGCCGTATCGGCGGTATTGCCAAGGGAAGCGGAATGATCCATCCCAATATGGCGACTATGTTGGTTTTTGTTACTACAGACTGTGCAATTTCTTCCGAAATGCTGTCCGTAGCATTGAAGAAGGACGTGCAGACTTCCTTCAATATGGTCAGCGTGGATGGAGATACCTCTACCAACGATATGGTTTCCGTTATGGCTAACGGAATGGCAAACAACGCAAGAATTACCTCGGAGGGGGCAGCGTTCAATACCTTCTGCGAGGCTCTGCATAAGGTGACCTCCTATCTCTGCCGTATGATCGCGGCGGACGGAGAGGGCGCTACGAAGCTTCTGGAGTGTGTGGTGGACGGCGCCAAGGACGAAATGACGGCTCGCGTGGTTGCAAAGTCCGTGATCTGTTCTTCCCTCTTTAAGGCGGCAATGTTCGGAGCGGATGCCAACTGGGGACGCGTTCTTTGCGCTATTGGATATAGCGGCGCGGACGTGGACGTTATGAAGGTGGACGTTGCCTTCCGCTCTGTAAAGGGTGAGATCCTGGTATGTCGGAACGGAACGGGAGTGGATTTCTCCGAGGACCTGGCAAAGGAAATTTTGATGGAAAAAGAGATTCAGATCCTTGTCGGATTGAATAGCGGCGCGGGAAGCGCTGTGGCATGGGGCTGTGATCTTACTTATGACTACGTGAAGATCAACGGCGATTACCGCACGTGATTCGGGGAGCAGAAGCAATGGAAATGAACAATGCACAACGCGCTCAGATATTGGTTGAAGCGTTGCCTTATATCAAAAAATATTACAACAAGATTATTGTCGTTAAATACGGCGGAAACGCAATGATCAACGACGACCTTAAGGAAGCCGTTATGGGAGATATCGTTCTTTTGTCCTTGATCGGTATTAAGGTCGTGCTGGTTCATGGCGGCGGTCCCGAAATTACGGATATGCTCGGTAAGATCGGAAAGAAGAGTGAGTTTGTCAACGGTCTCCGTGTGACCGATCAGGAAAGCATGGATATCGTTCAGATGGTCCTTGCTGGAAAGATCAACAAAAACCTTGTCAATCTTCTTGAAAACAAGGGAGGAAAGGCGATTGGTCTTTGCGGCATCGACGGTCACATGATCAAGGCGGAGAAAAAGGACGAGCGCCTTGGCTTTGTGGGAGAAATTACAAAGGTAAACGTACAGCCGATTCTCGACGTTTTGGAAAAGGGATATATTCCCGTGGTCTCTACCGTCGGATACGATTGCGAAGGAAATTCCTATAACATTAACGCGGATACGGCTGCCGCAAGGATCGCGGGAGAGCTGCAGTGCGAGAGCTTGATCTCTATGACGGATATTGACGGAATTCTGCGCGATAAGGATGATCCTTCTACGTTGATTTCCAAGATCCATGTCAGCGACGCGCCGAGACTGGTTCGCGAGGGTATTATCAGCGGAGGAATGATTCCCAAGGTAAGCTGCTGTATTGAAGCAATCCGCCGCGGTGTCGGAAAGGTATTTATTATTGACGGTCGTATTCCTCATGCCTTGTTAATCGAAACCTTGACGGATGAAGGAATCGGAACCATGTTTGTATCGGGGAATTATTATGAGCATAATTGAGTTGGATCGGGAGTATATCGTCCCCACGTACGCGCGCTTTCCCATCTGTCTGACGGAGGGAAAGGGTTCCCGTGTGAAGGATTCGGAGGGGAAGGAGTATATTGATCTTGGAACAGGTATTGCGGTAAACGGCTTTGGCATTGCGGACGAGGAATGGATCGCCGCAGTTACCGCGCAGCTTGGAAAAATTCAGCATACCTCTAACCTTTATTATAGCGAGCCGTGCGCGCGGCTGGCAGAAATGCTTTGCCAAAGAACGGGAATGAAAAAGGTGTTCTTCTCCAATTCGGGGGCAGAGGCGAACGAATGCGCCATCAAGGTTGCCCGCAAATACGGGGAAATGAAAAAGGGAAGCGAATATACCACGATTATTACCTTGAAGGATAGCTTTCACGGACGGACTTTGACGACCTTAGCGGCAACGGGACAGGATGTGTTCCATAAGGATTTTCTGCCCTTGACGGAAGGATTTGTCTATGCGGAGGCAAATAACGCGGATGACGTTCGTAGGCTGGCAAAGGAGAATCCGTGCTGCGCGATCATGTTTGAGGTGGTTCAGGGTGAAGGCGGAGTGAGACCGTTGACCAAGGAATTTTTGACCGAGATAGAGACCCTTGCCCGTGAAAACGATCTGCTTTTGATCGCGGACGAGGTGCAAACGGGCAACGGACGGACGGGAAAACTGTACGGATATATGAACTTCGGAATTACCCCTGACGTGGTTTCGACCGCCAAGGGACTTGGCGGTGGCTTGCCGATCGGCGCAACATTGCTTGGTGAAAGAGTGCAGGACGTGCTTGGCACGGGTATGCACGGCTCTACCTTTGGCGGAAATCCCGTTGCCTGCGCAGGCGCGTTAAGTGTAATTTGCAGATTGGATGATGAGCTGCTTGACGGAGTTTCGGAACGCAGTCGGTATATTTTTTCCGAATTGACCGATGCGAAGGGAATTCTTGGTGTTTCGGGGCTTGGCTTGATGATCGGTGTGGAATGCGAAAAGCCTGCGGGAGAGATCATTGATCGTTGCCGTGAGCGGGGGGTTCTTGTGATCAAGGCTAAAAACAAGGTGCGCTTGTTGCCCGCCTTAAATATTCCTATGGAAGATTTGAAATACGCGATTGAAATTTTAAAGGAGGTTTGTAAAGAATGAAACACCTTTTGAAGCTGATGGACTGGTCCGAAAAGGAAATTACGGAGACCCTGAATTTGGCGGATCAGCTGAAATATGAGAAGAAAAATGGAATCAAGCATCATATTCTGGCAGGAAAGACCTTGGGGATGATTTTTGAAAAGTCGTCTACCAGAACCCGCGTCTCCTTTGAGGTCGGTATGTATGATTTGGGCGGTTCCGCGTTGTTTTTGAGTTCCCGCGATCTTCAAATTGGACGCGGCGAACCCGTGGAGGATACGGCTCGCGTTCTTTCCCGTTATCTGGACGGAATTATGATTCGTACCTTCGCGCAGGAGGAGGTCGAAAAGCTTGCCGAGTGCGGAAGCATTCCCGTGATCAACGGCTTGACCGATTTCTGCCATCCTTGTCAAGTGCTTGCCGATTTGATGACGATTCGCGAGCATAAGGGCGTGATTAAGGGGAATAAGCTGTGTTATATCGGCGACGGAAACAATATGACGAATTCGTTGATCGTCGGCGGTATTAAAATGGGAATGACGGTTTCCGTGGCGTGCCCCAAGGGCTACGAGCCTGACGAGCAGATCATGAAATGGGCTGCCGAAACGGGAAGATTTACCTGTACGGACAACGTGCTGGAGGCTGCTAAGGATGCGGACGTTCTTTGCACGGACGTTTGGGCATCTATGGGACAGGAAGCGGAGGCAGAGGAAAGAAAGAAAATCTTTGCGGGATATCAGATCAATGAGGCGGTCATGGCGGTTGCCAAGAATGACGCCATGGTTATGCATTGCCTGCCTGCCCATCGCGGTGAAGAGATTACCGCCGAGGTCTTTGAGGCCCATTCCAATGAGATTTTTGACGAAGCGGAAAACAGACTCCATGCCCAGAAGGCCGTTCTGGTTAAGTGCATGGCGTGAGAAATATTATGAAACGAGTTGTTTTTCTGATCTTAGTTTTGGGTGTTCTTTTTTGCTCTTGCGGCGGAGATCCGTCGGAGTTCTCAGAACCGAATCAAAATATTTCGGACGATCGTGATGAGAACGAGAGTCAAGAGGGAACGACTCCGAATGGTGGCAACACCGATCGTGAACCGTCGGGGGGCGGATCGGATGTCGTAGACGGGTCGGACGGATCTGTTGATTCCACGGATTCCTCGGATTCATCCAACTTGAATCCGTCTGGCAAGCCGTCAATTGAGTTGCCTGACGATGAATTTTGACATGGTGATTTGATACGAATTGAGAATGATTATTTTGTGCAAAATGCCGTATTTTAAGAAATGCGGCATTTTGCATTGACAAAAAAAGCGGGTGAGAGTATACTTAAGAGGTAAACCTGTGATTAAGAGGAGTAGCTGATCGGATCGATTTCAGAGAGTTGCCGTGGCTGGGATGGCAATATCGTAATTTCAGTGAATGGACTTATGAGGGCGGACGAACAAGAGATATCTTTAGTAGGAACCGACGGAAGCCGAACCCGTTATCTTTCGGAATTGCTTTTTGGCAATGCAAAGCGGATGTATAGCATCAATCAAGGTGGTACCGCAGGATTTTCCTGTCCCTGAGTTATGGGGCAGTTTTTTGTTTTTTGGGAGGAAGTATGGTTATTTTGTCGGCGCGATGGCGAAACAATGAGCGAAAATAACACGAAAATATAACAATAATAAAAATTGAAAATGGAGAAGAGAAATGATTTACAACGGAATTGATTTTGATACGTATTATAACAACTACCCCGATAAGAACGGATATTTCGGGAAGTATGGCGGAGTATATATTGACGAAAAGCTGAAGGCAGCCATGGCGGAGATCACAGAGGCGTATTTCTCGATTTGTCAGTCGCGGAAATTTATTGCCGAGCTTCGCAGAATCCGAAAGGAATTTCAGGGAAGACCGACTCCCGTGACCCACTTGGAAAGACTGTCTGACGCGCTGGGTGGAAAGGTGCAGCTGTACGCGAAGCGTGAGGATTTGAACCATTCCGGCGCGCATAAGCTGAACCATTGTATGGGAGAAGCGCTTCTTGCAAAGTATATGGGCAAAAAGAAGGTGATTGCGGAAACGGGCGCGGGACAGCACGGAGTGGCGCTGGCGACCGCCGCCGCATATTTTGGCTTGGAATGTGATATTTACATGGGAACCGTTGACATTAAAAAACAGGCGCCCAACGTTGCCAGAATGAAGATTCTCGGCGCAAACGTGGTGGAGGTTACCCATGGATTGCAGACGTTGAAGGAGGCGGTTGACGCCGCGTTCGATGCGTATAGTAAGGAATATAAGGATTCGATCTACTGTATCGGCTCAGTTCTGGGTCCTCACCCCTTCCCGATGATGGTTCGTGATTTCCAGAGCGTCGTTGGAATTGAAGCGCGCGAGCAGTTTATCGACATGACGGGACATCTTCCCAACGCGATCGTTGCGTGTGTGGGCGGCGGCTCCAATGCGGCGGGACTTTTTGCGGGCTTTTTGAACGATCCTGTGGACATTTACGGCATTGAGCCTCTGGGAAGAGGTCCAAAGCTTGGAGATCATGCTGCCAGCTTGAAGTATGGAACCGAGGGAATCATGCATGGCTTCAACAGTATCATGCTGAAGGATGAGAATGGCGATCCTGCTCCCGTTTATTCGGTTGCCAGCGGCTTGGATTATCCTTCCTCCGGTCCCGAGCACGCATTTTTGCAGGAGATCGGACGAGTAAAATACGATGTGATCGACGATGAGGAAACCATTGACGCTTTCTATAAGCTGGCTCGTCTGGAGGGTATCATTCCCGCGATTGAAAGCTCTCATGCGGTGGCGTTCGGCATGAAGCTTGCCAAGACCATGGAGCATGGCTCCGTCCTGATCAATCTCTCGGGCAGAGGCGATAAGGACATGGATTACGTGATTGAAAAATACGGAATGAGATAAAGCGCGGCTTTGAATAAAAAAATGCCTCCGATTGCAACTCGGAGGCATTTTTTTGTTGACTTTTATCGATTGGTGTGTTAAAATAGAACGGATATCAGAGGTGCTCCTTGCGAGCTTAATAAGGAATCAGGTGAGAGACCTGAACGAACGCGTCGCCGTAAACGGTATGGATGCGAGAAAAAGGTGTTGCCGCAAACACCGAAACCATTGGACCAACCGTCTGAGAAGGGATTTTTCTCGTTTGCCGTGAAGTCGGAAGACTTGCCTCGTTCGCTTTTGTATGCCGCGCGATTCGGCTTGGCTTTGCCACGAAAGAGATGTATCAAAAAATAAAAACAAAAAACAGGAGAAAAAAGAGATGAAAAAGAAAATTTTCGAAAAACATTCATTTCTGTCGATTCTCGTGATTTTGGCGCTTGTTGCGGCGATGGCGCTTACTTTCACGGCATGCAACGACGGGGATACGGAAGAAAACGGAGAGACGGCACAAACAATCGAGTTCACGGTTGAGGTCACAAAGCTGGATGGAACGCAGAAGAGCTTTACCGTCAGCTCCGACAAAAGCAACGTGGGAGACGCGCTTGTGGAGGAAGGACTGATTTCGGGGGAGGACAGTACCTACGGATGGTACGTTACCACGGTTGACGGCGAATTCCACAAGTATGAGGAAGACGGAAAATACTGGGCGTTTTATATTGACGGGGAATATGCCATGACGGGAGTAAGCAGTACTCCTATCACAGAGGGCGCAATCTATTCCTTTAAGGCTGAATGAACGTAAGACAAAAAAATTTAGAGAAGCTTCGGCAGATCTCTGTTTTTGCAATGCTTGGGGCAATCATGTTTATCTCCAAGATTGTAATGGAATTTCTTCCGAACATTCATTTGCTGGGGGCTTTGACCGTAACCTATACCTTGGTCTATCGTTGGAAAGCGCTGATCCCTATTTACGTGTATGTTTTCTTGAACGGTCTTTATGCCGGATTTGGCATTTGGTGGGTTCCGTATTTGTATATATGGACGATCCTTTGGGGGATTACCATGCTTTTGCCGAGAAGGATGCCTGCAAAGATTTTATTTCCCGTGTGCGTGGCGATCTGCTCGTTACACGGATTGGCATTCGGCGTTTTATACGCTCCGTTTCAGGCATTGGCATTCGGCTTCTCGTGGGAACAGACGATTGCGTGGATCGTAGCGGGCTTGCCCTTTGACGTAACCCATGCGATAGGGAATTTCGTGGCAGGATTCTTGATCTACCCTCTTTCCAAGGCGCTGAGCAAAATGGAGCGAGGCTTTGGGGCGAATGCGGGAATTGTGAAATCAAACAAATAAAATCTTCAAATTATTTTAAAATTTGACGGCAAAATTCTGCATTTTTTATTGACTTTCATGCAATGGTATGGTATAATTTCAATAGGTAAAAATGCAAAATTGAAAAGCTCTTTGTGACCGGCGGAATGAGTGGAACAAACCACAAAGGAAGCGAAGGGATATATTGCCGACCGCCTGGGCAAACCTTGATTGTTTTAGGATGGGTTTGCCCTTATTTTTATTGATTACGGAGGACAACATGAAAAAAATCGGTATTCTCATGGGAAGTGACAGCGATCTGCCCGTCGTACAGAAAGCGATCGATACGTTGAAGGAGTTTGGCGTGCCGTTTGAGGTACACGTGTATTCTGCGCATCGTACGCCTGCAGAGGCAAAGGCGTTTTCGTCAGAGGCAAGAGCCAATGGCTTTGGAGCAATTATTGCGGCGGCCGGAATGGCGGCACACCTTGCGGGGGCTGTAGCAGCGAATACGACCCTGCCCGTAATCGGTATTCCCGTAAGCTCCAAGTATTTTGGCGGTATGGATGCGCTGCTGTCTACGGTACAAATGCCTTCCGGTATGCCTGTTGCCACGGTTGCCATTGATGGAGCGACCAATGCTGCTCTTCTTGCGATCCAAATGCTTGCGATAGAGGATGCTACGCTGGCAGCGAAGCTGGATGCCAAGAGAAAAGCCGGCGCGGATGCTGTTCTCGCAAAAAATAAAAATATTGAAATTCAATTCAATGAAGCATAAAGGAGAAGAAACATGAAAAGTTACAGTGAAAGCTACAAGGCGGCAGGCGTTGATATTACCGCGGGTTACAAGGCGGTTGAGCTGATGAAGTCTCATATCGCGAGAACCATGACCGGCGGTGTGGTTTCCGATATCGGTGGATTTGGCGGTCTGTTTGAATTGGATATTGAAAACATCAAGAGACCCGTACTGGTCAGCGGTACCGACGGTGTGGGAACCAAGCTGAAGCTTGCGTTTTTGATGGACAAGCACGATACGGTCGGTATTGACTGCGTTGCTATGTGTGTGAACGATATTATTTGCTGTGGCGCGAAGCCCTTGATCTTCCTCGATTACATTGCTTGCGGAAAGAACGTTCCCGAGCGGATCGCAGCGATTGTTTCCGGTGTTGCCGAGGGATGCGTTCAGGCGGGATGCGCGCTGATTGGCGGTGAAACCGCAGAAATGCCTGGCTTTTATCCTGAGGATGAGTATGATCTGGCAGGATATTCTACGGGTGTCGTTGATAAGAGCAAAATCTTGAACAACAAGGCAATCGTTGAGGGAGACGTAATCATCGCTCTTCCTTCCAGCGGTGTACATTCCAATGGCTTCTCCTTGGTCAGAAAGGTGTTTGACGTAGAAAAGAACGACATTAAGGTTCCTTGCGCGGAGCTTGGCGGTAAGTCAGTCGGAGAGGTTCTGTTGACACCCACCAGGATTTACGTAAAGCCCATGCTGAATCTCTTCGAGGAGGTTACCGTTAAGGCGGTTTCTCACATCACGGGCGGTGGATTCTATGAGAACATTCCGAGAAGTATTCCCAAGGGATACTCCGCAAAGATCGAAAAGAGCAGCGTTCGCGTGCTTCCTATCTTCGATCTCATCGAAAAAACGGGAAAGATTGATAACAGAGATATGTTCAATACCTTTAATATGGGTGTTGGTATGAGCATCGTGGTTTCCAAGAATGAGGCGGATCGCGCTCTTGCCGTGCTTCAGGCAAACGGTGTGGATGCCTATATTATCGGAGAAACCATTCAGTCCGACGAAGGCGTTATCCTTTGCTAAGATAACGAGTTGCTTGGAAGGGAGTGATAAGATGAAGATTGAAAACGCGGTAAGAATTGCTGTTTTGGTTTCGGGAGGCGGAACAAACCTCCAGGCATTGATTGATGCGGAACGAAACGGGATCATCACACACGGAAAAATTAGTCTTGTCGTTTCTAACAACCCGAACGCATACGCCTTAACTCGAGCCGAAAACGCGGACATTCCTACGGTGATCATATCGGGAAAAGAGTTATCTCAGGATGCGTTTGAGAAGAAGCTGGTTGAAGCTCTTGAGAAAAATGAGATCGAACTGATTGTGTTGGCAGGATTTATGAAGATCCTTAGTCATAACTTTACACGGAGATATCCCGAGAGAATTTTGAACGTGCATCCGTCTCTGATCCCTGCATTTTGCGGAAAGGGATTTTACGGATTGAAGGTGCATGAGGAGGCTCTTCGGTACGGTGTGAAGGTTACGGGCGCTACGGTTCATTACGTGAATGAGATTCCCGATGGCGGAAAAATCATTCTGCAGAAAGCCGTCGCGATCAAAAAGGGTGAGACGGCTGAGAGCCTTCAACAAAGAGTGATGCGTCAGGCGGAATGGATCATTTTGCCTAAGGCGGTTGAATTGGTGTCTGCAAAAATTTGCACGGAAAGAAAGGAAACAAAGCGATGAGCATTTATGATATTGCCGATATGGGAAAGGTGTTGAAGAACAATACCTACCCCGGAAGAGGAATTGTGATCGGTAAATCCGAGGATGGGAAATATGCGGTTACGGCTTACTTTATTATGGGAAGAAGCGAAAACAGCCGAAATCGAGTGTTTATTGAATCGGGCGATGAAGTAATCATTCATCCCTTTGACGCATCTAAGGTGGAGGATCCTTCCTTGATCATCTACTCGCCGATCCGCAAGTACGGTCAGAATCTGATTGTGACCAATGGCGATCAAACCGACACGGTGTATGATGGATTGGTGGCGGGAAAGAGCTTTGAAGAAGCGCTTCGCAGTCGTTGCTTTGAGCCTGACGCACCCAATTTTACGCCAAGAATCAGCGGCATGATGACCTTTGCGGGCGGAGATTTTACTTACAAAATGAGCATTCTCAAGAGTGCAGACGAAAAGGGAACCGCTTGCAACCGCTACACCTTTGAATATGCTCCGATCTGCGGACTTGGACACTTCCTTCACACATACAACTGTGACGGAAATCCCATTCCTACCTTTACGGGTGAGCCTGAGCGTGTGGCGATTCCCAATGACATTGACGAGTTTACAAAGACGCTTTGGAGTGATCTGAATGAACAGAACAAGATTTCTTTGTACGTTCGTTACGTGGACCTGGCTACCGAAAAGGTTGAAAACAGAATGATTAATAAGAATGTTTGAGGTGTGTCATGAAGGAATTTGAATTGAAATACGGTTGCAACCCCAACCAAAAGCCTGCAAAGATTTATATGGAAAACGGCAAGGATCTTCCGATTGAGATCCTGTGCGGAAGACCCGGATATATTAATTTTTTGGATGCGTTCAATAGCTGGCAGCTGGTCAAGGAGTTGAAGGAGGCAACGGGAATGCCCTGTGCAACCTCCTTTAAGCACGTGAGTCCTACCTCTGCGGCCGTGGGCCTCCCCTTGTCGGACGTTCTGAAAAAGGCGTGCTTCGTGGACGACATTGAGGGCTTGGATGAATCCCCCTTGGCGTGTGCCTACGCAAGAGCGAGAGGAACCGACAGAATGTCCTCCTTTGGTGACTGGATCGCATTAAGCGACATTTGCGATGCGACAACGGCTCTTTTGATCAAGCGTGAGGTGTCCGACGGAATCATTGCTCCCGGTTATACCGAGGAAGCGTTGGAAATTTTGAAATCCAAGAGAAAGGGAAACTATAACATCGTCAAGATCGACGAAAATTACGTTCCCGATCCTACCGAGACGAAGCAGGTATTCGGTATCACCTTTGAGCAGGGAAGAAATAATTTTGAGATCAACCGTGAGCTGTTGGCAAACGTTGTGACCGAAAACAAGGAGCTTCCCGAAAGCGCGGTTCGTGATCTGATGATCGCGTTGATTACCTTGAAGTATACGCAGTCCAACTCGGTATGCTACGCGTATGACGGTCAGGCGATCGGTGTTGGAGCAGGACAGCAGTCCAGAATCCATTGCACCAGATTGGCGGGCAACAAAGCGGATATCTGGCATCTGAGACAGCATCCCAAGGTGCTTGCGCTTCCTTTCTTGGAGACGCTCGGACGTCCCGACCGTGACAACACCATCGACGTATATATCTCTGATGAAAGCGATGACGTTCTTGCTGAGGGAAATTGGCAAAAATACTTTACCGTCCGTCCCGAACCCTTGACGGCGGAGGATAAAAAAGCATATCTTGGAAGCATCAACGGCGTAGCATTGGGCAGTGACGCGTTCTTCCCCTTCGGTGATAACATTGAGCGCGCCAGAAAGAGCGGTGTCACCTATGTTGCTCAGCCCGGTGGCTCGATCCGCGATGACAACGTCATTGAGGCTTGTAACAAGTACAATATGGCAATGTGCTTTACCGGTATGAGACTGTTCCACCATTAATTCATGAAGGAGAAACGCGCATGAAAATTATGGTTGTTGGCGGTGGCGGAAGAGAACACGCCATCATCAAAAAAATTAAAAAGAGTCCTCTGGCGGAAGTCATCTACGCGCTTCCCGGAAATGCGGGTATGAGCGGAGACGCGGTCTGCGTGAATATCGGCGCAAAGGATTTGGACGGAATTGTTGCCTTTGCCAAAGAAAAACAGATTGACTATGCAATCGTTGCGCCTGACGATCCGTTGGTGCTCGGTGCGGTTGACCGATTGAATGACATTGGCATTCCTTGCTTTGGTCCCAAGGCCAACGCGGCGATTATTGAGGGAAGTAAGATCTTTTCAAAGAACCTCATGAAAAAGTACGGCATTCCCACCGCGGGATACGAGGTGTTCACGGAAATGGAGGCGGCTCTTGCTTATCTCGAGAAATCCTCCTATCCTACGGTTATTAAGGCAGACGGATTGGCGCTCGGAAAGGGTGTCGTGATTGCCATGA
The DNA here is from genome assembly GCA_045656325.1 of Eubacteriales bacterium. GTDB lineage: Bacteria > Bacillota > Clostridia > Oscillospirales > CAG-272 > HGM12713. The sequence goes on from JAZOQX010000009.1 coordinate 12,462, forward strand.
ATCATGAAGAGGCGGTAGATGCCGTTCGCTCCATGATGGAGGATCATATGTTTGGCGACAGCGGCAGCCGAGTCGTCATCGAGGAGTTTTTGACAGGTCCTGAGGTGTCCGTGCTTGCATTTACCGATGGAAAGACCGTGATTCCCATGATTTCCTCTATGGATCACAAGCGCGCCTTGGACAATGACGAGGGCTTGAATACCGGAGGCATGGGCACCATTGCTCCCAATCCTTACTATACGGAGGATATCGCGAAGCAGTGCATGAAGGAGATCTTCCTGCCGACAATCGAGGCAATGAACGCGGAGGGAAGAACCTTTAAGGGATGTCTGTATTACGGATTGATGATTACGCCTAAGGGACCGAAGGTGATCGAATATAATTGTCGCTTTGGAGATCCTGAAACGCAGGTGGTTTTGCCCTTGCTGGAAAGTGATCTGTTAGAAATCATGATGGCTTGCACCAACGGTACGTTGGCAGAGACTGAGGTTCGTTTTTCCGACAAGGCGGCTTGTTGTGTGATTATGGCATCGGGAGGGTACCCGAAATCCTACAAAAACGGATATGAAATTACCGTAGAGAAGGGCGTAACCGCAGAGGTTTATTTTGCGGGCGCTAAGGAAGAGGAAGGGCGGTTGGTTACAGCAGGAGGACGTGTTCTCGGCGTAACCGCGGTAGCGAAAACGCTTTCCGAGGCGATCGATCAGTCTTATGCGAACGTAAAGGGGATTCACTTTGAAAACGCGCATTATCGTAAGGACATTGGACAAAAGGCACTTGCCGCAAGCAAATAAAGCATAAATCACTTAGGAGTAGATATGGTTTACAGAATATACGTTGAAAAGAAGAAGGAGCTTGCCAATGAGGCGCGCCATCTTTTCGGTGAAATTAAAAATCTTCTGTTTATTGATACCTTGGAAGATTTGAGAATTATGAACCGTTATGATGTGGAAAACATCGAGAAGCCGCTTTTTGATTATGCGGTAAAGACCGTGTTTTCAGAGCCTCAGTTGGATATCGTGACGGAGGTTCTTCCCAAGGATTCCGCTACGGTGTTTGCGGTTGAATATTTACCAGGTCAGTTTGACCAGCGCGCGGATTCCGCTGCGCAGTGTATTCAGCTGTTTTCTCAGGGCGAGCGTCCTACGGTAAAGACTGCAAGAGTATATCTTTTGTACGGAGATCTGACCAACGAGCAGTTGGCAGCCATTAAAAAGTACGTGATTAACCCCGTGGAGAGCCGAGAGGCATCCTTGGATGAGGTTGCTACCTTGGCAGCAACCTATGAGATTCCCACTACGGTTCAAACCCTCAACGGGTTTACCGCCTTGGAAGATGATGGGTTGGCGGAGTTTATCAAAAACTACGGTCTTGCTATGGATTTGGATGACATTCGTTTCTGCCGTGACTATTTCAGAACCGAGCAGAGAGATCCTACCATTACCGAGATTCGTATGATTGATACGTATTGGTCGGATCACTGTCGTCATACCACCTTCCTGACGACGATCGACAACGTAAGCTTTGAGGATGAAAAGCTGGAGGCTGCGTACAAGGAATATATCGGAACCCGTCAGCAGCTTGGAAGAACAAAGCCTGTTAATTTGATGGATATCGCAACGCTTGCCGTTCGCTATTTGAAGGCAGAGGGAAAGCTTCCTCACTTGGATGAGTCCGAGGAGATCAATGCTTGTACCGTTAAAATTAAAGTGGACGTGGCGGGTGAAAAGCAGGATTGGCTCCTTCTCTTTAAAAACGAGACACATAACCATCCCACGGAGATCGAGCCCTTTGGCGGCGCGGCCACCTGTATTGGCGGAGCTATTCGCGACCCTCTGTCGGGAAGATCCTACGTATATGCCGCTATGCGTGTAACGGGCGCCTCCGATCCTCGTAAGGCAGTAGCCGAGACGCTACCCGGAAAGCTTCCTCAGAGAAAACTGGTTACGACTGCCGCGGCAGGATATTCTTCTTACGGTAACCAGATCGGACTTGCCACGGGACAGGTAGATGAGATCTATCACGATGGATACGTGGCAAAGCATATGGAGATCGGTGCGGTTATCGCGGCGGCTCCCGCGCAGAACGTCAGACGCGAGCGTCCTGAGGACGGGGACATCGTGATCCTTTTGGGCGGCAGAACGGGTAGAGACGGTTGTGGCGGCGCAACGGGTTCTTCGAAATCTCATACGCTTCAATCTCTTGAGAGCTGCGGCGCAGAGGTTCAGAAGGGAAATGCTCCCGAGGAAAGAAAGTTGCAGAGATTGTTCCGCAATCCCGAAGCGTCTCATATGATCAAGCGTTGTAACGACTTTGGCGCGGGCGGTGTTTCGGTTGCCATCGGTGAATTGGCTGACGGTTTGGAAATCAATCTGAATGCAGTCCCGAAGAAGTATGACGGCTTGGACGGAACTGAGCTTGCGATCAGCGAATCGCAGGAAAGAATGGCGGTCGTTGTTGAGGCAAAGGATGCAGATCGTTTTATCGTCTTGGCAGGAAAGGAAAATCTGGAGGCGACCATCGTAGCCCGTGTTACCGAGCTGCCTCGCTTGGTCATGCATTGGAACGGCAAGACCATTGTGGATCTGTCCCGTGAATTTTTGAATTCCAACGGAGCAGAGAAGCATATCAACATTGTTGCGGCTAAGCCCGAATCCTTTGAAAAGAAGGTGGAGGGAAGCTTTACCGAGCTGATGAAGGCAATTCCCGAGGATCTGAACATCTGTTCCAGACGCGGTCTTTCCGAGCGGTTTGACTCTACCATTGGCGCGGGAAGCGTTACCATGCCCTTTGGCGGTAAGCATCAAAGCACACCTACTCAGGTGATGGTAAATAAGATCTCCGTCGAAGCGGCGGATACAAACACCTGCTCCTTTATGGCGTGGGGATACAACCCCTTTATTTCTGAAAAGAGCCCCTATCACGGTGCATATCTTGCCGTGGTCGAATCGGTTTCAAAGCTGATCGCTGGCGGCGCCGAATACAGAGACGTTTATCTTACCTTCCAAGAGTATTTTGAAAAGCCCCTGAAGGATCCCAAGCGTTGGGGCAAGCCCCTTTCCGCTTTGCTTGGCGCGTTTATGGCGCAAAAGGATCTGGGAATCGGCGCAATCGGCGGTAAGGACTCCATGAGCGGAAGCTTTGAAAACATAGACGTTCCTCCCACGCTGGTTTCCTTTGCGGTAACCACGGGTAAAACTCGCTACGTGATTACACAGGAATTTAAGGGCGCTGGACATAACGTATACTGGCTGAAGCCCGAGTATGATGCGGATGGACTGCCCAAGGCAGATTCCTTGATCGCCCTTTACCGTACGATTTCTTCTCTGGTACAGAGCAAGAAGATCGTAGCCGCATATACGCCTACCTACGGCGGCGTTGCGGAAGCGGTCATGAAGATGGCGTTTGGTAACGAGATCGGATTTGCGTTTAACGAAAACGTAGCCTTGGCGGATATTTTCGGATACGCTTACGGTTCCTTTATCGTTGAGATGGAAGAGGGCTGCAAGATAGACGGAGTCCTTCTTGGCAGAACGACCGAGAGCTACGATCTGACCTATGGCGAAGAGGTATTGTCTCTCAAGGATATTTATGTGACGTACGAGGGTGTGCTGGAAAAGGTATATCCTACTCACGCGGCAGAGTCCGAAAAGGAAATTCCCGCCTTTAGTTATGAGAAGCGCTCCGCAGTAAAGCCTGCCGTTGCTTGTAAAAAGCCGAAGGTGCTGATTCCCGTATTCCCGGGAACCAACTGTGAGTATGATACGCAGAAGGCATTTCTTCGCGCAGGCGCGGATGCGGAGATCTTTGTGATCAATAACCTCTCGTCCGCGGGAATTTCGGAGTCGGTTTCTGCTTTTGCCGAAAAGATTCGAAACGCGCAAATGATCTTTATTCCCGGTGGATTCTCGGGAGGAGATGAGCCTGACGGATCGGGTAAGTTTATTACCGCATTCTTCCGTAACGGCGCAATCAAGGAAGAGGTCAATGAGCTTTTGAAGGTCAGAAGAGGTTTGATGGCGGGAATCTGTAACGGATTCCAGGCAATCATCAAGCTCGGTTTGGTTCCTTACGGAGAGATCATTGATACCGACGAGAATTGTCCTACCTTGACCTTCAACTCGATCGGACGCCATCAGTCCAGAATCGTGCAGACGAGAATTGCCTCGAATATGTCTCCTTGGTTGGCAAAGACCAAGGTTGGAGAGATCTATTCCGTGCCGATTTCTCACGGCGAAGGACGCTTCCTCGCATCTGACGAGCTGATTCTGGAGCTTGCCAAGAACGGACAGATTGCAACGCAGTACGTTGACCTTGCGGGTAATCCCACCTCTGACATTCTGTATAATCCCAACAATTCCTGCTTTGCCATCGAGGGTATTACCTCTCCTGACGGCTTAGTCTTTGGTAAGATGGGACACTCCGAAAGAATCGGAGATGGACTTTACAAGAACGTTCCCGGTGATTACGACAGTAAGATCTTCGAGGCTGCTGTAGAGTACTTTAATTGATACCAAAGCCCATCGGCAACTGCCGATGGGCTTCATAAAACAAAAATTGGAGTGTAAGTATGAAAGAATTGCATTTGCTCGGAAAGCTGGTCAAGCTTGAGGATTGTCCGATTTTGCTGAAGAGTACTTCCGATGCCGATTGGCAGAAGGATTGGCAGGTTATGGCAGGAGAATGGACGGTAGAGGACGGATACTTGATCGGTGCGGAGCGGGGAAATAAGGGAGGGATCCTTTTCAGCCGTCAAAGCTTTGATTGCGACGTGATCTTTTCCTTTACGGCTAAAACCGTGCTTCCCGCGACTCGTGACGTGAACGGTGTTTTTTGCGCCCATTGGGATCGTGAGATTGATTATCTCGGAAACGCATACGTATTTGGCTTTAACGGCTGGTATGAGCATAAAAGCGGAATTGAGCGCAGTCCCGAAATCGGACTTCGTTCGCTGACGGGGGCATATACCTATACTCCCGGTCAGGAGATTCGCGTAACCACGGGTATTATTGAGGGACATAGCTTTCTCTATGCCGACGACGTATTTGTCAGCGAGCTGATCGATCCTCATTATATCAGCGGTGGTCACGTTGGATTTTCTCCCTATTGTACCAAGCTGGCAATTAAGGATATCGAGGTCCGCCGCGCGGTTTGGACCCCCTTTGAGCAAAGCTACGAGCCTGAATTTTAATACGAAAAAAGGACGGGATCCCGTCCTTTTTTCGTTGTTATTTGACCAATTCATCAATCACAGAGCGAATTTCCTCGTAATCCGTTTTGGGAAGAAGGAAGCTATGCTTTCCGTTTTCCTTTCTGTACCAATGCGTAACTCCTTCATCGTCCACCCGGATTTTCCCGAATTCATGGTAGCTCCAGTATTGATTGGGACGAACCGCCTCCAAAACGACGGTGTGGTCCCAGCTGCAACGTCCTTTTCCATGGTTGAATACCTCATATGCCATGCCAACGGGATGGGAAGAAGATACCTTTTTGGGGAAGTCTACCATGGTGTTAATATAATTTCCGATCTCATATGAGGAAAAAATAAGAGTACCGGGCCAATTATTGCATACGTCCTGTGCTTCCTTGATCGCAGTATGAATATTCCATTCCCAATCCACAACTTTGCCTTCTGGCTTGTTATCCGCACGGATGATCATGGGCCAAGACTCAAAGAACCGCCCACCCATAATAACGGTTCGGTCGATCTTCTTATTAATCAGCTCTTTTCCGTTCATCGGGCAAAAAGAGTCCGCCGAAGAATTTAGTAGCCTTGCGATGGAGCGCATATCACCGATGACGACCAGAGTAACGCTTTGATCCTCTGATTCTGCCAGTATTTTTCGGATTAAATCAACCGAATCGGGTACCTTTTTGGAATCGGGATAGGAGTGAGAAAAAGAGCTATAAAGAGCTTTGTCGTATTTTCCTTCCGTATTCTGCCATGCTTGATGATTGATTCCGACGGGAACTGATCTGCCGTAATACGAATTGATGGCATCAAGACAACCTGCAACGTAAGGCGAACTGAAGCAATGCGTCGTGGCAAGAAGCTCACATTCTCCAAGCTCGCAAAGACGGTGTAGCAATGCCAAAGCACCCGCGTCGTCGCAATCCCCGCCGATATCTGTATCAAGGATGATTTTTTTCATGGATGTTTTTCCTATTCATAAAAATGAAGATGATCCTGTTTTTTATTGACTATCTTGTTCTTTTTTCAGAGACTTTCTGGATCCGTCAGGATACTGGATGACCGTATTATCGAGCATTGCGCCAAAGGACATACGAATCTCCCGAATATATTCCTGACGAAGCGCATATTGCTCCGCAAGCTCTTCCTCACTCAAAGGGGTTTCCTTTGATTTTTTGGCAAGCTCGTTGATTCGATCCAATTTTGCTTTTTCCATACTACACCAACTTATGCACGAAGCTGAATGCCAAGTTCCTTGTCCAAGGCGGCAAGGATCTTTGCGCTGATCTTATCCATTTCCTCAACGGTCAAGGTTCTGTCAGCCGCTCTTAGGGTGACTCTCATGGAAACGGATTTCTTGTTTTCTCCAACCTGAGGACCGCGATAAATGTCGAAGAGCGCCACGGACTCTACCAATTTTCCGCCCGCTTTCTTCATTGCTTCCTGAATGGTTCCCACCTCCAGCGCTTCCTCGCATACAAAGGAGAAGTCACGGGTAGAAGCAGGGAATTTGGGAAGAGGCGTGTAGAGCTTTTCCGATTTCATGAGATCAAAGATCTTATCGAAATCCAGCTCGGCTGCGTACACGGGCATATTGATTCCATAGTTCTGCATTACCATGGGATGAATTTGACCTAAGGTTCCAAGCTTGGTATCTCCTAAGTAGAGACAAGCGCAACGACCCGGATGATAAGAAGGATCGGAGTCATTCGAACGGACCGAGACTCCCGAGATTGCCGCAAGCTTCAATACGTTTTCGCAAACACCCTTAATCGTAAAGAAGTCACAATCTCCGTACATACCGATGGTAAGTACCTTGTTTTCATTGGGGAGCGTATCCTTTCCCGTGGGAATATAAACGGTAGCCACCTCGAAAAGGCGCACGTTTTCGTTGTTGAAATTGCAGTTTCTGGTCAAGATCTCCAGCATGGAGGGCAGAGAAGTGGTTCTCATTACGCTGGTGTCCTCGCCAAGAGGATTGGAAATCACAACGGAGTCGCGAAGACTACTGTCCGCAGGAAGACGCACCTTATCATAATACTTGGGGCTGATGAAGGAGAAGGTCTGAATTTGATTCAAGCCCATGCCGTACATCACGTTTTCTACGTCAACCTCAAACCGTTGCTTCGGAGTGCGTCCGCCCTGCGTTGTTTCTCCGCGGATTTGTGTAGACGGGATCTTGTTGTAACCGTAGATGCGCGCGATTTCCTCCGCAATGTCGTTCATACAAGCAAGATCAGCACGGAAGGAGGGAGGAATGATGGTATCACCCTCAATCTTAACCTCAAGCGTCTGCAGAATGGATTTCATCGTTTCTGCGGGAATTTCGGTTCCGAGGAAGCGATTGATTACGTCCGAATCAAATTTCAAAACCACGGGCTCTTTCTTGGTGGGGTACACGTCGATGATCTCGTTGACGACTTCGCCTGCCCCGAGGAGCTCAATCAGCTCGCACGCTCTTTCCAATCCGCCAAAGCAGTTTTCGGGATCCAATCCCTTTTCAAAGCGAGCGGAGCTTTCGGTTCTCATTCCGTTCTTCTTAGCGGTAACACGCACGGATGCGCCGTTAAAGCAAGCGGATTCAAATACAATGGTCTTGGTGTCGTTCTTGATCTCGCTGTTCGCTCCGCCCATGACACCCGCCAAGGCAACCGCTCTGTTTTCATCGGCGATTACCAGCATATCGGAATCCAATACGTGATCCTGATCGTCCAGAGAACGGAAGGATTCTCCGTTCTGCGCGCGGCGAACCACGATGGAGGAGCCGTTCAGGCACTTGTAGTCAAAGGCGTGCATCGGCTGACCGTATTCCAGCATGACGTAGTTCGTAATATCCACGATATTGTTGATGGGACGAACTCCGCTTGCGCGAAGGCGCATACGAAGCCAAAGAGGAGACGGTTCAATCTTTACGTTTTTTACTACTCTTGCCATGTAACGGTAGCAAAGATCGGGTGCATCGATTTTTACGGAAAGGTAGTTTCCGATCTTGTCTCCGTCCTTGGTGCCGTTAACCACGGGTGTATGGGTATGAAAGGGGCGATTAAAGGAAACCGCGGTTTCGCGGGCAAGTCCGAGAACGGACAGACAATCGGGTCTGTTGGAGGTAATCTCAAATTCAACCACCGTATCGCGGAGCATCAGGGCATCGCGAATATCCGATCCAATCTGATCCGCAAAGGATTCATCCAGAATCAAAATGCCGTCCGCAACCTTTCCGGGCATATCATGCTCGGTAAGATTTAATTCTCCCATAGAGCACAGCATACCGTCGGATTGTACGCCTCTGAGCTTTCCCGATTTGATAACCACTCCGCCGGGAAGCTTGGCGACGGGAATTGCCGCGGGAACAATAGCGCCCTCAAACACGTTTTGCGCGCCCGTGACGATCTGGACGGTTTTTCCGTTTCCGATATCTACCTGACAGATCTGCAGATGATCGCTGTTTTCATGTGGGGTGATTTTTAAAATTCTAGCAACAAGGACGTTTTCAATATCCTCACCAAGTTCTTCAAAGCATTCGACCTTAGAACCCGTATCGGTCATACGGTCGCAGTAATCCTTAATGGCAACGTCCTTGACGTCGACGTAATCAGCTAACCAGTTTCTTGATAAATTCATCGTTCTATTCTCCTATTTTCGCGTATCTTAGAATTGTTCGAGGAAGCGAACGTCGTTCTCATAAAGATGGCGCATATCATCAATACCATATTGCTTCATGGCGATACGTTCAATACCCATTCCAAACGCAAAACCGCTGTATACCTCAGGGTCGATTCCACAGTTGGAAAGAACAAAGGGGTGTACCATTCCCGCGCCGAGAATTTCGATCCATCCTTCGTTTTTACAAAGGCGGCAGCCCTTTCCTCCGCATACAAAGCAGGAAACGTCTACCTCGGCAGAAGGCTCGGTAAAGGGGAAGTGGTGAGGACGGAAGCGCAAGCGGGTATCACTTCCGAAAAACTGCTGAGCGAAGGTTTCAAGCATTCCCTTCAGATCGCCCATGGTGATGCCCTTATCAACAACCAATCCCTCGATCTGGTGGAAGAGGGGAGAGTGGGTGGCATCTACCGCGTCAGAACGGTATACGCGTCCGGGAGAGATCACTCGAATCGGAGGCTTATGCTTTTCCATGGTCCGTACCTGAACGGGAGAGGTCTGAGAACGAAGCAAAATGTTATCCGTAATATAGAAGGTATCCTGCGTATCGCGTGCGGGATGGTTTTCGGGAATATTCAATGCTTGGAAATTGTAATAATCAAATTCCACCTCGGGACCTTCCGCAATGGAGAAGCCCATTCCAATAAATATGTCCTCAATGGTGCGCTGAACGCGGTTGAGAGGATGGGCGTGTCCCATGCGAGGAGCGTTTGAGGGCATAGTTACGTCGATCTTCTCACGCTTCAGCTGCTCCTCTAATTGCTTTTGCTTGGCAAGCTGCGCTTTTTTGGTCAGTTCCGCTTCGATCGCTGCGCGCACCTCGTTGGCAAGTTGTCCAATGATAGGGCGTTCCTCTGCGGAGAGCGATCCCATTCCTCTCAAAACGGAAGTAAGCTCGCCTTTCTTTCCCAAATATTGAATACGAATCTGCTCAAGATCGGCATCGGAAGCTTCAATGGCAGAAAGCGCATTTTCTCTGATTCGTTGTAACGTGTCTTTCATTTTGAATCCTTTCTTCTATGTGAATAATTTTTTCATGTAAAAATAAAAAAACGCCTATATAAAACTATATAGGACGGACATTGCCCGCGGTACCACCTAAATTTCGGTATCAACCAACACTCAATGCCCGTAACGGGGGCAACCGTATTCGACTACTTGATTCACCGAATATGCTCCGAAGGGAAAGGCATTTGCTTCACTTGTAAACCGCTTTCAGCCACTGGCGGTTCTCTCTGTGACAAGAAACGAAACAATGCCGACTTCATCTCTGCATTTTTATATTCAAACATAGGTATTATATCATATAAATCTTTATTTTTCAATACTTTTTTGAAAAATAAAAAGAGAAGATGCAAATTTCCTTGCATCTTCTCAAAATGATTATTCTTCGGCTTCGGTAGGAAGATAATTCTCGTAATTCTTTAGCTTCGCCTTGGTGAAGACGGGAGAATTGTAGTAGGTAAACTCATACTTGGAGAGATCATCATGAACCAAAACCGCATCCTGATTGTATACGATCGGAATGATGGGAAGATCCTGCATCAAAATCGCTTCTGCTGCATGAAGCTTGTCAGCTCTGTCTTCTCCGCTTGCGGCGAATGCTTCAGCGATCAGTTGGGTGTAAGAGTCGTTCTTCCATCCCGTTGCGTGAACGGGGGTTTCGGTTGAGGTGTTTCCATAGGAGGCTTCACCCGTAAAGCCCTGCGCGAAGGGGGCCAAAACAGAGAAGGGATCAACGGAGTAAGCAACGTAATCGATTGCGATTACCTCATAGTCTCCCGCAAGATAGGTTTCATGGTAAATATCATCCTTGACACCCGAAATCACACCGATGGTTTTATCCTTATCGGTATTGTCAATGACACCGAGCTTCTTGATCGACACGTCGAAGCCAAGATTCTTCCAAGCCTTCTGGACCTCGGTTGCAATTGCGATCTGAACCTTGTCGTATGCGGGAACCGTGATTGCGAAGGAATATTGCTTAGCGTCAATTCCTGCCGCCGTAAGCAGTTCCTTTGCGTTGGAAATGTCAGCGTTATCCACGGTGGTCTTCAAATAATCGGAGCCGTTCTCACGGAACGTGGTCACGGAATCAAACCATCCAAGCTCCTCGGGCTGGTCGAACACGCCAAGAGGAACCAAACCGGTTGCCGCTTCCGCAAACACGACCTTGTTTGCGATCGTTTGACGGTCGATTACCATGGAAAGAGCCTGACGGACTCTCGCGTCGGCAAAGAGCTTTTTGCCGTTAATCACGGCGTTCTCATTTAACAGATAGCTGTGCGTACTCATCGCATCGGAAACGGTTGCTTTATCCTTCCATGCGCCGCGGAGCGAAAGGGGAATATCGCCCACGAAGAAGAGCTCTCCGTTCTCGTATGCCTGCATAATCTCTTCGTCGGTCTTCGTGTAATCAATAACCAGACGATAGGGAGTTACGCTTACATCCACTGCATCCAAATCGGCGTTGCGGTAGTAGTAGGAGTTGCGCTCCAGCACAAGACGGCGGTCGCTGTCATTGTAAGAGATTTCGCGAACCTTAAAGGGACCGCTCGTAACCATCAAGGAGGGCTTCTTTGCCCAGTCAAGAACGTTAAACGTGCGCTTTACACAATCCTCATACAGAGGAGCCAACGCGTGGCTGGTCAGATTCATGAGGAACTGGTCGTAGTCCGTATTTGGCTCGAAATCAATAATGACTTCGTTTCCGCGGGCACTGATTCCAACGTCATCGATCGTAATGCCATCGGCGTTCTCTTTGGCTTTCTTTGCGTTCTTGATATCAAACAGCAGAGCAGCGGCTCCAAAGGAGTTGCTGTTATCCAAAATGCGTCTCCAAGCGAAAACAACGTTTTCCGCGGTGATATCCTTGCCATTGGACCAAGAGGTTTTATTCAGAGTGATGATCATCTGGTTTTCTTCCTCGTCAATGGTATACTTCTTTGCCAAGGAATTTTCGATTTCTCCGTCATCGTTCAAGGTGAACAGGGTGTCAAAGAGCAGACTGACAACCTTTAATGCGGAATCGTTTCCATACGCCATCGCAGGGTCAAAATTATAGAGAGGATCGGTCAGGTACATATTTATGTAGGCGCCCTGATCGTTTTCGTCTTTTTCCTTTGCGCAACCCGTGAAAACAGCGAGCACCATCAAAAGACAGAGAGATAATGAAATGACTCTTTTCATCATTGTTTGGAATACCTCCTAACGAATTGTAACAAGAAACAATTCTTGATTTTTAACTCACATAATTATACCATTTTTCTTGTGTAAAATCAATGTTAAATGGATAAAGAATTTGAGATTTGGTTGGTTGCACAATACCAATTGTTTTAAGTTGTGCAAATGTCACATACCAATATGGACGCAAGTCCGGAATTAAGACATAAGATATCTGAAAAAAAGAGAAATTTCGGAAGACGCTTTCCACGCTATACATAAAGCAGGGCAAAAAATAATAAAATGGAATGTCTACTTATCAAAGGGGGAAGAA
>JAZOQX010000010.1:0-5891 GCA_045656325.1 Eubacteriales bacterium
GGGTGAAATAGGGATGGGTCACAAAATCCAATAGCTCAGCAAGAGAATCCTCAAAGCGATCGGTACAGCTGAAGAGATAGCAGGTCTTTCCTTCCGACGTATAGGCGTTGGCGTCTGCCCCATAGTCGGAAAAACGCTCAAAGGAGTCGCTTCCGTCCTCGTTGGTAAAAAGCTTATGCTCAAGAAAATGCGCGATTCCGTCGGGGACCGTCGTCCAATCCTCCGTTTGGGAAAAGCGGAATCGGTTGTGGACCGAGCCGTATTTTGTCCCGAGCAAAGCGTAAACGGAGGACATTTTCTTGGGGAAAATGAGAATGGTCAGACCAGAGGGATGGCGATACTCCCGATATTCCTCCCGCAGAAGGGGAGAGTGATGAGGGAGGCAAGGGATATTATTCATCATCGAAATCCTCCTCGTTGCCATCGGTTTTGGTTCCTTCGATAAAGAAGACGGTATCCAAGGTCAGCTCCTTTGCCAGAGCGATCACGTCTTCCATAGGAACTGCCATGAGCCTCTCTCGGGAATCCTCAATGGTTCCGTCAATGCCGAAAAGGATGCGGTTTCCGTAGAAATTCTGCAGCTCAAACGGATTGTCGTAGATCTGGCGATAAACGTTCTGGAGGGAGGTTCTTGCCGCGTGCCATTCTCCCTGACTGATCCTTCCGTCCCGTAGGGCGCGGATCTGCTCCAAAATGGCTTCCTGTGCCTTTTGGCGGTTGCTTGATTCAATTCCCGCCGATACGGTCAGAATCCCTGAGTTTTTATGATAGGAGGAAGAACAGTAGTAGCAAAGACTCAGCCGCTCGCGGACCTGCAGAAAAAGCTTGGAGGCGGGAGATCCGCCTAGCAGCTCGTTGAGGAGGATCATGGCGTAGAGCCTTTCATCCATACCTGATACGCCCGTACGGAATCCCATAGCGAGCTTTCCCTGAGACACGGGCATGGATTCGGTTTTGGATAAGAAGCCCGCGGATTTCTCGGCGGTGGGAGGGCAAAGCGTATGGAAGGACGCGCCTCGCCATCCGTTGAAATGAGAAAGAATCCTTTGGCGCAAGACCTCCTCGGAAATGCTTCCCACATAGAAAAATTCCAAGGGGGAGACGCTCAGGAGCTTTTGATAAAATTGATAAAGAGAGGCTCCGTCTGTCTTTTTGAGACAGTCCTCCAGCTCCGATAGGGTGGGAGAACAGCCATCCTCCCGACGCATCAGCTCCATCAAGCGGATCATGGCGTAGGAACGGGTATTATTGATCTCTGCGTGAATGGAGTCGCAGGCGAATCGAATTTCTTGTCTAACGGTATCCTCCTCAAAGGCATCCCCCGACACCTTGGGACGAAGAAGCAGCTCGGCAATCATTTCCAGCACCCCGTCCAACACGTCCAACGGCTCAGGGATGAAGGCTTCGTCCAGAATCTCCGCGGAAAAGGAGAGGGAAAGATTGCTTCCGAATCGGTTGCAGCGAATCTCCACCACCGAGGCGTAGAGCTCATCCAAGCGCTTATGAATGGACGCCATCGTAGGAAATCCTTGGGTTCCTCTGCGGAGAACGGCGGGAAGAAGCTGACCGAGGGCTAAATGCTCCTTTGTCAGCGGAAGCGTCAGGGTAAGGGTGAGGACCCCTGTTTTAAAGGCTTCGGTTTGTATGTGGGACAGTCGGATGCTTGGGGCGATCCGATACTGCTTTACGGTCATGATGTTTCCTCAAATACTTTCTTTTCGTAATATTTCATCCATTATACTATATAATTGTGACGATTTCAAGCAAAAATTTATGAATAAATCAATAATCCAAGGGATTTGAAAAATTTTTTTGAAAAAATGAAAAAAGATATTGACAAAAGAAAGGGCGTTATGGTATAATGTAAAATGCCGCTTAATGGGGGCTTTTTAAGTGTGTCACGAACACCGCCTACCTTAGCGAGTCTATAAGAAAGAGAGGTGCTTTTCGTGTACGCAATTATTGAAACAGGCGGAAAGCAGTACAAGGTTAACGAGGGCGACGTTGTTTTCGTAGAAAAGCTCGACGTTAACGAGGGTGATACGGTAACGTTTGACCGTGTCAAGGCAGTATCGGCAGGAAGTGAGTTCAAGGTTGGCGCTCCCCTGGTTGAAGGTGCGGCAGTTACCGCAAAGGTCATTGCCAACGGCAAGGACAAGAAAATCTACGTAATGAAGTACAAGGCTAAGAAAAACGAGAAGAAGAAGATCGGTCACAGACAGCCTTATACCAAGGTACAGATCCTGTCCATTCAGGGCTAATTCCATCGGGATTGAAGCGCTGAAATGACAAAAATCGTTTTTTTCAGAAGCGGCGGTGTATATTACGGCTTCGAGGAGCAAGGACATACCGGTTACGGTGAGGCGGGAGACGACGTGCTTTGCGCGGCTCTGTCCGCAATGACGATGCTGATCGTCAATACCGTAGAGGTGGCTTATGCCTCGGACGTGGAATATACCGTGGATGAAGGAGCAACCCACATCGTGGTGCGTGCCAAGGCGGCGCTTCCTCAGTTCGAAGAGGATGAAAGAAAGCGCTACGCGGTATCGGGACTGTTTATGTCCTACTATTACCAGCTCAACGAGCTCTTGGAGGAGTATTACGATTATCTGGACGTCGAGGTCAAGGATATTGACTACGATTGATCTCCCGCATCCGAATTGCAGTTTTGCACATTATTACATTTATCAGGAGGAACGAATCATGTTGAAGCTTAGTTTACAGTTCTTTGCTCATAAAAAGGGAGTCGGTTCCACGAAGAACGGACGTGACAGTGAGTCCAAGCGCCTTGGCGTAAAGAAGGCTGACGGACAGGCTGTTCTTGCCGGAAACATTTTGGTAAGACAGAGAGGAACCTCTATCCATCCCGGTAACAACGTTGGTATCGGTAAGGATGACACTCTGTTTGCCTTGATCGACGGTAAGGTAAAGTTTGAGCAGAAGACCAAGAGCAAGAAGCAGGTTAGCGTATACG
Source organism: Eubacteriales bacterium (assembly GCA_045656325.1). Lineage (GTDB taxonomy): Bacteria > Bacillota > Clostridia > Oscillospirales > CAG-272 > HGM12713. The sequence continues at coordinate 2,975 of JAZOQX010000010.1, forward strand.
CTGACTGAGTCCTTGCAAAATAAAAAAGGCAGTTGCGGAAAGCAGCTGCCTTTTTTACGTTATGTCGCGGTCACGATTTCTCGAACACAGTCGGCAAATGCCCTTTTCGGCGGAAAAGACGATGGCGGCACCGATGGAAAACGCCACGGCGTACAGAGCCAGATAGTCTCGATAGGAGAAAAATTGACGAAGAAACGTGACGATGGGGAGTTCACAGTCCGAATAATAGTAGGGGCTGATGAAAAACATATTAAAGGTGAAGGACAGGTCGTTTTTCAGCAGATATTCGTGTACCTGCTCGTTGAGCGCGATCGCGGTCATGAAAAATGCGAGGAAGATGGTGGTGGCACCGAGCAGCGTTCTCCAGCGCATATGGCGATGGCTGTATACGAACAGATAGATTCCGAGAACGATCTGCAATCCGTGGTGAACCATGGTTTGAATATTTATGCTTGTATTGACCGAAAATACGGTATTGGGATAGACCATGACGATCAATCCCGCCAAGAGAGAAAAGGTGGACAAAAAGGCAATAAAGGCACGTCGAACCGCGCAGTCCTTCAGGAGAAATACGAAGGGGAGCACATAGAGCGGGGACGAACAGAACTGAAAGGGAAAGGCGCTCCAGCAGTAATCCCAAGTGGGAACTCCGTCAACCATGATTACGGAGAGCGACAGCTGCTTGCAGATCTCGAGAAGGACGATGATGATCCAACCCAAAAAAACGATGAGCCGCATGGTTCGGTCCTTTGCGCGCCGAAACAATAGGATCAGCGCGGCAAGGACTGCTACTACGCAGCAAAGGGAAATCAAATGCCAGCTTCCAAAGGGCAACGGCTCGGTCATTTCCCGTTGTATCATCTCTATAAATTGAACAAACCATTCCATAAAAGACATAGAAACCTCAATTTCAAGAACTAAAAACAAACAAGAACTTTAACATTATACCATGGCTCAGGGAAAAAAGCAAGATCCCAAAATAAAATCCGTTTTTCCGAACAACACCTTGACAAATATCAAATCTTATTATATAATATTATAATTGGAATAATTCTGCTTTTTGAAATTGAGAGGGGAGGATTACATGGAACAGAGACACCGTTCCGTTTCTCCGGCAGAAATGGAAAAGCATAAAATTTGCAGCAATAAAATATACGAAAGAAACCAACGGTATCTCGGTGAAAAGGGAATCCGTCCCCGCGCTTTTATGCTGACGCTTGGCTGTCAGCAAAATGAAGCGGACAGCGAGAAGCTTTGCGGAATGGCGGAGGCGATGGGATACGAGATCACAGACAAGCCCGAGCTTGCCTCCTTGATTATGGTCAATACCTGCGCCATTCGCGAGCACGCCGAGAAGCGAGCCCTATCCTTGGTAGGACAGTATAAGCATCTCAAGGCAAAAAATCCCGAGCTGATCATTGTCGTATGCGGGTGTATGGTGGTGCAGGAGCATCGGATTGAGGAGATCAAGCATCGCTATCCTTACGTGGATCTATTGTTCGGAACCTCCTCGCTACACCGTTTTCCTGAGCTTCTTTGGGAAAAATTAAGCCGTGGAAAGAGGATTCTACGTCAAGATGAAACCGTATACGAGGTTGCCGAGGGAATCCCGATCCGCCGTGAAAACGAAGCGCGCGCATGGGTATCGATCATGTACGGGTGCAACAATTTCTGCTCCTATTGCATTGTGCCTTACGTGCGCGGACGGGAGAGAAGCCGAAGGCGGGAAGCCATCGTCGAAGAGGTGCGTGAGCTGGTGGCGAGAGGATATAAGGATATTACGCTCCTTGGACAGAACGTAAACTCCTATGGCAAGGACAGTGATTTTGACTATGACTTTGCCGATCTTTTGGAGGAGTTGGATCAAATCGAGGGGGATTATTGGATTCATTTTATGACCAGTCATCCCAAGGACGCGTCCCGACGGCTCATTGACGTGATGGCAAAATCCCGTCACGTGGCAAGGCATTTTCATCTTCCCATGCAGAGCGGAAGCGATTCGATCCTAAAGGCGATGAACCGTCGCTATGATTTTGAACGGTATATTGGCATTTTGGATTATATCCGTGAAAAAATTCCCGACGCGGTCATCACCTCCGACATCATCGTAGGATTCCCAGGGGAAACCGAGAAGGATTTTGAGAATACGCTGTCTGCGTTAAGGCGGGCAAGGTTTGATATGATCTATTCCTTTATCTATTCACCTCGCAAGGGGACGCCTGCGGCGGAGATGGAGGAGCAGATTCCCGCAGACGTTCAAAAGGAACGGTTTGAGCGGTTGCTTGGCGTGCAAAATGAAATTTCCTTGAACGCCAATCGCCCCATGGAGGGAAAAACACTTCGTGTGCTATGCGACGGAATCAGTAAGAACAACGACGCCCTGTTCAGCGGAAGAACCGAGGGCGGAAAGATCGTTTTCTTCGAGGCTGCGCCCGAGGATACGGGAAAATTTTTGGAAGTACAAATTGAGCGGGGCGAGCCCTTTGCTCTCTACGGAAAGGTAATAAGGTGAAGAAGATGAATATTTTTGATTTGGCGGCAGAACTTGGCAAGGCGTTGAAGCAGGACGAGAAGCTGGTTCGTCTGGAAAAGGCGAAGGCGGCATACAGCTCTGACAAGGATCTGCAAAAGAAGTTGGTGGAATACGAGGTTCAGCAGAAGGCGCTTCAGCTTGAAATCACTCGAGAGGAGCGTGACACGCTTCTCGTGGACAATATTCAAAAGAGAATCGATACCCTTTACCGCGAAATCATGGAGCATCCTGTATTTATGGAGCTGAACGAAGCGCAGGCAGAGGTCAACGAGCTGATGAACGCTGTGAACAATACCATTATGACCCAGATCACCGGCGAGCAGCCCTCGGGATGCACCCACAACTGCGCTACCTGCGGAGGATGCCACTGAGCAATCCTCACAG
>JAZOQX010000011.1:0-6800 GCA_045656325.1 Eubacteriales bacterium
AGCAGAGAGATCGACATTATTAAGCTAAACGGTTCGATTGAGCTTGCGCCCATCTTAGGATTGTCTGACGTAATCGTGGACATTGTTGAGACGGGAAAGACGTTGCTCGAAAACGATCTCGAGCCAAAGAGTGATATTGTGGACATCAGCGCAAGGCTGGTAGCCAATAAGGCGAGCTACAAATTTAAAAATGAGAGCATCAGAGAAATTTGCAACGAGATCAATCGAGTGTTGCAAAGCAAGCAGTAAGCATCGTTCGGGAGGAGAACATGATACGTATTTTTCGATACAATGAAATTGACCGTTCTGAGATTTTTTCTCGTGATATCAGCAGTACGAAGCACGTGGAGTCTACGGTCACGGAAATTATCAATCAGGTGAAGGAACGCAAGGACGCGGCCTTATACGAATACTGTGAAAAATTTGATAAGGCAGTATTGGCCTCCTTGCAGGTATCGGATGAAGAGATTGAAGCGGCTGTGGCTTCTGTGGATCCCAAATTTCTAGAAATTTTGGAAAAAGCGGCAAAGAATATTCATGCGTTTCATTCCAGACAGGTTCGAAACAGCTTCATGATTAACGAAAAAGAGGGAGTTGTGATCGGACAGAAGATTATTCCCATCGAACGGGTAGGTCTCTACGTTCCAGGTGGAACGGCTGCATATCCTTCTTCCGTGCTCATGAATTGTATTCCCGCAAAGATCGCGGGATGCAAGGAGATCGTTATGGTAACCCCTCCTTCCAAGGACGGCTCGGTGAATCCCGTTATTTTGGCGGCAGCCAAGATCGGCGGAGTGAAGAAGGTCTTTAAGGTGGGCGGAGCGCAAGCGATTGCCGCTTTGGCGTACGGAACCGAAACGATTCCCGCCGTAGATAAAATTGTAGGTCCTGGCAACGCGTTTGTGGCTGAAGCAAAGAAGCAGGTGTTTGGCAAGGTAGCCATTGACATGATCGCGGGTCCCAGCGAAATATTGGTGATTGCGGATGGAACCTGTAATCCCATTTACGTTGCCGCCGATCTCCTTTCTCAAGCGGAGCATGATCGAATGGCAAGCGCAGTTCTTGTAACCGATTCGGCTGAGCTTGCCGAGGGCGTTTCGAGAGAGCTGGAGCGGCAAATCCCGCTTCTTGCTCGTGAAGACATTGCAAGAACCTCTATTGACAATAACGGAAAGATCATCATTACCGAAAGCATCGCACAGGCAGTAGAGGTGGCAAACAGTATTGCTCCCGAGCATCTTGAAATTTGCGTGGACGATCCCTTCCGCTATTTGGATCAGATCCATCACGCAGGATCTATCTTTATGGGAAAATATTGTCCTGAAGCGCTTGGCGACTATTTTGCGGGTCCCAACCACACGTTGCCTACCAGCGGCACCGCTCGGTTTTCCAGCCCTCTTTCCGTAGATGATTTTGTCAAGAAAACGCAGTTTACTTATTATACGGAGGATGCCTTGAAGGCGGTTAGCCGAGATATTGAATTTTTTGCAAATCAAGAGGGGCTTGGCGCGCACGCTAAAAGCGCAGTAATTCGTTTTGAGGAGTAACGGGAGAGGTCATGAGTCGTTTTATCAATGCAAAGTACGTCGGATTGGATGCATATACCCCTGGTGAACAGCCAACCGATATGCAGTATATTAAATTAAATACCAATGAATCTCCGTTTCCGCCGTCCGAGGGAGTGCTTCGGGCGATTGATAGCGCGGCGGTTTCTCAACTGAATCTTTATCCCGATCCTACTTGCGGTCGTTTAAAGGAAAAGCTTGCCGCCCTCTATGGTGTGGGAAAGGATTGTGTATTTGTGTCCAACGGTTCGGACGATATTCTGAATTTTTCCTTTATGGCTTTCTTTGATGAAGGCGCTCATCCTGTGCGGTTTCCGAAGATTTCCTATGGATTCTATCAGGTATACGCAGATCTTTACGGTGTTTCTTATCGGATGATCCCTTTGGCGGAGGATTTCTCTGTTCGGGTTGAGGATTATCTGGGAAATACGGCAGGCGTTGTTATCGCCAATCCCAACGCGCCTACGGGGCTTGCTCTTTCCTTGGATAAGATCGAGGAGATCGTTGCCGCCAATCCCGATCATGTGGTTGTTGTGGATGAGGCGTATGTGGATTTCGGCGCGGAATCGGCGGTTCAGTTAATTGGAAGGTATCGGAATCTGCTGGTGGTTGGAACCTATTCAAAATCCCGTTCAATGGCAGGTGCCAGACTTGGATTTGCCTTTGGAGATCCAGAATTGATCGCCGATCTTGAAAAAATTAAATACTCAACAAATCCCTATAATATCAATCGTTTGACGTTGCTTGCGGGCGAAGCCGCATTGGATGAAAACGGATACTATATGGAAAATTGCAGAACTGTCGCCGCAGTGCGGGATGACACGCAAAGTAAATTGAGAGAATTGGGCTTTGTTTGTACCGATTCCAAAGCCAATTTTATTTTTGCAAAAAGCCAACGGATCGGCGGCAAGGAGTTGTATCTTGAGTTGAAAAAGAGAGGAATTTTGATTCGTCACTTCGATAAGCCCGAGATATGTGAATATAACCGCATTACGGTAGGAACGAAGGAGCAGATGGATTGTTTGCTCAAGGAAATTCAATCGATTTTAGAGAGGTAATCCATGAGAAATGCAGAAATCATAAGAAAAACATCGGAAACCGATATCGCTCTTTCCTTAAATTTGGATGGAAGCGGTAAGGCAAACATCCAAACGGGCGTTGGATTTTTAGACCATATGCTCACTCTGTTTGCGTCACATGGCGGCTTTGATTTGACCGTGACGTGTAAGGGAGACGTGAACGTGGATGATCACCATAGCGCAGAAGATATCGGAATTTGCCTTGGACAGGCATTTGCTAAGGCTTTGGGAGACGGAAAGGGAATCGTACGCTACGGCTCTATGATTCTTCCGATGGACGAAGCATTGATCCTTTGCGCGCTGGACGTATCGGGTCGGGATTGCCTTGTATATCGCTTGCAGATCCCTGCGGAAAAGGTTGGATCCTTCGATACGGAATTGGTTGAGGAATTTTTTTCCGCTTTTGTCAGACACGCGAAAATCTGCTTGCATTTTCAACAGCTTGAGGGAAGAAACTCGCATCACATTATTGAGGGAGCCTTTAAAGCGTTTGCACACGCCATGGCATCTGCCGTTCGGATCGATCCCGCAAGGGCGAATATGATTCCTTCCACAAAGGGGATGCTCGTATGATCGCGATCGTAGATTACGGAGTCGGAAACCTCTTTTCTCTCAATAGCTCCTTTCGCGCGATTGGCGCAGAGGTTGTCGTTACGTCAGAGCCGAAAACCATCCGTGAAGCCGAGCGAATTATTCTGCCGGGGGTCGGCGCCTTTGCCGATGCCGCGGAAAAGCTCAGACAGAGTGGATTGGATCAGGTCATTTTGGAGGAAACCAAAAAAGGGAAGCCCTTGCTCGGCATTTGCCTTGGGATGCAGATGTTGTTTGAAAGAAGCTTTGAGTACGGAGAGCATAGGGGGCTTGGCTTGATTCCCGGTTCGGTTCGGCCGATCAAGGACGTAATCGATGAGGGACTAAAAATTCCCCATATCGGTTGGAATCCCTTGCATTTTAAGGGAGAAAAGGACGTTTTGTTCAAGTATATAAAAGAGGGCGACTGTGTTTATTTCGTACACTCCTACTATGCGGCGGACTGTGAACCGAACGTGATCGCAACGTCAGAGTATAGCGCGGAGCTAACGGCGGCAGTTCGGAACGGGAATGTGTGGGGCGCCCAATTCCACCCCGAAAAGAGCGGAACGGTTGGATTGGCAATTTTGAAGGCATTTTGTGAGGTTTGAATATGATGCATATTTTTCCCGCTATTGATCTGATCGACGGAAAAGCCGTTCGATTGATAAAAGGGGATTATAATCAAGTAACGATATATAGCGAGACTCCCGTGAGGGTTGCGAAATACTTTGAGGAGCAGGGCGCGAAATATTTGCATCTGGTGGATCTGGATGGCGCGAAGGATGGCAACACGACAAACTTTGACACGATTCGCGATATCGTTCGCTCCACGACGCTTTCCGTAGAGGTCGGCGGAGGGATCCGTGACCTTGATACGATCAAGAGATACGTAGATATCGGCGTAGACCGAGTGATTTTGGGGACTGCGGCGGTCAATGATCCTGCGTTTTTGAAGAAAGCGGTAGGATTGTATCCTGACAACGTGGTTGTTGGAATCGATATTAAGGACGGAATGGTCGCAATCAAGGGATGGACGGAGGTTTCCGAGCTTTCTTGCTTTGATTTCTGTCAAACGATTCAGGAGCTTGGCGTAAAAACGATCATTTGTACCGATATTTCCAAGGATGGGATGATGGCGGGAACCAATCGTGATCTGTACCGCGAGCTTAGCCGTCGGTTTTCCATGAACGTGGTTGCCTCGGGCGGCGTGTCTACGATGGAGGACATTCGTGTTCTTGCCGAAATGAATCTGTTTGGCGCGATTGTTGGTAAGGCGATCTATACCGGAGCAATCAAATTAGAGGAAGCGATCGCATTGGCAAAGGAGAGCGTATGATCACAAAAAGAATTATCCCATGCTTGGATGTGAAAAACGGACGAGTGGTTAAGGGTGTTAATTTTTTAGATGTCAAGGATGTTTCCTCGCCCATTGCCTTGGCTGAATTTTATAGCAGCTGCGGAGCCGACGAGCTTGTCTTTTACGACATTACGGCATCCTATGAGGAGCGGTCCTTATTTACCGATATTCTCCGTCAAACGGCGGAACGTGTGTTTATTCCCTTGACGGTGGGAGGAGGAATCCGAAGTCTGGAGGATTTTGACCGAGTTTTGAAATGCGGTGCCGATAAGGTCAGCGTGAACTCGGGAGCGATCTCCAATCCCGATCTGATCTATCATGCCGCTAAGAAATACGGCGATCAATGTGTGGTTCTCTCGGTTGACGTAAAGCGGGTAGACGGTGTTTTTCACGTGTTCCGAAAGGGCGGCAGAGAAGATACGGGAATGGAAGCCATTGAATGGATCAAGCGCGGCGTAGAAAACGGCGCGGGAGAGATCGTTGTCAACAGCATCGATACGGACGGAGTCAAAAATGGCTTTGATCTGGAAATGCTGGATGCGGTTTGTCAAGCGGTTCGTGTTCCCGTTATCGCTTCGGGAGGAGCGGGTTCTATTGATGATTTTGTAAAGCTGTTCCACGAGTTGCCCGACGTAGATGCGGGTCTTGCCGCGTCAATCTTTCATTTTGGCGAGGTCAATATCAGGAATTTAAAGGCGACCTTGGCACAAGAGAATATTCATGTGAGATTATAATAGGAGTTTGTTATGTTGAAGATTGAAGAATTGAAATTTGATGAAAAGGGATTGATTCCCGCTGTCGTTGTTGACGCTGTTTCCAAAAAGGTTTTGACGGTGGCATATATGAACAAGGAAAGTCTGGAGATCAGCATGAAGGAAGGAACCACCTGCTTCTGGTCCCGTTCCCGCAAGTGCCTTTGGAGAAAGGGAGAGACCTCGGGAAACCGTCAGCACATTGTAAGCATTGTTACCGATTGCGACCGCGATGCCTTGACCGTTACGGTTTATAAGGACGGACCTGCTTGTCATCTCGGTACCGATTCTTGCTTTAACGAGATGGTATATGAAAGTGACCTTCGCGAGGAATTTTCTCTCGATGCCCTGATGAAGGTGATTGAGGGAAGAAAGATCGAAAAGAAGGAAGGTTCTTATACTACCTATCTCTTTGAAAAGGGAATTGACAAAATTCTGAAAAAGGTGGGAGAAGAGTCCACCGAGGTGATCATTGCGGCAAAGGCGAACGATAAAGCGGAAACGATTTATGAAATTGCCGATCTTGTTTACCATGTCATGGTGCTTATGATCGAAATGGGAATTTCCTTGGATGACGTTAAAAACGAATTGGCATCCAGACACGTGATCGATCACAAGGTTAAGCAGGAAAAGATGACTTCAAAATAAAAATAAGAGAGCCTGATCTCAGGCTCTCTTATTTTTATTTTTTGCAGATGAGCAAGCGATGCTCTCCATGCTTTAGCAAGGTTTTTCCGAAACTTAGTTGATACCCTTGGGGGACTTTTAGCTCTGCAACGGTGTCCTTCGGGACTGTAACGGACATTTCTACCATAATATCGGTTTTCTTGTATTCTACCGCGATCCGACCATTGGGTGTCTCGGTGTACGCAGATACGTTGTTGAGAAGATCGGTAATACACGGCGCAACGGTGATGCGATCGTGATGATTGACTTGTATTCCCGCAATATGGCGCATAAAGAATCCAATGAAATCGCTCCAGCAGTGATGGTTGAGAGAATCTACCCAAGGATCCTCGGAGGTCATTTGATCAACGGGATGCTCCATACAGACGAAAGCCTCGAAAAGAGAGGTTGCTCCTTGATCCAGCCAGCATTTGAAGCTTGGGAAGGTAGGATGGAGGATTGCCTTCAGTGCGGCATCAACCATGCCGTGTTCTGCCAAAACGTGCCAAAGCACTCTTGCGCCAAGGATGCCCACGTCCATATGACCGTCACGCATTTTAAGCATTTGTCCAAGTTCTTTGGCGGCGTAGGGGATTTCCTCCTCGGAGAACATACCGTAAAAGATCGCCATTGCCTGTGTAGCTTGATTTTTGATCCTCAGAGTAATATGCTGCGTTCTCTTAGAAATGCGCATACAAGAGGAACGAAAGGCATCTCTGATCGTTTTTGAGCGTGCTCTGGCATATTTGGCGGAAGCGGTATCTCCGATCACCTCGAAAATCAATGCGGCTTTGTCGCAGATATCCTT
>JAZOQX010000012.1:0-18226 GCA_045656325.1 Eubacteriales bacterium
AGCGCACGCCGTCAACACCGAAGATCTCAGCAAGCTCGTCCGCAAATACTACGTTACCCTTGGACTTACTCATCTTGTCGTTGCCGAAGTTGAACCAGGGGTGACCGAACACCTTTTTGGGCAAAGGAAGATCGAGTGCCATTAAGAAGATCGGCCAGTAGATGGTGTGGAAACGAATAATATCCTTACCGATAATATGCACATCGGCAGGCCAATATTTCTTAAACTTCTCGCTCTGCTCCTCGTAGGTCTTGTCGGGATCATAGCCGAGGGCGGTAATATAGTTGGTCAGCGCGTCCAGCCACACGTAGATCACGTGACGGTCGTCAAACTCCACGGGGATTCCCCATTTGAAGGAGCTTCTCGACACGCAAAGATCCTGAAGACCCGCCTTCAAGAAGTTATTGACCATTTCCTTTTTGCGGGATTCGGGCTGAATGAACTCGGGGTGATCCTCGATATACTGCATCAATCGGTCGGCATACTTACTCATCTTGAAGAAGTACGCTTCCTCCTTTGCCTGCTGTACGGGACGGCCGCAGTCGGGACACTTTCCGCCTCCTGCCTGCGTCTCGGTAAAGAAGGACTCACAGGGCGTGCAGTACCAGCCCTCGTATTCGCTCTTGTAGATGTCTCCCTTTTCGTAGAACTTGGTGAACATCTTCTTCACCGCCGCCTCGTGATTTTCGTCGGTGGTGCGGATAAAGTAGTCGTAATCGGTTCCCATCTTGTCCCAGATGGTCTTGATCTCGCCCGAAACACGATCCACGTATTCCTTGGGGCTAACGCCCGCCTTGGCGGCAAGGTTCTCGATCTTCTGTCCGTGCTCGTCGGTTCCCGTGCAGAAGAACACGTCAAAGCCTCTTGCCTTCTTGTAGCGAGCCACCGCATCGGTCATAATGACCTCGTAGGTATTTCCGAAATGGGGCTTGCCCGACGCGTAGGCAATGGCGGTCGTAATATAAAAGGGTGTATTCATAGGGTGTTACCTCCTGTTTGTTCAAAATCAAATAGAGAGCCATTCTCCCCGAAGCAGGATCCTCCTTGGGATCATCTGATGAGGAGTGCTTAACAAAATCAGATCCGCCGTCTTTCCCTCGTCTATGGAGCCGACGGTATCGTACATACCGATCTGCTTGGCAGGGGTCGCCGTCGCCGAAACAATCGCCTCCGCAAGAGGAATACGGCAATATTCCGCGAATCGGGTCACGGCAACGTCAAGACTGAGGGTAGAGCCCGCCAACGCTCCCTTTTCATCGGTACGGGCGATGCCGTCCCTGACGGTAACGGACAAGCCGCCTACCTCGTATTTTCCGTCGGGATAGCCCGCGGCGGCAATCGAATCCGAAATCAAGGAGATCTCGTCCACGCCCTTGCTTCGATAGACGAGACGGATCATTTCGGGGGAGATATGCACGCCGTCCGAAATCAATTCCACGATCCGATCTCCCTCCAACGCGGCGCATACCGCTCCGCCGTCGCGGTGATGCAAGGAGGGCATACAGTTAAACAAATGGGTATAAGAGACGATGCCTCTCTCCTCCGCCCGCTTTGCCTCGGCATAGGTTGCCTCGGTGTGCGCCAGCCCGAGAGTTGCGCCTATCTGCTTCGCCTTTTCCGAAAAGCTTCCGTCCCCGTCCAGCTCCAGCGCCGCCGAAATATGCAGTCGCCTGCATCGTGTAAGGATCTGGGAATCCAACTCCCTTGCAGAGGGCTTTGCCAAGAGATGCTCGGCATGAGCGCCCCTTTTCGCGGGGTGGATATACCGTCCCTCCCAATGCACGCCGCAAAAGCCCGCGTGGCTTTTTTGAGGAAGAAAACGATTGATCCGATCGGTCATGGCGATCATCTGCTCGTAGCTTGCGGTCGCAAGGGTGGGCATGAGGGTAGTCACGCCACGTCGGGCATAATCCGCCGCCATGGCGGCAATCTCCTCCTCGGAGCAATCGACAAAATCATAGCCGATCCGTCCGTGGGTATGCACGTCCACAAGCCCGGGGACGATCCAATATCCCGTTACGTCCACACGCTGAGAATCCTTTTCATCAAAGGCACCCCGCGCCCCGACTCCTCGGATCTTATCTCCCTCGATCCAAAGATCCATGGGAGCAAAGTCTCGGCACTCGGTCCTCAGGACCTGTCCTCCGTACAATATCATAGGATCACCTCGATCGTCAATATCACTCATTATATTATAGCAAAAAAATTCCTCTTTTACAAGGGGGGATGCGGAATTTTATTCCAAAATTTGCGCCCCTTTTTCAAAATCGGCACAAATCGCACCCCAAAAAATTAAAATCCGTCGGTGGCACCAAAGGCTCCGACGGATTTTTACCTTAGAAAAAACATTATTTCATACGGTACTTTTCTTATAATTCCCCGAAGAGCTTCAGGGCTTCCTTGGCGGCATTCTGCTCCGCCTCGCGCTTGGAGCGGCCTACGCCCCGCCCGATGACGTTGGAGTTCATTCTCGCCTCCACCTCAAACACCTTGTTGTGGTCGGGGCCGCTTTCCCCCACCGTGAAATACTCAAGGAAGTCTCCCTCGGTCTGCTGAATGAGCTGCTGCAGCTCGGTCTTGGGATCGGCGGCAATATGGTTGTAATTGGTCGCAAGCTCCTCCTTCACGAAGGGGAGCACGAAGCGGCGCGCCGTTTCGTATCCGCGATCTCCGCTATCCAAATAAATGGCGGCGATCAACGCCTCGAAGGCATTTTCCAAGGTGGACTGTCTCTCTCTGCCGTTCCCCTTTTCCTCTCCGTTGCCGAGAAGCAAATGCCGTCCAAGCTCGATCTTGCGGGCATAGGAGGCAAGAGCCGCGGACTGGACCACTGCCTTCCTCCGCTGAGTCAGCTCTCCCTCGGGCAGATCGGGATAGGTATGAAATAAATACTCGCTGACCACCGATGCTAAGATCGAGTCGCCCAAAAATTCCAAGCGCTCATTGCACCGCACCTGCTTCTTCTTTGCCTTCAGCTCGTTGGCGTAGGAGGAATGGGTCAGCGCCTCCGTCAGGATCGATGGGTCGCGGAAGGTATATCCGATCGTTCGCTCAAGGAGCGCCGAATTGGTCTGTTGCATCTTCGCTACTCTCTTTCTTGTTCTTTGATTACTGCTCGTCTCCCGCAAGCTCCTTCTGCGCCCTTCTCTTCTCCGTGAGCGCAGAAATTTCCACCCCGAGGTCTGCCGTCAGATCCTTTTCCGCGCAGGCAAGCGCCTGACGGATGGCGTTTTTAAACGCCTTCGCATCCGAGGAGCCGTGCGCCTTGATTACGGGCTTTCGCACGCCGAGGATCGGCGCGCCTCCAAACTCGGTGGCATCAAAATTCTTCTTCACGTCGCCAAGATAGGGCTTGACGGCAAGTCCCGCCGCCTTGGTAACGGCGTTTCTGTAAAACAGCTCCTTCATGGTCTTCAGCATCAGCTTGCCCATGCCCTCCATGGTCTTGAGAAGCACGTTGCCCGAAAATCCGTCGGTGACCAATACGTCGCAGGCGTTCTGCATCACGCGGTTTCCCTCCACGTTTCCGACGAAATTCAGGTCGGAATTTTCGCAAAGGCGGTGATAGGCTTCCATCTGCAGGGGCGTTCCCTTCGTCTCCTCGGAGCCGTTGTTAAGAAGCCCCACGCGAGGATTTTCCACGCCCATTGCCTTCTTCATGTAAACCGATCCCATCACGGCAAACTGCTCCAAATCCTCCGCGCTCACGTTCAGGCTTGCGCCCGAATCCAGCAAAAGAACGGGAGGCTGCATGGGAAGAAGCGCCGCAATGGCAGGGCTGTGTACCCCCGCGATCTTTCTGACGATCAGGGTCGCTCCCGCAAAGAGCGCGCCCGTATTTCCCGTGCTGACCATCGCGTCTCCCTTGCCCTCCGCAAGCATACGGAGAGAAAGTCCCATGGAGGAATCCGCCTTTACCCGCCGAACGGCGATGGGGGCATCCTCCATCGTAATGACGGTCTCGGTGTGTACGATCTCAAAGTGATCGGGATCCCAGCCGTTTTCGGAAGCAATACGCTGAATCTCGGAGCGATCTCCCACCAGAACCAGCTCACATTCCAGCTCGTCCGCGGCAAGATACGCACCCTTCACGGTCTCGGCGGGAGCATTGTCTCCCCCCATTACGTCCACCAGTATTCGCTTCATTTTATCTCCTCCTTCCACGCCTCCAAATGCTCAAGAGCGCGCTTGGCAAGCGCTTCGTTTTTGGCAGTCTTTCCGCCCTTCACCCTTGCGGGGAGCGGCTCCACAATTCCAAAATTGGCGTTCATGGGAACGAACGCGGACACACCGCCCTTGGCGACGTAGCTCGCCATCGCCCCCAGCACGGTGGTCTTGGGATACACCGCGGGGGTCTGTCCGAGAGCGACTCTCGCGGCGTTGATTCCCGCCACCAGTCCCGAGCCCACCGACTCCACGTATCCCTCTACCCCCGTCATCTGTCCCGCGAAAAAGATATGGGGACGCTCCCTCATCCGATAGGTCTCATCCAAGAGCTTGGGGGAATTGAGATAGGTATTGCGGTGCATGACGCCGTAGCGCAGAAACTCCGCGTTTTCAAGTCCCGGAATCATCCGAAAGACCCTTCTCTGCTCGGGGAAGGTCAGATGGGTCTGAAAGCCCACCAGATTATACATAGTCCCCGCCTCGTTTTCCTTTCGAAGCTGGACCACGGCATACGCCTGCTTTCCTACCCGCTTATCGATCAGTCCCACGGGCTTCAGGGGTCCAAAGAGAAGCGTGTCGTGTCCTCTTCTTGCCATGACCTCCACGGGCATACACCCCTCGAAGACCTTGAGCTTTTTCTGCTCCTCGCGGTCAAAATCCTTCAGCTCCGCCTCCTCGGCGCCGATCAGCGCCTGCCAAAAGGCGGTGTACTGCTCCTCGGTCATGGGGCAGTTGATATAGTCCGCGTCTCCCTTATCGTAACGGGACGCAAAAAAGGCAACGTCCGTATTGATCGACTCCGCGTCCACGATGGGCGCGGCTGCATCAAAAAAGTGCAATCCCTCGCAGCCAAGCTCCTCGCGGATATATTCCGCCAGCCTGTCGGAGGTGAGAGGTCCCGTGGCAATAACCGTTACCCGATCGGGCTCCACCGAGTCCATCTCCTTTTCCACCACCTCAATGAGGGGGTGCTTGCGAATCCGCTCGGTGATATAATCGGAAAATTTTTCTCGGTCCACCGCCAGCGCCGAGCCTGCGGGCACGCGGGTCGCGTCCGCCGCCGCCATTACCAAGGATCCGCTTCGGCGAAGCTCCTCTTTGAGCAGCCCCACCGCATTGGACAGAGCGTCCGAGCGCAGTGAGTTGGAGCAGACCAGCTCTCCGAACTTGGGGGAATGGTGGGCGGGCGTATATTTTTCGGGCTTCATTTCATAGAGCGTGACCGAAACGCCCCGCTCTGCCGCCTGCCAAGCCGCCTCACAGCCCGCAAGCCCCGCGCCGTATACGGCAATCGTTTTTTTCATATCGCTCATTCTTCCGTGGCTTCCGTTGCCTCGGTCTTGACGGGCTTCTTGAAGCCGCACTCCTTGTTGTGGCAGATCAGCATCGCCTGTCCCTTCTTACGGAACAGCATCTCTCCGCAATCGGGGCAGTTCTCGGCAACGGGAAGATCCCAAGAGGAGAAATCGCACTCGGGGTACTTTTCACAGCTATAAAATACCGTCCGTCTCTTGCCCGTTTTCATGATGATCTTCGATCCGCACTTGGGACAAGGAACCCCGATCTCACGGGTCTTCTGCTTGGAGAAATTACATTCGGGATAGCGAACGCAGGCAAAGAAGGGGCCGTAGCGTCCCGTTCTCTGCACCATATCCGAGCCGCACTTCTCGCACTTGAAATCCGCGATGATCGGCTTCTTCTCGGGCTCGTCGTTCTCCTCGTCCTTGGGCTTTTCCAAGGGCTTGGTATTGCGGCACTGGGGATATGCTGGACAAGCGGCAAACTTGCCGAAGCGGCCATTCTTGACGATCATACGGCTTCCGCATTTCTCGCAGATCATATCGGTCTCCTCTACGGGGATCTCCAGCTCGCGGGACTCCATCTTCTTGTTGGCTTCCTCCAGCTCCTTGCCGAAATCCTTCCAGAACGCGGCAAGAACGTCGTTCATCTCCCTGCTTCCGCTTTCGATCTTATCCAGATCGTTCTCCATTTCCGCGGTAAACTGATAGTTGACGATATCGGGGAAGCTCTCCATCATCAGCTGATTGGTCAGCTCGCCCGTTGGTGTGGGAACCAAGGATTTGCCCTCGCGCTTTACGTAATTGCGGGCAATGATGGTGGTGATGATGGTAGCGAAGGTACTGGGGCGTCCGATTCCCATTTCCTCAAGGAATTTAATGAGAGACGCGTCGTTGTAGCGGGGAGGCGCCTCGGTAAAATGCTTGGCGGGGTCAATGGACAGAGAGGATACGCTCTCTCCCTCCTTCACGTCGGGCAGACGAATGTTTCTCTGCTCGCTGACCTCGTCGGCATTGCGACGCGTGTCGTCCTCGCTCTCCTCGTAAACCGCCATATATCCGGGGAAATCCACCGTATATCCGCTGGTACGGAACACGTATCCCTCCGACTCAAAGTCGGCGGTCACCGTGGAAAGAGACGCGGATTCCATCTGGCTTGCCACGAATCTCTCCCAGATCAGCTTATAGAGCTTGAACTGGTCGTTGGTGACGTATTTCTTGATCATAGCGGGCTCCAGAGTCACACGGGAGGGGCGGATCGCCTCATGGGCATCCTGCGCGCCTGTCTTTGCCTTGTAAACTCTGGGAGTGGCAGGGTTGTATTTCTCCCCGTACTTGCTTTCGATATAATCCTTTGCCTCAGTCTGCGCGTCGGCGGAAATACGAAGCGAGTCGGTACGCATATAGGTAATCAAACCCTGAACGCCGCCGTTTTCGGCTCCCACGTTGACACCCTCGTACAGCTCCTGCGCGATACGCATGATGCGCTGGGACTGGAAGCCCAGCTTCTTGGCAGCCTCCTGCTGCATGGTAGAGGTGGTAAAGGGAGGCGCGGGAAGCTTTTTCTTCTTGGACTTCTTCACCGAGCAGACCGCGAAATCGGTTCCGCTGACAGCGTCCACGACCCGCATGGCGTCCTTCTCACAGGAAAGGCGGACTCTGCCCTTCTTGTTTCCGTAAAAGCGAACCGAAAATTCCTTCCCGTCCTTGCTCTGCAGAAGCGCGTCCACCGTCCAGTATTCCTCGGGAACGAAATTGCGGATCTCCTCCTCCCGCTCCACGATGATACGGGTAGCCACCGACTGCACGCGTCCCGCAGACAATCCGCTTCTCACGTTCTTCCAAAGGAAGGGAGAAAGCTTATAGCCCACGATTCGGTCGAGGATTCTCCGCGCCTGCTGAGAATTGACCAGATTCATGTCGATCTGTCTGGGCGCCTTGATGGCGCTCTTGACAGCCGTCTTCGTAATTTCATTAAAGGTCACGCGCATGGTCTTTTCCACGGGGATACCCAACGCCTCTGCCAGATGCCAGGAGATCGCCTCTCCCTCACGGTCAGGGTCGGTTGCGAGAAAGACCTTGTTTGCCGCCTTGGCTTCCTTACGGATCTCGCGGATCAGGTCGCCCTTTCCGCGAATGTTGATATAATGCGCGCCGAAATTATTTTCTATGTCAACACCAAGGGTACTCTTGGGCAGATCCCTGACGTGTCCCTTGGATGCGACTACCTTATAGTTGGAGCCAAGATACCCTTTGATGGTCGATGCCTTGGAGGGTGACTCCACGATTACCAGATTTGCCATGTAAAATCAAATTTCCTTTCTTTTACGTTTGTGTTCAAATGTATTCCCGTATTGGTGGGGGTGGAGCGGAGACCTCTATTTTCGGAGGAACATTCCGCCGGGAAGCGCCTCGCAAAAGCCCTCGATTTCCAGCATGGTCATGGCGGTGATCACGTCGGAAGCAGATACGCCGTCCACCGCCAGCGCGTCCGCCGAAACGGGCTGAGATATGGGCATTGCCTCAAGCACCCTTCTCCATACGGGATCCAGCGACTCGAGCGTCGGATCTTGATCCCCACGGGGATTTGCCGTCTCCTCGGCGGGAAGCGAGCAAGGACTCGGCTTTGCCGCCACGGATTTTTTACGGGCTCTTTCCGTCTTGCCCGTGTCCTTCACGGCGTATTCCTCCAAAGCAAGCTCCTCGGGATAGGGCTGCCGTATCGCCTTCCTCAATTTCCCATAATCGATCTTGTCCATGTAGAGGAAGCTGTAGAAATCCAAAACGTCCTCGGAGCAGGTAGCCGCCTCGGCACCCATTCGGATCAGATCGTTGGGAACCTTGGAGCCCTTGTCGTCAATCTTTCCGGGCAGGGCAAACAGATCTCTTCCCTGCTTTTGCGCCAAGGTCGCCGTAATGAGTGCGCCGCTTCCGTCGGCCCCCTCTATTACGAGAACACCCTGACAAAGACCGCTGATGATGCGGTTTCTCTTTGGAAAATTCCCGCCATAGGGCGGTTCGGAAAGTGGATATTCGCTGATCACGGCTCCCCGTTCTCCGATGGCGCGCATCAGCTTGTCGTGCTCCTTGGGATAGACCACCGAAAGCCCGTTGCCAAGCACCGCCACTGTCGTGCCGTTGGCGGCCAGAGCGCCTGCGGCGCACACGCCGTCCACGCCGCCTGCCATACCGCTGACGATCACCGCGCCTGCCGCTGCCAGCTCATAGGATATTTTATACGCGCTATGCCGTCCGTATTCGCTCATTTTCCGAGTACCGACCATGCCGATACACAGATGACGGTCCATGTTGGGCAGCTCTCCCAGCACGTACAAAAGAACGGGCGGATCCTCTAAACTCCGCAGCCGCTCGGGATACCGCTTATCTCCGTAGGGAATCACCTTGATCCCCTTTTTGGCGCACTCGTATTTGGTACGGTACGCAAAATCCAAATTCTTGTCGGAAAGCCGCTGCTTCAAGCGGTCGCTGATCCCGTCCAAGCCCTCAAGCTCCTCTTCCTCCAGCCGATACAGGTCGTAGGGAGATTCGTACCGCTTCATCAGCTTGCCGAAATCCTTGGAAGCGGCCCCGCATCGCTCGGAAAGCCACAGCCAATATAAAACACCTTCGTTGTTCACGAGTCTGCCTCCTTTTTCACGGGATTCTTATTCGGCGCGAACCGTTTCCCAGATGCAGATAGCGGCTGCCGCCGCTGCGTTGAGAGATTCGTTTCCCTCTCGCATGGGAATGATCGCCGCCCCGTCGGTGGCATCGATGACCGCCTCCGACAGTCCGTGACCCTCGTTTCCGATGACGAAGCAATCGCCCCGTCTCAAAGGAAACGAGCCGATGACCCTCGCGTTTTCCCTGAGCGCCGCGGCATAGATTCTTCTGCCGTCCTGCCGCAGGGCAAGGATCAGGGAGGGAAGCTCCTTGGTTGACACCGTCACCACGGGCAGACGGAACAGCGCCCCCATGGCGCTCCGTACGGTCTTCGGATTATAAAGATCCGCGCAGTCCGCGCTGAGGATCAGCCGATCGATACCCAATGCCGCCGAGGTACGCAGGACGGTTCCGAGATTACCGGGATCGCGGATCGACTCGGCAAAGAGCCAGGCGCTCCTTTTCTCGCTCTCTCCGCAAAGCTCTGCCTTAGCCTCTGCCAGCGTCAGTCCTCTGTGAAGAGAGACGGGCATACGCGCCACGCAGAGAATCCCCTCGGGGGACTTCTCCTCGCTGAGCTTTTCAAAGACCGATTCCGACACCCAAAGGATCTGCTCCTCGGTCAGCGCCCCCCGCGAAAGGGCATCCCGAAGCAACGCCTCGGCTTCCTCCCCCACGGGATCGCGGACAAGAACCGAATGCAGAGAAAGCCCGCTCGCCACCGCTTCCTCAAACAGCTTGATGCCGTCAAAGCGAAAGAGACCGCTTTCCCTTCTTTTCTTTTTTTCGGACAATCCGCACACGAACCGCACCTTGGGATTCTGGCGGGATTGAATGATTTCTTTCATAATTTCGTATCGGATTCCCACCCTCGTGAGAATCCCCCTTTACCAAAATAAAACCCGGTAAAAACCGGGTTTTATAGCTCTGATTAAAGAGCTGCCTTTGCCTTCTCAGCCAATGCCGCGAATGCTTCCTTGTCGGAAACAGCCAGCTCAGCCAGCATCTTGCGATTCAGCTCGATGCCTGCCATCTTCAAGCCGTGCATGAAGGTGGAGTAGTTCATTCCGTTTACCTTTGCCTGTGCAGAGATACGAGCGATCCACAGTCTGCGGAAATCTCTCTTCTTCATCTTTCTGCCCGCAAACGCATAGTTACCGCTCTTGAGGACGGCTTGCTTTGCCATCTTGAAGTGCTTGGACTTTGCGCCCCAGTAACCCTTTGCAGCCTTCAGTACTTTATTTCTTCTCTTGCGCGTCATCATTGCGCCCTTAATTCTTGCCATTTTCTCTTACCTCCTATTTCCTTTTCCGATTACTTCTGGATCAGCGTTCTGATATTTGCGGTCATGGACTCGCTGAGAATCGCGCTGGAGCGCAGATGTCTCTTTCTCTTCGCGGTCTTCAGACCCGTGTTATGTCTGTGATGGCAGTGACCCATCTTTACCTTACCGGATGCGGTAACAGAAAATCTCTTAGCCGATGCCTTGTGTGTCTTGACTTTTCCCATTTTTATAATCTCCTTTATATTTTTTCAAAGATTGGGTGCGGACCCATGTCCGCTCTATCACATACGCTTACGCGCAGCTGTGCAAATAATTACTTCGCCTTAACGGGGGAAACCACCATGCTCATGATTCGTCCGTCCAGCACGGGAGCCTTATCCACAGTTCCCACGGCGCTGCACGCCTCCTCAAACTTCTTCATGATCTCCTGACCGATGGACACGTGACTCATCTCACGTCCTTTGAATCTCATGACCACTCTGACCTTGTTGCCGCTCTCCAGAAATCTGACCGCGTGGCGAGCCTTCGTCTCAAAGTCGTGGGTATCGATTCGGCAGGAAAGCTGAATCTCCTTCAATTCAACGACCTGCTGCTTCTTCTTGGCTTCCTTTTCCTTCTTGTCTCTCTCGAAACGGTACTTGCCGTAATCCATAATACGGCATACGGGGGGCTGTGCCTGCGGAGCCACCAGAACCAGATCGTAGCCCTGATCGTAGGCGATCTTCAAGGCTGCCTCGGGCGTCATGATCCCGATGGGATCGCCCTCCAGTCCGACCACGCGGACCTCCTTTGCCTTGATCTCCTCGTTGATCAACAAATCCTTCGTGCTAATAGGAAATACCTCCTCTGCTTATAAAAGCAAAAAAATAAGTGCGAAGAGAGCCTTTCTCCGCACGACAGAATCCCCCGACAAATCGGGAAATCAAATCCATATCAACCGATGCTCGCCTCTGCGGCACGGTGAGAACGGAGAACGTTCTGCTTCTTTTTCCTCCGTATTATACCACACCTCCCTCCCGCTGTCAAGAGCTTTTTTGAAAAATTTTTATGTTTTTTCGGCACTGCGACAGGACCTGCGACATTTTTGATTTTCTTATGTGAAAAGGCACAATTTTTTGAAAAAAAGCGGTATTTTTTTCTAAACTATATCGTTTTGAACGAAAAATTCGACAAAAAATCGTCTATTTTGGATATTTACAAATCCACCCGTTTGCGGTATAATACCATTGCTGTCGGCGGCACCAACACCACAGCGTCACGCACAACGGTCACATAGTCCTTGCGGAGTATCAAGCTTATGATATCAACGCGCAAGCATGCTCACAGTTGTGCTTTTTTTATCCATAGGAGCGGGGTTCGTAGCCAATCGGCGTCGAATCCCGTTCTTTTTGCGCGCCCGTTTGTGAAATCCTTGTAAACATTTGAAGAAATCCGAAAAAATATTTGAAAAACCGTAGAAATTTTTAAACGAATATGTTATAATGTATAATTGTATTGATATACCCTTACGCACCCCCTTGAAAGGAACAAAGAAATCATGTCTAAATACATAGAAAAAATCGAAAAGCTTACCCTTCCCGTTCTGGCGCTCAGAGGAGCGGTCGCCTTCCCCGGCGTTTCTCTCAACTTTGAGGTCACCGAGGAGGTCAACGTCCGCGCCGCCGAATCGGCGTTTGAAACCGACACCCCCGTTCTGATCTGCACCATGAAGGACCCCGCCGCCCAGACCCTCTCGCCCGACCTGCTCTGCTCGGTGGGCTCGGTCTGCCGCATCAAGCAATCGGTCAAGACCCCCGAGGGCGGTATGCGCTTGATCGTGGAGGGGCTGTCCCGCGCCACGGCAACCAAATTCTCTCTGTTTGCCGATTACGTCACGGCGGATATGATCTGCAAGACCCTTACCATGAGCGACGAGGATACCGTCCGCTCCGAGGCGTTCTGCAGAGCCATGCTCACCGAAACCGAGGAGCTGATCTCTCTTCTGCCCTCCTTCAGCGACGACGTGCTGACCACGGCGCGCGCCATCAAAAACCCCGCCCTTCTGGCGGATTTTATCGCGTCCAATATCCTTGTAAAATATCAGGACAAGCAGACCATCCTCGAATGCTTTGATCCCGTCAAGCGCATCGAAACCCTGATCGCCCTTTTGCGGGAGGAAACCGCCCTTCTCGAATGCGAGCTGGATATCCACAAGCGGGTTCGCTCCAATTTGAACCGCAATCAAAAGGAATTTTATCTGCGGGAGCAGATCCACGTCATTCAGGAGGAGCTGGGCGAAGCCAACGAGGTAGACGAATATTACGAAAAGATCATGAAGACCGAGATGCCCGACGAGGTACGGGAAAAGCTCCTTAAGGAGAACGACCGTATGGCAAAGACCCCCTTCGGCTCCTCGGAGGCGACCGTGACCCGCGCCTATCTGGATACCTGTCTGGAAATCCCGTGGTCGGCGCAGACCAAGGACCGCATTGACGTCAAGGCAGCCAAGAAAATTCTGGACGAGGATCACGACGGAATGGAAAAGGTCAAGAACCGCATCCTCGAATACCTTGCCGTCAAGCAGTTAAATCCCTCTCTCGGCAATCAGATTCTCTGTCTCGTAGGACCTCCCGGCGTAGGCAAGACCTCGGTGGGATCCTCCATTGCCCGCGCCATGAAGCGCAAATACGTCCGCGTCTCCTTAGGCGGCGTTCGGGACGAGGCGGATATCCGCGGTCACAGAAAGACCTATATCGGCGCGATGCCCGGACGAATCATTCACGCGCTGATTCAGGCAAGGGTCCGCAATCCTCTCATTCTTCTGGACGAGATCGACAAGGTAACGAGAGACACCCACGGCGATCCCGCCTCCGCCCTTCTGGAGGTGCTGGACGGCGAGCAGAACAAGAGCTTTCGCGATCATTTCGTGGAGCTTCCCTTCGACCTGTCCGACTGTCTCTTCATCGCCACCGCCAACACGCTGGACACCGTCCCCCGCCCCCTCCTTGACCGTATGGAGGTCATTGAGCTTTCCACCTATACCAAGAACGAAAAGCTCTCCATCGCCAAGCATCATCTGATTCCTAAGCAGCTCAAGCGCCACGGACTGAACCGCCGCCGTCTGACGATTACCGACGGAGCGCTCTCGGAGCTGATCGATTTCTATACTCGCGAGGCGGGCGTGCGAAATCTGGAGCGCGCCATTGCCGATCTTGCCCGCAAGGCTGCCAAGAGATTCGTGGAGGAGCCAGAGCTGAAAACCCTAAAGATCACCGAAAAAAATCTGTCCGATTTTCTCGGCGCGAGAAAGCGCTCACCCGAGCGGATTGCCGACCGCGACGAAGTGGGTGTGGTCAACGGACTTGCCTACACGCAGGTCGGAGGCGATCTGCTTCGGGTCGAGGTTGCCGTTTTGGACGGAACGGGAAAGATCGAGCTGACGGGATCCCTCGGAGACGTGATGAAGGAGTCGGCAAAAATTGCCGTCAGCTACGTCCGATCCATTGCCAAGGACTACGGCATCGATCCCGATTTTTATAAGACCAAGGATATTCATATCCATTTCCCCGAGGGCGCGGTCCCGAAGGACGGTCCCTCCGCGGGCGTTACCATGGTAACGGCGCTGGTCAGCGCGCTCTCCGACCGCCCCGTTCGCCGAGATATCGCCATGACGGGTGAGATTTCCTTGCGCGGCAGCGTTCTGCCCATCGGCGGCTTGAAGGAAAAGACCATGGCTGCCTATTCGGCAGGAGTGTCTACCGTTCTCATCCCCGAGGAAAACGAAAAAAGCTTAGAGGAGATCGACCCCATCGTTCGCGAGGGACTTTCGTTCCTCCCCTGCCGTAAGGTCAGCGAGGTGCTGAGGGCGGCTCTGCTCCCTCCTCCCTCCGAGACGCGTCCGAGAAAGCACGCGGAGGAAGCTCCCCTCTCCGAGATCATCCCCACGCGCTCCGAGTCCCGTCCCCTTTCCCTTACAAGATAAGATTTACCCAAAGGAGTCTCCTATGTCTCTGAATACGCAAAACGTCAATTTAAAGATCAGCGCGGGACTGCCCAAGCAGTTTCCCGCCGATCCCCGTCCTCAGGTCGCCTTTTCGGGGCGCTCTAACGTAGGAAAAAGCTCTCTGATCAACACCCTTCTGGGCAGAAAGAGTCTGGCGAGAGTCAGCTCGGCTCCCGGCAAGACCATTACCATCAATTTCTACGACGTTGACAAGAAGCTTTATTTGGTAGACCTCCCCGGCTACGGCTTTGCCAAGCGGAGTCCCGAGGACAAAAAGCGGTGGTCGGCGCTGACCGACGGATATTTTACCGCCAACCCCAATATCGACCGTCTTTGCCTGATCCTCCAGCTGGTGGACAGCCGCATCCCCCCCACGGCGGACGACGAAATGATGCTGGAATTTCTCCGCTCGTCGGGGATCCCCTTCGCGGTGGTCGCCACCAAGGCGGATAAGCTGAACGCCACCGAGCGAAAAAAGAATTTAGAGGCGCTCCGCGCCCATCCCCTCATCGAGGGCGTTCCCGTCATCCCCTTCTCCTCCCTGAAGGGAGAGGGAAAGGACGAGGTTTGGAAGGAAATCTACAGAAATGCGGGAGTATAACCCATGACACGACTGATCCTTGTCCGACACGGACAAAGCCTTGCCAACGCGAAAAAGATCTTTGCGGGACATTCGGATTTTGACCTGAGCGAGCTGGGTCACACCCAAGCGCGCTTGGCGGCGGAATATCTGGCAACCCATGAGAAAATAGATGCCATCTACGCCAGCGATCTTCTCCGCGCCTATCATACCGCTACCCCCACCGCCGAGATGCTGGGGCTTCCCGTCATCAAGGATACGGGGCTTCGGGAGATCTTTGCGGGAGAATGGGAGGGACGGACCGTTTTCGAGCTGGACGCTCTCTTCCCCGAGGATTTCCACGTTTGGAAAACCGACTATTCCCACGCCCGTCCTACGGGGGGAGAATCGATCCCCGAGGTTTACCGACGGATCGTTCCCCATATCTGCGAGCTTGCCCGCGAGAATGACGGCAGGTGTATCCTGCTTGCCACCCACGCAACGGTGGTTCGCTCCTTTGATGCCTTTGCCCACGGCTTTGGCGCGGAGGAAACGGGCAAGGTAGATTTTGCCTCCAACGCCTCTCTGAGCTTTTATCACTACGAGGCGGGAGTTGTCACTCCCGTTTGCTCGGATTTCACCGAGCATCTGGGGTCGCTGGTAACCAAGCTGCCCCGCACTCTTCAAGCATAACGAAAAGGAACCATTTACAATGATCGTACATTCTCATTTTGACGTCAACGAGCGCGGTCATCTGACCGTGGGCGGCGCCGATGCCGTTGAGCTGGCAAAGACCTACGGAACGCCCGCCTATATTCTGGACGAGAACGTGATCCGCCAGAACTGCCGCATTTATAAAAAAGCCGCCGCCGAGTATTTCGGCACCGACGCGCTGCCCCTTTACGCCTCCAAGGCGCTCTGCTTTACGGCGATCTATCGCATCGCCGCCGAGGAGGGACTTGGGGTGGACTGCGTATCGGGCGGCGAGCTGTATACCGCCAAAAAGGCGGGCTTCCCTGCCGAGCGCATTTATTTCCACGGGAACAACAAGACCGACCGCGACATTGCCGATGCCATGGATATGGGCGTGGGAACCTTTGTGGTGGACAATTTTGACGAGCTGAGCGCCCTGTCCGCCGAGGCGGTCAGGAGGGGGATCACCCAACGCGTCCTTCTGCGTATCACCCCCGGTATCGATCCCCACACCCACCGCGCCATTATGACGGGCAACGTGGACTCCAAGTTCGGCTCCGCCATCGTAACGGGGCAAGCCATGGAGATCGTCAGGGCGGCGATTGCCGCCGAGGGCATCGACCTTGCGGGTCTGCACTGCCATATCGGCTCTCAGATCTTTGACATTGAGCCATTTTCGGATGCCGCCGACATTATGGTCCGTTTTATCGCCGACATTCGCCGCGAATGCGGCTTTGAGATCCGCGAGCTGAACCTCGGCGGAGGACTTGGCGTGCGCTACACCGAATATGACCGAGAGATCGACTATGCCGAAGCCATCCGTAAAATTGCTTCGGTGGTCACGGGATACTGCAAGAACCACGGCATTCCCATGCCCCGCGTCATCTTAGAGCCGGGACGCTCCTTGGTCGCCGCCGCGGGCGCGACCCTTTACACGGTGGGCTCGGTCAAGGAAATTCCCGGCTTCCGCAAATACGTTTCGGTAGACGGCGGTATGCCCGACAATCCCCGCTACGCCCTCTATCAATCCCGATACACCGCCCTCATTGCCAACCGCGCCGCCTCCCCCCGCACCGAACGGGTAACCATCGCGGGACGTTGCTGTGAGTCGGGCGACCTACTTGGCGAGGACGTGGAGCTGTCCGAGGCAAAACGAGGAGATATCCTCGCCGTACTGGTCACGGGCGCTTACAACTATTCCATGGCGTCCAACTATAACCGTCTCCCCCGTCCTCCCGTGATCATGGTCAAGGACGGAGAGGCAAGGGTCGCCGTACGCCGCGAAAGCTATGAGGATCTGACCCGAAACGACCTATCCTGACCGTCTCTCCGAGCAACTACGAATACGGAGCTTATTATGATCTTAAACGCCCTTTTCGGAGGGGATATCCGAACCTTTATCGTCACCCTCCTCTTAACCCTTCCCGTCGTGTTTCTTTCCCTTTCGGTTCACGAAACCGCCCACGGCTACGTGGCGTATAAGCTGGGGGACCCTACGGCGAAAAATATGGGACGGCTTTCCCTGAATCCCCTGAAGCATCTGGATCCCATCGGATTCCTTTGTATGCTTCTGTTCGGCTTTGGCTGGGCGAATCCCGTCCCCATCAACGCCCGCTATTTCAAAAATCCCAAGCGGGGCATGGCAATCAGCGCCTTGGCGGGACCGATCTCCAATCTTCTTTTGGCGATCTTCTTTGCCCTGTGTCTGCGCTTCGCCTTTTCCTTTGATTCGATACTCATCGCCTATTATTTCGGCATGATGAATGAGTTTGGCTATTGGCTTTGTCAATTTCTTTTCATTGCCATTCAGCTGAACATTACCCTGGCAGTCTTTAATCTGCTGCCCATTCCGCCCTTAGACGGGTCCAGACTTTTCCTGACCTTTTTGCCCTCTCACCTGTATTTCCGATTCATGCGCTACGAGCGGGTCATCTCGATCATTCTCATGCTGGCGCTCTTCGTGGGGCTTTTGGACCCCGCCATCAACTTTGTCAGCGGCATTTTTATGGATCTGATCTTCATGATCGTTTAACACATTTCAAAAAATCCTTTGATTGGGGGAGCTATGGAAGCCGTAACCTATCGATTGGATCAGTTTGAGGGTCCTCTTGACCTTTTACTGACCCTGATACAAAAGAATAAGGTGAGCATCACCGACATTCCCATTGCCCTGATCTGCGACCAGTATCTGGAAACCATTACCGAGGCGCAGAAGCTGGACATGGAAGTGGCTTCGGAGTTTCTCGTTATGGCAAGCGAGCTGATGCTCATGAAGAGCAAGATGCT
This sequence comes from Eubacteriales bacterium, assembly GCA_045656325.1. Classification (GTDB taxonomy): domain Bacteria; phylum Bacillota; class Clostridia; order Oscillospirales; family CAG-272; genus HGM12713. Next base: position 17,934 of record JAZOQX010000012.1, read on the forward strand.
TCTGCCCCGTCCCGAGGACGAGGCGGACGATCCCCGCGCGGGACTTGCCGATGCCCTTTTGCATTTCCAACAGGCAAAGGAGGCGGCGGCAAAGCTTCACCCCTTGTACGCCTATTACGGCGGGCGAATGGTCAAGGACACCGATGAAATCTCCATCGACAAGACCTACGTTCACGATCAGGAGATCACCTCCCTTCTCTCGGCGGTACGTCGGATCATTGCTTATAACAACGCATTGGAGCGTGCGGCGACCACCACCTTTACGCCCATGATCAGCAAGCCCATCATTCCCG
>JAZOQX010000013.1:0-11606 GCA_045656325.1 Eubacteriales bacterium
GCATCGAAACGTTGAAGTTTACTATAGAGCCGAGCTGAACGAGAAGTCCCATAGGAACCGTCTCGATATGACGTCCGTCGATAAGACAGTTGTACATGATAGACTGTGTAAGCTCGTTTGCATTGCCGGCTCTTACGTCATTCAGCATCTTGTCAAACTCAAAATACTGACGAAGGATACCGTCGTCAAAGCAGATATCAAACGCCTTGGTGGGCTCGGTTTTGGAATAGAGCCACAGAAGCACCTCGGGCTGATAGAGCTTGAGAAGGGTGTCGGGAGTCAGGTTCAGCCCCGAGGAGGAGGACATTTTGCCCGTCATACCCTTGATACCGATAAATTCGTAGCCTTGGAAAATGGGAGCGTCGTAGCCGAAGATCCTCTTGGAGATGATCTTGGAGTTGCTGTAGGAGCCGGTGGGAGCGGCGTGATCCTTTCCGCCTGGCTCAAAGTCTACCTGCTCGTATCTCCAACGCATAGCCCAGTCTACCTTCCAGCCCAGCTTGCAGTTGAAATCGGTCTTGAAATCAAAGTGGGCGGAGTGACCGCAGCGGCAGGTGTAATCCGCCTCGGTACCGTCCTCGGAGAAGGCGGTGATCTTCGTAAAGTCGGTGTGACAAACGGGGCAGAAGATGCTGACGGGGGAGTAGACCGCCTTTTCCGCGTCATGCTCCGCCTTCAACTCCTCCGCGGACTTGGAGGGGTCCTTGGTCTTGAAGGAATCAAGGATCTCAAAGATCTCGCCTCTCTTTTGAATCGATTCGATAATGTCCTTCTGATACTTGCCCGAGCGGTACATTTTTGCCTGATAGCGGCAGTCCAGCTCCATGCCGAAGGGCTCGATTCCCTTGAGGAACTCCTCCTCAAAATGAGCGGCGTAGCTCTCGTGACAGCCCCAAGGGTCGGGAATATCCACGTAGGGACAGCCGATATACTTATCGTAGTCGCTGCCTACCACCGCCTGTACGTTTGCGGGGATCTTGCGGCAACGGTCAAACTCGTCCCAAGAGACCAGAAGTCTTGCCTTTTTTCCTTGCTTTTGCAGTGCCTTTACCACGAACAAAGGGGTGGCAAAGTCACGGAAATTACCAATGTGGACCGAGCCGGAGGGGCTGACACCCGCGGCGCAGACATATTCTTCCTTTTCGGGATTGCGCGCAATGATCCTCTGCGCGATTTCTTCTGACCAATGCATAAGTTACTCCTTGAATGTTAAAGATTTCTGACAATTTCTATATCCTATTTATTTTACCACACGGGAATCGCTTTGTCAAGTCATTTCAAGAACAGCTCCAGTACGAATACGGTAAGGGAGGAAGCGATGGCGACCGTGAAAAGACTTCGCCCAAACCAAGCCAGCACCATGGCAATCACCAAAGCCACGGCGGCGGCAATCGGGGATTGGGTCGCCGACAAAATAGAGGGGAAGGTCATGACGGCTAAGGTGACGTAGGGAACGTAATAGAGGAAGGAGCGAAGGGTGGTGTTCTTGATCTCCCGACGGATCAGCGTCAGGGGCAGAACGCGGATGAGAAAGGTAATGCCCGCCATGCAGGCGATGTAAATATAAATGCTCATGCCTTCTCCTCCTTGTCCTTCTTGTCAATGGGAAAGAGGATCGCCGCCAAAAGGGAGATAACCACCGTCAAAACGATCACGCGAATGCCCTCGGGGATCGCCGACACAAGGGGAAGATAGGTAGCGGCGGTGCTCAACACGAAGCTGATGGCAATGAGCGAGAGGACCACACGGTTCTTCTTCGCCGCGGGGACGAAGACCGAGACGAACATTCCGTAAAGCGCCACGCTGAGGGCGCTCAGAACGCCGAGGGGGAGAACGTCTCCGAGAATGGCGCCGACAAAGGTACCGCCCGTCCAGCCTGCGGTGGAAACGAGAAAGCAGCCGTAGGTAAATACGGGGTCAAGAGGCTCGGGCTGCGCGATGGAAACACCGAAGATCTCGTCGGTGACGGTAAAGCCGAGCAACAGACGCTGAACCGTTCCCACCTCCGATTTCAGCTTTTGGGAAAGAGAGGCGGACATGAGGAGATAGCGGGCATTGGCAACCGCCTCCATCAGCGTCACCTCTAAGTAGGAGGCGCCCGCGGCAATGAGGGTAAAGCCTGCGTATTCTCCCGCGGAAGCGTTGATCAGCAGGCTGGTCAGCGCCGCTTGCCACGAGAGAATCCCCGCGTTCCGCGCCGCAATGCCCAGCGCAATGGAAACGGCAAAATATCCGAGAGAAATGGGAATGCCCGCCCGCATTCCGCGTACGAACCATTGTTTGCGAGTCATAGTAAAACTTCCTTAAATTATAATTCGATACCGAAGCACAACCCATAGTATAACATAAATCGGGGAAATTGTAAAGCAAAGCAAAAAATATTTAAAAAATTTTTGAAAAACTATTGACAAGGAGGGGAAAGCTTGCTATACTATATTTAGCATTTAGGTTAAATGTTAAATGAGAAAGGAGAAGATATGGGACTGCAAAACACCATGCGCGCCCTTGCCGATCCCATTCGTCGGGAGATTCTGAATCTTCTGAAAAAGGGAAGACTGTCGGCGGGAGAGATCGTGGAGCATTTTGACGTCACGGGAGCGTCGATTTCCCGACATTTGTCGGTCTTGAAGGACGCGGAGCTGATCCGAGACTGCCGAGAGGGCAAATATATCTATTACGAATTAAACGCGTCGGTTCTGGAGGAGATTCTTCTGTGGATCTCCGACCTGAAGAAAGGAGAGAGTGAAGATGATTAAAAAGAATAAATGGAAGCTGACGGCGGCATCCTTGGCGATCCTTATGCCCGCCTTGTTTGGTGCCATCGTGTGGAACGATCTGCCCGAGCTGATGCCCATGCACTGGGGGACCTCGGGAAACGTGAACGGCGTGGGAGGAAAGCTCCTTTCGGTATTGGGGCTTCCCCTGATCCTCCTTGCGCTCTTTTGGCTCTGCGTTGTTATCACCGCGTGGGATCATAAGAAACGGGAGCAGGACCCCAAGGTCTTCGGGGTGGTGTTCCTCATCATGCCCTTGCTCTCCCTTTGGATCAATGGCATCATCTACGCCACCGCCTTCGGGATGTCGGTCAATCCCCTGCGCTTTGCGGGACTCCTTTTCGGACTTCTCTTTATGCTGATCGGCAATTATCTGCCGAAAAGCCGTCTCAACCGTACCTTCGGTATCCGAACTAAGCATACCCTTGCCAACGAGGAAAACTGGCGCGCTACTCACCGCTTTGCGGGAAAGCTCTGGTTCTTCTGCGGCGTGGCGGCGCTTCTTTGCTCCTTCTTGCCCTTGAGCGTTTCGCTCTACGCGCTGGGAGGACTCCTGCTTGCGGCAATCCTGCCCGTCGCCATCTTTCCCGCCGTCTATGCCAAAAAGCAGATCAAGGAGGGAAGAGCCACTAAGGCGGATTTCAAGTGCTCCCAAAAGCCACTCCCCAAGGCGATCTCCATCGGCGTGATCGTCCTCATCCTTCTGCTGGTTGCCGTCCTGCTCCTTACGGGAGGAATCGAGTATTCCTACGGCGAAGCCTCCTTTACGGTGGATCCCAGCTATAACCGTGCCGTCGAGATCGATTACGCGGAGATCAAGCGCGTCGAGTACCGCGAGACAATGGATAAAGGCTCCCGTATCGCGGGCTTCGGCTCCCCCCGTCTCTCTCTGGGAAATTTTAAGAACGATGAGTTTGGCGCCTATTCCCTCTATGCCTATACGGGATGCGATTCCGCCGTCGTTCTCTATATGACCAATGATCACGTGATCGTCCTCAACGGAAACAACGGAGAAGCAACCCAAGCCATTTATCAAGCCCTGATCGGTAAAATCCACTAAAACAGGGAAAGTGGTTAGTTGAGAAGAGGGTTTATGCCGCTTTTTCAAAAGCGTCATAAACCCTCTTCTCAACTAACCTTTTTTCAAAAAGCGTAAAACCCATTTCCATCTAACCTCAATACAAATCCGTAAAGAACACCCCGCCGTGTTCTCGGCAAAAGGATTCGATCTTGGGGTCATCGCCGAAGCCGACGAAGGGGGTACCTGCCGAGGCGGCGAAGACCAAGGAATGGAGTCGCATACCGCAGACGATCCTCGCCTCGGACATAAGTCCCACCAGATCCGAGGGAGAGAGTCCCGCGATGACGGTTCCGCCGAGCATGGAGGAGAGGCGGCGGCAGAGACGCTCGTCCTCCTTGGGAAGCATGGGGATAAAAACCAGACGGATTTTTTCGCCCCGAAGCAGAGCCAGCCAGGAAAGCAAAATTTTAAGATAGCCCCGTCCCACACCGCCTCGGACGGTTACCACCCCAAAGCCGACGGGGGCATCCCCCTCGGGGGGCGGGGTAAGACGGTAATAACGGCAAAGGTAATCGGAGCGTCCCTTGGAGCAGGGAGGGGTTCCCTCCGCCAGATCCCGTTCCAAGAAGAAGCGACCCCGTATTCCGTCGGGGGTGTGGCTCAATCCCCACGCCAAGGAGGCGGAGTCCCGCAGTCCGATATGATCGCAGATCTTCAGACAGCGAATGATGATCCGCTCTCCCCGTTCGGTGCGGGGGAGGGACAGACCGTTTCCCCACAGCTCAATGCCAAGCTCACGGCGGCGAGCGTAGCGAAGGAGGGAGGAATAGTAGAAAAGGGAGCGCAGACTGGTGCGGTCCTGAAGCAGGGTCCCGCCTCCAAATACGAGAAGCTTTGCCCGCTTTAGCTCGCGAAGGACCGAAAAGGGATTTCGGCGGGATACGCATCGGACGTGAAAGAGCGGCTCGTCCCTTTTTCCGTTTTTGGTCAGAGCCGAGACGGTATAGTCGGGATATTGCTCCTCGGCTCTGCGGATCGAGGCGCGAAGAAGGGCGTCGTCCCCTACGTTTCCATAACCGTAATAGCCGCAAAGCACCAGATCGGCAGGCTTCCTTGCGGGACGGCGAACGAGAACCTGCCCGTAAAAGCGCTCGGTTTCTGCCGCAACCACAGAAAGATCGTGATTCTCCCGCGCGTATTCGGAAAGCGTCCTGCCAAGCTCCTGCCGCCGCGCGGGGGAAAGAGAAAGGAGACGAAGGATCTCCCGACGGAGCGCTTGCTCGGTGAGAGGAGCCGCGTCGCGGCAGCAGAAATTGGAGGCGCTCGCTCTTCTCAGCGTGTGACCGAAGGCAAGCCCCAGCATTCCCTCGTTTCCCGCGAGGATCACGGGCGTGCCGCAGGACATTGCCTCCAAGGCGACCCGAGATACCCCCACCACTCCGTCCGCAGCGCGGTAGAAGGGGCGCAGATCCTCCACAAAGCCCAAAAGACGGACGAGAGTCCCTCCCGCCTCCTCGTTCACCCGATCGGCGATCCGCGCAAGAGAACGGAGGGAGTCTCCCCCTCCCGCAATCTGAATCTCCAAGGAGGGAAAGCGGGCGCGCAGCTCCCTTGCCATACGGCAAAGAAGAAAGGCGGCGCGGGAGCAATCCCTGTCCAGACGGCTGACGAACAGAAGCCGCAGAGCCTCCTTGGGCGCGGGATCGTCCGAGGGAGTGAAAAAGCGGGTGTCAATGCCGTTGGGAATTACGCTCACGTGGTCGGGGGGAAGGGAAAAGACGGTGCATACGTGATGCTTCAGATCCTCGCTGACCGCAATTGATCGCTCGCCCCAGCGGGAGAGACGGGTACGAAGCCGTCCGCCGCGGAATCTGGCGTGAACCGTCGTCACCATGGGAATCCTCCTCTTTTTGGAGATCGATGCCGCCAAATACGCGGGGATCCTTGCGTGGGCGTGGATCAAATCAAAGCGCTCCCGCTTCAGCAGGCGGGAAAGCCCCCGCCTCGCAAGAAGCAGGGAAAGGGGATTCTTTTTTGCCAAGGGAAGCGCGCGGTGGGTAACCCCACCCTCGGTCAAATGCTTCACCAGCGCGCCTCCCGAGGAGACGACGGTCACGCGATGCCCCTTGAGAGATAACTCCCTTGCCAAGGCGCAAATATGAGTTTCCGCTCCCCCGCAGCCGAGGGAGGAGGTCAAGAGTAACAGCTTCATGATGCCCCATCCGTTTCTTTTTCGTTATGTATCGGATGAAACCGAAGCAAAGAACAGAATCTCCATGGAAAGCGCCCCTCGCTTGATTCGCTTGGGAACTCCGCTTTTCGAGTCGAGCCAAAGCTCCGTGGGAGGAGCGTTCCCCTCCCACGCAATCTGCGCGTACAGAAGATCGCCCTCGCGGGCAATCCCCTGAAGCTCTCCCTCGGAGACGGGAAGCGAGAAAAGCGACAGAAGCCCGCCAAGGGTATCGTTCTTGACCTCCAGCCCCTCGAAGGAGAGGGAAAGAACCCCGTCCCGACGGCTTAAAACCAATCCCTCAAGAGACGGGGGCGCGGTGAGGCGCAGGGAGAAATCCCATGGAAGATCTTGGCTCTTGGCGGGAGAATAGCTTCCCTCTGCCGATATGGTCACCCCCTCCCGTACCGCAGAAAGCTCCAGCCGAAAGGGGGAGGCTCGGTAGTCAGAGGGATGGGGAAGCCTCCCCTCGCATCCAATGCATGAAAGGGACAGTAGGATCAAAAGCGCTCCTGTAAGAATCGATTTTAGTTTTACCATTGTTTCCCTCGTTCATACCTCCGTTTTTCTGTCAGAATCATAAAAAATATATGAAAAATCTTGCCGTAAAATGCAGAAAAATCTATTGCCAAGGGACAAATCTTGTGGTACAATAAGAAAAACGGAAAAAAGGAGATCGGGATGAAGACCTTTTACGAAAAACGAAGCGAGGATTTATACTGTCGGGACTCCCGATACGCCTCCAAAACCATGGGCTATACCTCCCATTTGCACTACCATATCGAGCTGGGATTCGTCCTTCACGGACATACCCGCGTCACGGTGGACAGCGAGGTGTACGACGTGCGGGACGGGGACGTGATCGTGGTGTTTCCCAACCAGATTCACCGCTTTGAAACCGTGGAGAGAGAGCAGTATATCCTCCTGATCGTCAACCCCGATATGATGCCCGAGCTTGCGGGATATTTCGCGGGAAGCCTGCCCGCCAGCAACCTGCTCAAGGGAGCGGCAGAGGACGAGGAGCTGAGGAGCCTGATTCATCGGATCTCGGACCTGTACTATAAGGACGAGCCCTATAAGGACGTGATGCTCAGAGGCTATCTCCTTGCCTTTTTCGGAAAGCTCCTTCAAGGAATGGAGCTGAACGAGGTACAATCCCGAGACTATCACGTGCTGGGCATGATCTTGAATTACTGCATCACCCACTCCGACAAAAACCTGACCCTCGGGCTTTTGGAAAAGGAGCTGCATATCAGTAAATACTATATTTCACATACCATGAGCAATAAGCTGCATATGGGCTTTAACGATTATGTCAACTCTCTGCGGGTGTCCAACGCCTGCAAGCACCTGATCCAGAGCGACCAGACTATTACCGAGATCAGCGAGATCGTAGGCTTTAATACCATGCGAACCTTTAACCGAGCCTTCGTTAAGCAGATGGGCTGTACCCCCAGTGAGTACAGAAACAAAAAAAGAATCAAGAAATATCCAAAAAAAAGCCATTGACGAAGGGAAAAGACCGTGATATAATAGGATTTCCCCTAAACGAGCGCAAGGAAGAAAAGGAGCAGGACGATGAATATTTTGATCGTAAAAAATTATGAGGAAATGTCTGCCCGCGGAGCGGAGATCTTTTGCGAGCAGATCAGGACAAAGCCCGACTGCGTGTTGGGATTGGCAACGGGTTCTACTCCCGAGGGGCTTTACGCAAGGCTTTGCGAGGCGAACGCCCGCGGCGAGGTGGATTTTTCCGCCGTCCGTACCGTGAATCTGGACGAGTATTATCCCATCTCTCCCGATAATGCCCAAAGCTACCGCTATTTTATGAATCAACAGCTTTTTGACCGCGTGAATATTGATAAAAGGAATACCTTCGTTCCCGACGGAACGGCAAAGGATCCCGACGCGTTCTGTCGGGAATACGAGGCAAGGATCGACACCATGGGCGGGATCGATATGCAGCTTCTCGGAATCGGACGGAACGGACATATCGGCTTTAACGAGCCGGACGGGGAGCTGGTTCCCTTTACCCATCTGACCGCCCTGACCCCCAGTACCATCGAGGCAAACGCACGCTTCTTTGCCTCCGAGGAGGAGGTTCCGAAGCACGCCCTGACCATGGGGATTCAAAGCGTGTTTAAGGCGAAAAGGGTCGTCATGCTGGCATCGGGAAGGGATAAAGCGGAAGCGGTAAGGGCAATGCTCAAGGGAAATCTTAATACCCTCTGTCCCGCCTCCTTGCTCCGTCTGCATCCCGACGTGACCGTGATCTGCGACGAGGACGCGTATTCCCGGGCGTGCTACGCGCTTTGAAGCACCAACAAGTCGATCCTCGAATGCGCATATGAAAGCGGATATTCCTCGTTGAGAAATTTTAACAGAAGCTTTAAGTCCATTATAGGCTTAACACCAAAGGATTATAGAAAAAATCATTAAAGCAAAAGACAATATCAGACCGATTTGTATGATCGGAATGATATTGCCTTTTTCTTTACGATGCCAGATCCCCCATCTCACTTAGCATATTCTCAATGAAAATGCCGTATCCCATGGTGGGATCGTTGATGAGAACGTGGGTGACCGCTCCCACCAGCTTGCCGTTTTGAATGATAGGAGATCCCGACATTCCTTGGATAATTCCTCCTGTTTTGGCAATCAGCGCCGGATCCGTTACCCGAATGGTAAAGGATTTGTTGTCGGTGGAATTGTGTCGGATCTCGGAAATTTCGATCTCATAGCGCTGGGGACGGTCGCTGTCTAACATGGTGTAGATATAAGCCTTGCCCTCGGTAAGCTCGTCTCGAAGCCCTAAGGAGACAAGATCCTCGGAGAGCTTTTCGGGAAGAGCTGCCAACACGCCGTATACCCCGCAATGGGTGTTTTCAAGAAGAGTCCCCGTTTTGCCTGAGGAGAAATAGCCCTTGACCTCCCCGGGAGATCCTGAAAGCCCTCGGACCACACCGCTGATGGTTACGTCCACCACCGAGCCGCGCTGCATGGGAACCAGCTCGCCCGTATGGTTGTCGCAAATACCGTGTCCGAGTCCGCCGAAGGCGTAGGTCTTGGGAATGACGAAGGTGACGGTTCCGATCCCCGCGCCGCTGTCCTTCACGTAGAGTCCCGTAGCGTAGCGATTCTCCGCATCCGAGAGGACGGGGATGAGGGTAGCGGTGGCTTGCTTGGTACCCCGTCGGTAAAGAATTCGAAGAGGAGCGGATTTGGTTTTTTGAAGAAGCTCCGAAAGGCTGCCCGCGCTTTCGGGAACCGTATCGTTGATCTTCAAAATCACGTCGCCCACCAAGAGCCCCGCCGTTTTTGCGGGACATACGGTTTTTCCGCCCGAGGTAAACTCGGAAAGACCAACGATCACGATCCCGTCGGTAAGAAATTTTACACCGAAGGGAACACCGCCGACGTGGACCTTCAGATCCTTCAGGCTTGCCGACGGGGAGAGAGAGGAGAGAGGAGTGGCACCGATGGCGGAGGTGCCGATAGAAAGAACGGAAAGGAAGGTACACAGGACGACCAGCAGAAGCGAAAGTGCTTTGATTGATCCTTTTGCCATGTTTGATTCCTTTGCCTTGGAAATTACGTTCGGTTGCGTTTGCGAAATCGATGGATTCCGCAAATTTATCATGAGTCGATTTGTCGGTCCTCATGCATTACAAAATTTTTGAGAAAAGCCATTTTTTTATGAAAAACCGATTTTTCTTTGTTGCGTCTTGGGACTTGACAAATTTCCAATTTGTGATATAATTAGTTAGTAAACTAACTAATAAAAAGAGAAAGGGTATAAGCCATGTCAAAGGATTTTATGACCAAGCTGCCACCCGCCCTTCCGAGAAAGGAGCTGTCGGATAATCCCGTCAAGCTTTGCAACGAGATCGCGAGAATTTTTCGCGCGAGGATGCGGGAGGATTGCGACATTGACGGAGTCATGTCCCAGCCGGGGGCAAGGCTCGTTCTGTCCGTGCTGGCGCAGGAGGATGGACGGAGCCAAAGGGAGTTGGTGGAGATGACCCATCTGCGGCCGCCGTCGGTCAGTGCCATCGTAAAGAGGATGGCAGACGCGGGAATGGTGGAATTGAAGCACGACGAGGGAGATCTGCGGATCAACCGCGTCTATCTCACCGAGAGCGGCAGAGGCGTGGACCGTGAAATGATCGAACGGATCAAGCGGGTCGATGCCAAGGGACTGGAGGGAGTCAGCGAGGAGGAACGCGACACGCTGATGCGCCTTCTTACAAAAATTCGCAATAACCTATTAGGAGAAGAAAGGGGAGAGGGAACGAAATGAGACGGATCTTTCATTATTTAAAGCCCTATAAATTTTTGGCAATCCTTTCTCCGCTTTTGATGATTGGAGAGGTGCTTGCCGATCTTTGCCTGCCAAAGCTGATGGCGGTCATCGTGGACTGCGGGATCACCGCAAACGGAGACGTGTCGCAATCGGCGTTGGGAACGACGGTCATGCGCCTGTTTCACGGAGAGGGAGCGTATAGCTCCATGCAGGTCATTATCACGTTTGGCGTGTTGATGCTTTTGGTGGTGCTGGTGGGCGGATTCTTCGGCGTGCTGTGCGCCTATACGGCGGCAAAGGCGTCTCAGGGACTCGGACACGATCTGCGTACCGATGCCTACCGCCGCGTGATGTCTCTGTCCATTGAGCAGACCGATCAATTCACCACGGGATCCTTGGTGACGAGAATGACCAACGACATTACGCAGGTGGTGGATTTCACCGAAATGCTGTTGCGTATGCTTGTGCGCGCCCCTATGTTCTTTGTGGGCGGCTTGATTATGCTGATGGGACTGGAATTTCGCTTCGGTGTCGTCATGCTGTGCGCCCTGCCGATTATGGCGATCATGATGATTTTGGTTCTCGGCAGAGCCATTCCTCTTTACGGAAAAGTGCAGAAGAAGCTGGACCGAGTCAATTCCGTGGTGCAGGAAAACGTGACGGGCGCTCGCGTGATTAAGGCGTACGTCCGCGAGGAGCATGAGGCGGAGCGCTTCAAGGAGGCAAACGGCGAGCTTCGGGACGTGAACTACCGCGTGCAGAGACTGATGGCGGTCATGCATCCCGTCCTCACCGTGGTCATGAACGCGGCGATCCTTTCTATTATTTATATAGGCGGCTGGCAGATTGATAACGTGGCGGGTACGGGTATGAGCGCGGGTACCATTATGGCGGCGATCACCTACGTCACGCAGGTGCTTATGTCGGTTATGATGATAAGCCATCTCTTTCAGTCGGTTTCCCGCGCGCTTTCGTCGGTCTCGCGTGTAAACGAGATTATGACGACCGAGCCCTCTATCGTTGGCGGCAGTGAGACCGAGGGTGCCTCTGACAATGACGTTATGGTGTCCTTCAGGGGAGTCGGCTTCCGCTACCCCGACACGCAGGGACGTCCCGTGCTTCACGATATAAATCTTGACATTAAACGCGGAGAGACCTTTGCCGTAATCGGTGCTACGGGCTGTGGAAAAACCTCGCTTGTAAACCTTATTCCCCGCTTTTACGATGCAAGTGAGGGTGAGGTATTCATAGACGGCAGACCTATTGCCGAATATGACC
>JAZOQX010000014.1:0-8319 GCA_045656325.1 Eubacteriales bacterium
CCAAGCCCGCAGAGGAAGTTTTACATTACGTCAACAAGGTGTGGCTGCCGTATGCAAACCGCACGTTGAAACAGATTGCCGCATGAAAGGAGAAAATGACATGGCAAATTACTTTAGAATTACCGCATATCACCCAACGGAAGATTATTGCTTCATCGTGGATTGCCACGGCAAGTTTGAAAAGCTCTGGGAGTTCAGCTCCTATCTCGTGGGCAAAGGCGTGAAGGTCTTGGAGGTCTCCAACGAGGACAAATTTCTCGACGGCAACATGAAGCGGGCTAAGGAGCATCCCGAATACCTGTACATTCAGTCAGCGCAGAGAGGTCAGCCTACGAAAACTACCGTAACCTTAGAGGGGAAGACATACCGTGCCATTGAAGTTTGCGGGAGGAGATACGTTCCAAGCAGACAGGAGGTGGTCGGATGAAGCCCGGATTGGAATTTGAAAACAGCAGCATGAAGCTCATCTGCCTTGCTTTCTATGCCCTCGGAAACAGAAACGTCGGCCTCTTTCAGCGTGTCAGCGATGGGATGTACATCACCGCGCGGAACACGTCAAAAGAGGCCATCGGTTTTTATTCATGGGCTTGGGGCCATTACTGCAAGGAGAGGGAGGAGGCGGAGAGAGATTATCAGATGCGATTAGAAGAAATGTGCCAATATCCGGACTAACTGAATATCGTTTCGGGGGGCTGGCAAAAGCTCCCCTTTTTTATTGATACTGACCCTTTAGGCTATCCAAGTACGCCGTGTACCGTTCCTTGATATCCTCGGGGCCAAGAATCGTAAGATTCTGTCCGAAGGAGCTGCACCATCCGAAGAATAAGTCGCTGACCTGCACCTCTGCTGAAAAACTCATCTTATCCTCGCCATGCAGGGAGATTTCGGTTTGCTCACCAAACAGGTCAAACACCGCATCCATCAAGTATCGGCTCATTTCCAAATGAACGGTTTTGGCTTCTCCGGAGAACATTCCAAATAGCTGTTTCTTATGTGTTGCTATATCGAAGCCCAATTCCTCAGGGGGCATATCAGCTTGCTCGTCAATGATCTCCACCTTGTCCATGCGGTCAATACGGTAATGGCTGATCTTATTATACCGCTTGTCGTATATCACCAGATAATAATGACCGTCTGCAAAGACCGTGGCAACAGGACTGACTACGTAGTGATGACCGTTTCGACGGTACACACGCTCATGCTTTTCGTTGTAGTTGAAATATAGGAAGATAATCTTCTGTCGGTTGTTGATAGCCGTTACGATCTCGTTCACCGAATAGTAGATATTCTCATTCGTGCTTTTCGCAGTGTTGAACTGTACGATGTTCTTTTTCAGAACCAGCCCCTTTTGGCTACCGGCCAGATCAGCAATCTTATCTACCAGTTCATCGGTCTTTTTGTGAGTGATAAAGCTGGCGGCTTGAACCGCATCCATGAGTATATGGATCTCGGGGCTGGAAAACTGTCGATCCTCCACGTAATACTGATTGCTTCGACCCCTATGAACCATGACCTCATAGCCCCACTCGTTCAGAAGTTTAATGTCCTCGTAAATAGTGGTTCTATGCGCCTGGATCCCACACTCGGCAAGCTTGGCTCGAAGCTCCTCTGTTCCCATGGGGTGATCTCCGTCTGTCTCGCGCTGTAGGATCTCCCAGATCTTTAACGGGCGGATGCGATTGTACTTTTCAGCGTTATTCATGATACGCTATCTCCTAAATGGTATTTTATATCTCAAAAGGCCCGTTCTTAAACTGTTTTTGGTTCTCTACGAAAAGACAATACCGTGTGAGCCGGTGCGAAAATGATGCAATTGCGGATGAGTCGGAATCAAACGTGGTTGTTAGGCGTGTGCTTGTCTTGATACAAGTCGGGCTCGCTGCGCTCGCCCGAGACAAGCACACGCCTGTAACAAAACTTGACCGTCGCAACGCGGAAAAATCAAGCGCCGACGGATGCGAGGTCGCCGCTGAGCCGCTTGGCGATCCTTCGCATAATTCCCGTCGGCGCGAAGCTTGATTTGTAAAGCTGTGTTGGTACAACGATCCCCCTTCGTTCATTACTTCATTGTCTCTGTGTCGAACCCGCGGGAGACCGGAAATTTGGAGCGCTACGCGAACGATTCTGCACCTTTTCAACTTTACAGCATATTTTTTATGGTGTTACATTCTGTAAGTCCGTCAAAAACATAAAACTCTTTTGCATTTTTATAAAAAAACAGGTCCTTTTCAGCTTCGGTTAAAAAATCGGACTCGGCAATAAAGCGGAAACTCATTTTATACGTGATCTCAACCATGGTTCTCGGGTAATCGCTTCCAAACATCAGCTTATCAAATCCACAGGTGTCCGCCGCTGTAAGGATCGCTTTGATCGCCGAGGGGTATGGATAAAACTCGCTGTTATACAGCCACGTAATACCACCGCTTTCAATTCTGACGTTTGGGCTTCGGGCAAGCTTGATCTGCTCAAGCCAGTTTTCTCTCCCCACCATGCCAAAATGCCCGATGGCAATCCTCAGAGACGGATATTGGCGTATCAGTTCGGATAGGGAGCCTGTCTGGGCATCTCCGTCAGCCAAGTCGATGGAAATAAATTTTCCGAGCCTGTTTGCTTCCTCAAACACGGTAGCGTGCTTCGTAAGATCCTGCGTCTTCAGTCTTGAGGCGCAAATTTTCACACCGTCAAAGCCCTCGGTTTGAAACGCCTTCCCTTCCTCGTACAGAGAGCAGATTTTCAGCCTGCTTCCAAATTTGGATTTCGTATCCAGGAGATACGGATCCTGATTCCCGTCTATCTCCTCCTGTGTTATGACCGCGCCCGAAACACCTGCGTAATCCATGTTTGCGATCAACCGCTCCGCGGTGTTCTCGCCGTCTGTCATATACGGGGGCATCATCTGTCGAACCTCTCCGCCGAAATCACTCTTTCCGTTTTCCAGCGAATATACGGAACGGCCGCCTACAAGGCCGTTTTGTTTTTTCCAAAGGTGTGCGTGACAGTCTATGATCATAATGTTACACCGTCCTTGAATATCGCTATTTCTCTATACCCCATTTTCTCGTTTTGAGTTTCCTTCCCGCCCGCGACAGATACGATCAGTTCCCAAAGCTCCCGGTCCTTTCCGCTCTGCGCGTCAAAGTCTATCCAAGCTGCTTTCCTTTGGGCAAGCGCTGTATTGGTGGCTATTTTCAACGTCGGGACAGGGGCTCCAAGGGGTGTTCCTCTGCCCGTGGTGAACAGGATCAGATGACAGCCCGCAGCTGTCAGATTCGTACACGCGACCATATCGTTTCCGGGGCCGTTCAGCAAGCTCAGTCCCTCTTTTTCTATGCGGTCTCCGTAATGGAGAACGGCGGTAACAGGGGCATTTCCACCTTTTTGAACGCAACCGAGAGACTTTTCCTCAAGTGTCGTGATCCCGCCCTCCCTGTTTCCCGGAGAGGGGTTTTCCGACACCGGCTGACCGTGGACGACAAAGTAATCCTTATACCCATTTATCAGCTTGACGATGTCCTCAAAAACCGATTCGTTTACCGCTCTTTCCATCAAGATCTGCTCGGCACCGAACATCTCCGGCACCTCAGTAATCGCCGTTGACGCTCCCATAGAGGTCAGACGGTTTGTGATCCGTCCGCACATCGGGTTCGCCGTAATTCCCGAAAGCCCGTCACTGCCCCCGCATTTCAAACCCACCTTCAGCCGGCTTATGGGGACAAGGGTCCTTCGATCCCTTCTTGCTATGGCCTCCAACTCTTTGATGATGTTGACCCCTTCGGCAATCTCGTCCTCCACGCTCTGCGCATTCAGAAACCGCACTCTCTCCGGATCGTATTTACCCAAAACCCGTTTCATCTCCTCAAGGTTGTTGTTTTCACAGCCAAGGCCCAGAACCAGCACGCCGCCCGCATTCGGATGCTTGATCAGTCCCGCAAGGATCTTTTGTGTCACACCGAGATCATCGCCAAGCTGACTGCATCCGTAGGGATGCGGAAACGAGATCGCGCCCGTAATACGGGAAAGTGTCTCCGCCGTCTTGTTCACACAGCCGACGGTGTTGATGATCCATATATCGTTGCGTATCCCGATTTCCCCATTCTTTCTGACGTAGGCGTTTATTTCAATCGGCTTTTCCTCGGGAACACGAGCAAGGCTTGGGCAGTAGACGTACTTGTCCGACGTTGAGAGCAAGGTTTTTAGGTTATGCGAATGAACCTGCTCTCCTTTTCGGATATCCGAGGTGGCCACGCCTATGGGAAAACCGTATTTTATGACTTTCTCGCCCTTTTGGATGTCCCTTACGGCATATTTGTGGCCGTTTTCCGGATTTACCGCGACGCTGTCCGAGGGTGATATTAAGATATAGCCCATTGTATCGCCTCCGTGATTCCGCATGTGCAGAGCTTTTCGGTACAGAGACAAAGCTCATCCTTCAAAAAGGAGATATCCTCGTCAAACAGTTCTCTGTCACCGAGAATCGTATCCATATCCGACGCTTTGATTTTTTCGATCAGCTTGGCGTTGTCCGACGGCTCTCCCTCTTTGTAGTACTTGATCAGACACGCAAGGGCAAACACAAGAGGTCTCGGACAGACACCGTTCTTTTGATGGTATTCCTTCACGGTAGGAAGGACTCTGACCGAAAATTTGCTCACCGAGTTCAACGAAATTGATTTCCAAAGATGGTTTATGTAGGGGTTTGCAAACCGCTCCAGCACCGACTCTGCAAAAGCTCGGTGCTCCGGCGTATCACCGATGGTCGGTATCGTGTAATCGAACATACAGCTATGAAGATAGTTGTTCAGTATCTCACTACTCAGGCTCTCTCGGACGGTTTTCATACCGGAGAGCAGGGACGGAAAGACGAGGGCGGTATGCGCCCCGTTTAACAAGCGCACCTTCATCTTCTTGTACGGAGAAACGTCATCTGTCCATACGACGTTCAGACCTGCTTTGCGCATGGGAAGCTCTTCCTCAAAATCGCCTTCAATGACCCAAAGGTGAAACGGCTCGGCGGTGTCGATCAGCTGATCATTGTAGCCGATCTCCCGCTTCAGGGTCTCCGCCTCATCTGTGGGATAACCCGTAACGATCCTGTCCACAAGGGTACTGCAAAAACGGTTTTCTGTTTGGATCCAATGGACAAATTCTTCGCCGAGCTGCCAAAGCTCCGCATATTTCAGTACAGCATCCAGGAGCATCGGGCCGTTACGGTCGATCAGCTCGCAGGGAAGAATGATAAAGCCCGAAAGCCCCAAGCGAAAGCGTCTGTACAGAAGCTGACAGAGCTTTCCCGGGAAGGACGCCGCGGGACAGTCGGTAAAGCGGCATGCAGGGTCAAATTGTATCCCTGCCTCGGTGGTATTCGATACGATGAAGCGAAGATCGGGGTTTTCCGTAAGCCGCAGATATTCCTCAAAGTCGGTATAAGGGGAGACAGCACGGCTGACCGAGCCGATCTCGGTACGCTGTGAAACCGTTTTACCGTCTGCAATACCTCGTGTGAACAGATTGTACCTTCCGCCTTGTGCATTAATGATATCTCCTGTTTTGCCGCTTGTGGGCTGAACAATGACTACTTTGCCGCTATACAGCCCTTTTTCAAGGAGCGTATGGATAAAGTAGTCGAAAAAGCCTCTTAAAAAGTTTCCGGTTCCGAACTGCAATACCGTTTCCTTCATGTTTTTGATTCCTTTTCGTTATGCAAATTCAAGCAGTAGCTTTGCAATGGTTCCGTCGTTGTTTTTTAGTGCTTCAAACGCCACTCCCGCATCTGTTGCCGCATATACGCCGCTTACAAGCTTCATCACGTCGACCTTACCGCTTGAGACAAGCTCGATCAGCTCCTCAAAATCCTTTGTAAGAGCGTTACGGCTTCCAAAAATGTTCAGTTCCTTTTTCAGTATGACCGAGTGAACAAACGTCGTTTCCCGTTTCCCGTTACCGATCAGTATGATATTGGCTCCGTGAGCCGCCTCGTTGATGCAGCCGAGGAAGGTCTCGGGCGCACCGCAGGCTTCCACACATACGTCAAAGCCGCCGCCTTCGGTGAATGCTACAGCCTTTTCGTGCAGATCCTCATGCTTCACGTTTACGACGGCGTCGGCACCGTATTCCTCGGCGATGCCCAGTCTGCTTTCAAGCATATCGGATATCATAACCTTTGCACCGAGACTTTTGGCGCGGAGAAGCGCAAAAATTCCGATTGGCCCTGCTCCGATGATCAGAACTCGGCTGCCTTTGGCCACCTCCGCGCGGGAAAGCGCGTGGCAACTGATCGCAAAGGGCTCGATCAGCGCAAGCTCGGTTGCGGAAAGGCCCTTTCCGTCTATGATTCTCGATACAGGCATTGTGATATATTCCGCAAAGCTTCCATCCCTCTGCACCCCCATAGTCTGATTATCGTGACAGGCATTGATGATTCCGCGACGGCAAGCGTAGCAGCTTCCGCAGTTAAAGTACGGGTTGCAGGTTATGGTGTCACCTGCTTTCAGTCCTCTGTCGTTTGCCGGAATCGAAACGATCTGCGCGCTGAACTCATGTCCGGGAATCCTCGGATAGGTTGTAAACGGCTGATTTCCGGTATACGATGCCACGTCCGCACCGCATATACCACAGTAGCGTACCTTCAAAAGAGCTTCTCCATCCCCCGGAGTCGGGATATCCTTTTCAATGATTTGGATATGTCCGGGTGAAGTTATGGTTATTGCTTTCATAAGAATCTCCATTCCGCTGCCACAAAGCAGCTACTCAGTATCAGATAATTTGCAAAACCGGAAGTTCCCTCATGCTTCGCAGTCGATATAGGCGGGATTCCAGATGACCGCCGTTTTCAGCGGCGCTCCCTTGGCGAATATTTTGTCCGTATAGCTTGCTATCGGATCGCCTGTAAACTCGTCCTTATCAATCAGCTCCACAAGGCGGTCGAATTTGCTTTCGCAAAGCAGCGCGATGGCTGTTTCCATGTGTGCTTTGGTGAAGTTGATCGACGCAAAAACCACATGATTTTTGAAGCCGAAGGGCATGGTGTCAAAGCCTACCCTGGGGCCGAGCGAAAAGCTGTTGTAGATTCCGTTACAGCCGAGAACACCGTGTCCGAACGCCAGTCTGCTCTCAACCTCTGTTCCCGATGCTCCGACAAAAACGGTTGCTTTTCCACCCATACGCCGAATGATCGCGTCTGCGGTCTCTTCCTCTGTCATTTTGCCGCTGGAAAGGTAGTCGCATCTCAGCTCCTCCTTTACGAAAAGTGCCTTTTTCGAGGTTTCCTCGCTGCGCGCGACAAACAGTATGTCGGCGTTGGGGTGATTGCGGCGAATCTGATCTCCGATAAAGAGCCCTGTCGTTCCAAGTCCGAAGATGACGGTTCTTTCAAACGTCGCGTTTGTGGCATAGGCTCTCGCCTCCTCCTCACCGCACCTTCTCTTGGCCATTTCAACCCTGAAATTCTGAGCCACGCCAAGATCTGTCATTCTCTCATGCTGGAAGACCGCACAGGCGTACGGATCGGAAAAGACAAGCTTTTTCGCCAGGGAGAGCGGAAGCTTTTCCGTCTCCGCATATGCGGAAGGAATGGTCAGCAACATATGGGGATGAAAATAACCTTGATCGCAGAAGATGCCGTCCGCGCCGTCACAGCCGTATTCAAAATAGGTCTCGTCCTCAGTAAATCTGGTGGGATCGCTGCTGTCTCCGCCACGGATCAAAACAATCGCAAAACGCTTTTCCGAAGGAACGTAAACTACGCCCTCGTGTCCGTTGATCAGCCTTTTTTCACCCATCGGGAATTTCGCTCCGAGTTCCCCCCGCGATCCCATACGCATAAGCTCGAGATCCGTTCCGCAAAAGCCGCAGAAAACGGGCAGGGCAATGATCCCTTCCAGCGCCGCCTCGCCTCTCAGCATCTGTCTTTTGGGGTTAATCAAATTGATCTCTCCGTATACAAGCGGTCTTTCCTGATTGTTTTGAAAATACGTTGCATTCGTTTTCATAAAAACTATTCCTTATACGTTCCTGTTTTGTTGATCGACATCCGAATAAAGCGAAGCTTCAATCGCGTACAACCACGGTCTCGCCCGCGGCCATGGCAAAGCGTCTGCCGTCGGCCAGCACCAGCTCTCCGTCCCGATCCGCCGTGACGGTTGCCTCGGTCAGCTTGCCGTCAGACCAGGACAGATCCACGGTGTAGCCTCCTCTGGCGCGCAGGCCCTTGACAGAGCCACAGCTCCACGCATCAGGCAGAGCGGGGAGCAGGCGGATAAAGCCCTCGTGGCTTTGGAGCAGCATTTCGGCGACGCCTGCGGTGAAGCCGAAGTTGCCGTC
>JAZOQX010000015.1:0-5283 GCA_045656325.1 Eubacteriales bacterium
GGTGCCGCTGGGGGCATCCAGCTTTTGATTGTGGTGCTTCTCGATGATCTCCACGTCAAAGCTCTCGCCCAACGTCCGCGCGGCGGTTTTGGCAAGCTCGATCAAGAGATTGATCCCGATGGACATATTGCCCGAAAAGAAGACGGGAACCTCGGAGGAGGCGGTTTTTATCAGCTCCTTTTCCTCGTCGGTATGTCCCGTGGTGGCTACGACCAGCGCGGTACCCGTTGCCTTGGCGTAGGCAAGGAGGGAAGGGAGTGCCGTATGATGGGAAAAATCGATGATGACATCGGGTTTCCCGGGAAATTGCTCGGTGGACTGGTAAACGGGAAAATCACAGACGGGGGCTACAGCATCGGCGTTGATGTCCACTCCCGCTACGATCCGACATTGCTTATGATCGGCGGCTGCCTTGACGATCGCCTGTCCCATCCGTCCTCCGCAGCCGCAAAGAATAAGATTGGTCATGCTTTTCAAATCCTTTCTTTTGATCCTTACGCCCGAAAGCTCAAAGGAGTCCGTGTGCCTTCATGGCATTGAGGAGCTTTTCCTTGTTGGCATCCTCCATCTCGCAAAGAGGCAGGCGCATCTCTACGTCACACCAGCCAAGCTCTGCCATGGCGGTCTTCACGGGAACGGGATTGACCTCGCAGAAAAGGGCATTGATCAGGCGCAGATACTTGAGCTGCAGCTCGGTGGCACCGTGGTAGTTGTTATCAAGGCAAAGCTTGACGATCTCGTGGGTCTCCTTGGGCATGACATTGGACAGAACCGAAATGACTCCCTTTCCGCCCAAGGACATAATGGGAACGATCTGGTCGTCGTTGCCCGAATAAACGTCCAAAGAGTCTCCGCACTCGGCGATCAGCTCGGCGATGGCGCTGATATTGCCCGACGCCTCTTTGACGGCGACGATGCGCTCGTGCTTTGCCAGCTCCTTGTAAACGGGCAGAGTGATATTACAGCCCGTACGGGAGGGGACGTTGTAGAGAATGATGGGCTTATCGGTCTTATCTGCCGTCTCAAGGAAATTCTTGATTAGCCCTTTGGGGGTTGCCTTATTATAGTAGGGGGTGACCAGAAGAAGGGCATCCGCGCCTACCTCGCAGGCATATTGCGAAAGCTCGATTCCGTAGGCGGTGTCGTTGGAGCCTGTGCCCGCAATGACGGGGACCCGTCCCGCTACCTTTTCCACCACGTATTTCATGCACTCGCAATGTTCCTCGTGGGTAAGGGTTGCCGCCTCGCCCGTGGTTCCTGCCACGACGATGGCATCGATGCTGTTTTTGATCTGATCTTCAATGATGCCCCCGAAGCTCTCGTAGTCGATGGTTCCGTTCTTGAAGGGGGTGATGATGGCGGTTGCCGCTCCCGTAAATACGGTTGGTTTCAGTTTGCTCATGATTTTTGGTTCCTTTCGCCAAGAATTTGAAGAAATCCATATAAAAATAAAAAAACCGGTTGAAAACCAGCTGAAATTGTACTATAATATAAGGGATAGAATCCGCTTATTTTAAGCAATAACAGATAGCTCTCCATCAAGTCCATGATGACAGTCCGTCGGCTATGAACCGAACGGACCAGCGCACACGTTCACCGCAACATATGCCTTCGGCATCGTACCCTTGGGGACCGTCTCAAGCGGTTGCGGCAACCTCGACGGAACACAGTGATATAACGCACCTCTATCATAATTATATGTATCTTTTTCATTATGATAGCATATCGGAGGCATGATGTCAAGAGCTTTTTTGGATTTTTTTGTGTAAAAGAGAAAGGGAACGCAAAAATGGTGATTGTCAACGAAAAGAAGCCCACCGAGCTGAAGACCTCGGATTTTTATTACGATCTGCCCGAGGAGCGTATTGCTCAGCATCCCGAAGAGCGAAGGGATCATTCCCGACTCATGGTGCTGGATCGGCAGGAGGGGACTCTCAGCCATCGCCGTTTTTACGATATTTTGGACTATCTTCGTCCCGATGACGTTTTGGTGATTAACGACTCCAAGGTCATTCCCGCCCGTCTTTACGGACACGTGGAGGGCAGAGAGGATGCTGCGCTGGAGCTGCTTCTGCTCCGACAGAGGGACTTGGATACGTGGGAGTGCTTGGTTAAGCCCGGAAAGAGGGCAAGGCTCGGCTCCCGCGCGGTTTTCGGAAACGGCTTGCTTTTGAGCGAGGTGGTGGATATCGTAGAGGAGGGGAACCGAATCCTTCGGTTTACATACGACAAGACTCGCTATGAAAATATCTACGACGTGCTGCACGAGGTGGGGATGATGCCCCTGCCTCCCTATATTACCGAGCAGTTGGGCGACAACTCCCGTTATCAGACCGTCTATGCCCGTGAGGAGGGCTCGGCGGCGGCTCCTACGGCGGGCCTGCATTTTACCCCCGAGCTTTTGGAGCGGATCCGAGAAAAGGGCGTTGCCATTGCTCCCGTGATGCTTCACGTGGGTCTTGGAACCTTTCGTCCCGTGAAGGCGGATCGCATTGACGAGCACGTGATGCATACCGAGTTCTTCTCGGTTTCCGATGCCAGCGCCGCCCTGATCAACGAGAGAAAGGCGCGGGGGGGACGGCTCATTTGCGTAGGGACAACCTCCTGCCGAACCATTGAAAGCGTGGCGGGGGAGGACGGAACCATTCCCGCCATGTCGGGGGACACGGGGATCTTTATTTACCCCGGATATCGGTTTAAGGCAGTGGATGCTCTGATCACCAATTTTCATCTGCCCGAAAGCACGCTTCTGATGCTGGTTTCGGCGTTCTACGATCGGGATCGGGTGATGGAGGCGTATGAGACGGCGGTGAAGGAGGAATACCGATTCTTTTCCTTTGGAGACGCGATGCTGATCGTGTGAAAAAGGAATGAGGGGGAAGGATTTCGTTTAAAACGGAGAAGGCATATATGATAAAGCATAAGATACTTGCCGTGGTAGGCCCCACGGCGGGCGGAAAGAGCGCTTTGGCGCTTGCTCTGGCAAAGGAATTGGGCGGGGAAATCGTATCCTGCGATTCCATGCAGGTCTATCGGAGAATGGATATCGGAACCGCCAAGCCCACCGCTGCCGAGCAGGCGGAGGTGCGCCACCACCTGATCGACGTGGTGGATCCCGAGGAGGATTTTTCCTGCGCCGATTACGTCGGTCGAGCGGCAAATGCCGTGGAGGATTGTGTCGGTCGGGGAAGACTGCCCATTCTTTGCGGAGGAACGGGGCTTTATCTGGACGCTCTGCTTCGCAAAAACGATTTTGCGCCCGATACTGCCGACGAGGCGGTTCGGAGGGAGCTTGGCGAATTTGCCGAGAGACACGGAGCGTCCGCGCTCCACGAAATGCTTCAAAGGATCGATCCCGAAAGCGCCGCGGCTACCCATCCCAATAACGTGAAGCGAGTGATCCGCGCCATCGAGATCTACCGTGTGTCGGGGTTGACCAAGACCGAGCTGGATCGCCGTTCTCTCACGGGAGGCGATCGGTACGATGCCACGGTCATCGGGCTTCGCTATCCCGACCGAGAGCTTCTCTATCGACGGATCGACCGACGGGTAGACGAGATGCTCAAGGAGGGACTGGTTGAGGAGACGCGCGCTCTTTTGGCGGAGGGTGTGTTTGAGAAGAACCGCACGGCGGCACAAGCCATTGGATATAAGGAGATCTTGCCCTATTGCCGTGGGGAGGTATCTCTTTCGGATGCCGCGGAGGCGCTCAAGACGGCGACCCGACGCTACGCCAAGCGGCAATTGACCTGGTTCTCCGCAAAGCCCTACGTTCTGTGGATCGATACGGCGGAGAACGGACGGCAAAAAACATTTGAAGAGATTGTAAATAATGCGAAAGAGCTCTTTCGAACCCCTTGAATTTATGGTAAAATAAAGGGGAATGATTTCATCGGCAGAGAAACGGAGGGATGGCATGGCACGCAAGAGAAGCATGGTCGGGCAACGCATGATGCTGGGGCTGATTTTCATACTGGTTGCTTGCTATACTCTGTACCATCTGGCAGGATTCTTTGACACCGAAATGAAGACCTATGCGGCGGGTGTGACCGCTGAGGTCAAGGCGGTCGGAGGCGCTGGGTACCTCTTTCGGGATGAGACGGTCCTTACGGCCTCCTTTGGGGGCGTGGTGGATTATCAGGTTGAGAACGGTGTGAAGGTCGGAGAGGGACAGACCCTTGCCCGCGTGTACCAAGGCGGAGACGAGGCGGAACGGCAAAGGCTTCGTTTACTGGACGCTCGGATCCGACTCATAGAGGAGAGTCTTGATACGGGGGCTGTCATTCTCGATCCCTTGACTCTTCGGGAGGAGATCCGCGCCGAATATCTTTCCCTCATGAATCGGTTGGCTGAGGCTGACGCGGCGGACATTTCCGAGGGAGCCGACGAGTTTCTCAAGAAGCTGAACCGTATGGACGTGTTGGTGAACGAAAGGGAAGCGGTGTGCTATGAGACTCTTTCCGCGCTTCGCGAGGAAAGAAGCGCAATTTTGAAGAGCGCGGGAGAATCGAAAAGCTATTTCGCGCAGCAGAGCGGATATTTTTACACCTACACCGATGGGTGTGAGGAATGGTTTACCATGGATGCCGCCTCGGAGGAGGCGCTGAGCGAGGAAGCCTTTTACGCGATGGTAGAACGGGCAGAGAGCGCGACGGAGAAGGAGGGGGCATTTGGCAAGCTTTGCCGAAGCAGCGAATGGAGGCTGGTGCTTCCCGTTTCCGTGGAGGAGCGCGCTTTCTTTACCGTGGGACAGGTGTATTCCGCAACCTTCGGGAACGGGGTTGCCGATATTCCCCTTACCTTGGAGTTTGTAAAGGACGCGCCGAATCACGGACAGGCTCTGCTGGTATTCCGCGCGGATCGGATGCCTGACGGCTTTACCTTCGACCGCTGTCAGAGCGTCAGCATGGAGGTTTCTCGCACGGAGGGGCTTTACGTTCCCAAGAGTGTGGTGGTCCGCGAGGAGGACGGGTACGGCGTATATATTCTGCGGGGGAGCGTGGTACGGCTTCGCTACGTGGAGATCCTTTACGAGGGAAGCGACTATTATCTCGTTCGGGCGGATTCCGAGAGCGAGGACGGGCGGCTTTATCTTGCCGCGAATGATCTGATTATTTTGAACGGAAGAAATTTGTTTGACGGAAGGGTCATGGATTGACATGAGTTATGAGTATATTGTAAGCAATACGGATCGGATTCTGAGGGAGATCCGAGCTGCCGAGGAGCAGGCGGGCAGAGAGGCGGGATCGGTGACGATGATCGCCGCCGTGAAGTACGCGGAGT
>JAZOQX010000016.1:0-15116 GCA_045656325.1 Eubacteriales bacterium
TCTCGCCTGCGGGCTCGGTCACTCCGCGGCTCTGACACCACACCGTGGTGTCATTCACTACCGCTCCGCCTTCGACCCCCGTACTCTACAACCAAAAAAGAAGAACCACCAAGGCGGCGTATTCTTAAGGACAGTTTTGAGTTTACAACCAACAGCTAAGTTTTTGTTTTTTATATTTCTATAGCAAAAGGCGAGTGTTTACCACTCGCCTTTTGTGCACATGCTTTTGGAGAAATATTATTTATTTGTAAGCCTGCTCTGCGCCGTAGGTTGCTTCTTCGCTTGTAAAACCTTCGAACTCTAATTGCTCAATTAAGCCTTGCTTCGAAAAAGGCATCGTATTTAAATAATTCTTCGCAACTCTTACTGCTTGTTCTTCCCAATTTGCTCCACAATTATTAACAGCATATGTTGCTTCTTCGGTAGAGTATCCTTCAAATTCAAGTTGTTTTATCAGACCTTTTTTGGAAAACCCCATAGTTCTCAAATAATTTTTAGCGGAACTCAATGCCATTCGTTCACCCATGGTAGCCCCATCATTTTCGGACGAGTTCTGTGAAGAACTGTTATTTGAACTGTTCAACGCATCATTGTTAGAATCACTTGATATATCACCTAAGCAACCGGTCAAGCTGAATAGCAATGATAAAATCATCGTAGTAACAATGAATAAGGTGATTAGTTTTTTCATAATGTACTCCTTAAAATTGATAAAATCTACAAAAACAAAAAGTGCGGCAACCGGAGTTACCGCACCGAAAAACGCAAACTCCAATTGTCGCCAAACAATCTCTTCATAGCATAGGTTCTCTATACAATCAAGCAGGAGCAACGTTTTTACCAAAACGAGTTTGCTTAATTGTATAGCGAAAAAAGCTATAGTTATCCCATAACGAGAAAAAGACCTATAACTATGAATATTAAGATTGTTTGGCATAATGATTATATCACAATTTTTGCGGTTTGTAAATAGATTCGATAAATTTATCCAATTACCTTCCGGGAGGTAAAAAAGAGCATCCCTTACGTTCATCTATAACTTATCAATTTTCCTGACAAGCACTGCATTTGTGGTCACAAATACAAAATACGGCATACCTCTTTCGAGATATGCCGTATTTTTGTAAAACTGTCCTTTAGAGTGACACTCTAAGGTGGTTCTTCTTTTTTTGGAGCGAGTAACGGGGATCGGTCTCGCCTGCGGGCTCGGTCACTTCGCGGCTCTGACACCACACCGTGGTGTCATTCACTACCGCTCCGCCTTCGATCCCCGTACTCTACAACCAAAAAAGAAGAACCACCAAGGTGGTTCTTCTTTTTTTTGGAGCGAGTAACGGGAATCGGTCTCGCCTGCGGGCTCGGTCACTCCGCGGCTCTGACACCACACCGTGGTGTCATTCACTACCGCTCCGCCTTCGACCCCCGTACTCTACAACCAAAAAAAGAAGAACCACCAAGGTGGTTCTTCTTTTTTTGGAGCGAGTAACGGGAATCGAACCCGCAGCATCAGCTTGGGAAGCTGAGGTTTTACCATTAGACTATACCCGCGCATGATTTATTATACGTCTTTTCCCTTGATTTGTCAAGTCATATTTCGGATTTTTCGTGTGCCGTTTTCGCTACCAAGCGGTAGCGAAAACGGCTTCTTATATGTAGGGTTAGGAGGATCGCTCGGCGCATTTGGGGGACGGGTGGGTGACGATGGCGTATCCGCCCTGCGCTTCCAGCTTTTCCCTTGCTTCCGCGCTGAAATCCTGCGCGATGACGGTCAGGGATTTTCCAAGCTGTCCTCTTCCCAGCACCTTGACGGAGCCTACCTGCTTGGAGATCAGCTTTTTTCGCTTCATGTCGTTCAGGGTGATTTGCTCTCCTTCCTCGAAGTGCGCGCAAAGCGTATCGAGGTTGATCTCTCCCTTGCGGTTGCCCGTGTATTCCTCCAGATCTATGAAGATCGGCTCCGAGGCAGGGGGGAGCGAAAGGATCGGCTCTGCCCCCTGTAAGATCGGAACTGCCTCTGCCTCTGGTAGGGCGGGAACGGCATCCGCTTCGGGCAGGGACGGTCTTTCCTTTGCCTTGGGCAGGGAAAGGATCGCTTCTGCCTCGGGAAGCTCGCGAGGCGCTTCCGTTTGTTCCTCGCAAGGCTCCTCTTCTTTTATCTCCTCCTTTGGCTCGGTGGCGGGACGGCTTGCTTTTTTCGCCGCTATTTTCTCAAGGATCGGGATCGAGGCGATCCATCCGCCCAAGAGGACGATGGCGATACTGAGCAGGATAATAGTGATCCATCCGTTTTCGGGGAAATAGGGAGGGACCAGAGCCATGGCGGGGATGGTGATGGGCGCTCTCCTCTTGCGGCTTCTCTTTACGTACATAATGGAGAGAACGACAATTTCCGCGATCAGCACGGCGGTCAGGATCAGGATCACGGGGAGAAGATTGACCACGTTGGCGCTGACCACGTAATAGGTGGCGAGGCGGTCTGTTTCAAAGTGGATCAGCTGCCCTTCGTTTGTTATTTCATAGTATTGCGCGCTTCCGTCTTCAAGGAGAAGCACCACGCCGATGGCGTGATCAAGGGAAATTCCCTTGGGAAGCAGGACTGACAGCGAATAGGAGGTGCCGTCCTCTGCGGGGGTAAAGGAAACGTCAAATCCGACGGGGACGCTACTGTTTTTGAGCAGACGGATCAGATCCTTTGAAAGGGCATTTCCGTTTCGGTCGGTGATCCTTCCGTCCTTTGCCGCCTGCATAATCCGCTTGGCAACGCTGTCTCCCGAATCCTTTCCGATGGGCTCGACGGTCAGAACGCCGTTGCTGGGAAGTCCGTTGGGAGCCGAGATCGAGCCGTAGTAATCATCGCCCTCCCGATAATCGGCGGGACGGTCGTTTGCCAGTTGCCCGTCGGGCGTGTAGAGGATCCTTGCGCGAATGCTCTTCATTTCAAGGATGCCCGATTGGATCAGAGAAACTGCCGTCGTACCCTCGGGGGGATTGGCAAGATTGCTCTTGGCTTGATTGTAGATGCTCTCCAAAAGGCTCCAGCTTTCGTCGGAGTAGCGGTTCTTGCTTGCCGAAATCTCCTCAAACGCTTCGTCCAATAGGGTGGGAAGCAGAGCTATGTCATCCAGCATTTTGGCTTTCTCGGAAAGGTAATCCTTGGCGGAAGCGTTTTCCTTCAGCGCCTGATCGGCTTGATCGAGAATATCCAAAAGCCGTTCGTATTGTTCGTCGGAATACTCGTCCCTTCGATTCCTTGCCCGCGCTGCGGCGGCTTCGTATTCCTTCTTGGCGGCATCGGTATGAATACGGTCCAGCTCGTAAGAGGTCTGCTTTCGGATCGAGAGGACCGAGGCGGTATCGGTGGCGGAGGACAGGGCAAGCAGGGAATTTTCGGTGACCTCCTCTAACTGTGCGAAGCACGCCTCCTTTTGCTCTGTATCAAGAAAATCGTAGCCCTTCACGTCGGCATGGACGGTTGCCTTCTTTTTGGTCAGACTGGTTTTGGCGGCTTCAGAGAGAAGCGCTCGGGTTCCGTCGCGGAATGCGGCGAGGGCGGCTTCAATGGCGGTCGGATCCTCGGCCTCCTGAATGGCGGAGCTATGGAGATCGTGCAGCGAGAGAAGCGAATTTGTCAGCAAAAGGATTTCATCTTGGGTAAGATACGGCAGCTTGCCCTCTGCCAGTGCGGCCCGATATTCGTCGTACAAGGTCATTCTTGTATTGCCTCTGACGATTTCAAGATCGAGGGAGGAGGGGTCCTCGCAGGCATCGATGGCGGATGCCGCGGTATCCGCGATTTCCGTCAGCGCGGTCTTTTGGGGGGAATTGCCTGGATAACGCTCGGTGTTTTTCAAGAGCGTGCTCAGCGTTTTGAAAAGCTCGTCCTTCGCTCTTGCCTGCGTAAGCAGAAACTCGTGCTTGGCAAACGGGACGCTCAGATCCGAAGCGTTTACCAACCGATTGGTTTCGTTTGCTTCGCGGAATATCTCCGCGCATTGCTCCCGCAGAGATTGAAAATAGGCATAGGCGTGGGATTTTCCCGCCGTATTGGCTCCCTGCAATTCCATAAGGACTCCGTCCAACATCCGTTCCACACACTCGTTGATGCGAGAATTGTGGACGGCGGAGGACAGAGAGGAGATCAGATCCTTCGTTGCCTCGGATTGCGCGAGGGTCTGATCGGGGCAGAGGAGGGCGTAAAGATCGGAAAATCCGATGGCGAGGCGGGTTCTTTCATAGATCTGACGGAAGTTATAGCCATCCTCTCCGTCTGTCAGCCGAAGACCGTCGGAGGTCTCTGCCTCCACGCCCGATTGATAGGAGCAATTCTTGATATCGGTCAGTGCCCCCGCGAGGATCTCTCGGATATTCTCCTGTTGGACGGGGGATTGCTGGGCGGTGGGGGTGAGAAGCGAGAGCTTCGCCTCATAAATGGCTCGGAACAGCCACGTGAAATAACGGTAGACGGCATCGGGCTGGGTTTTGGTGAAATACTCGTTTGATTTTCCCCCGATGGCATCGTCTCGGAGATATTCGTAATAGGCTCCCACGGTCATTTCCGTGGTTGTGATCTGGTAGTTGGAGCCAAATTCCACCGACACGGTCAAGGAGATGCTTTTGAGGGTAGCGTCCACGTTCGAGTTGTAGATCCAAGCCAGCGTTCCCGTGTAGAGTCCCTTCAGGGTCAGACCCAGAAGATCGGTTTTGGTTTGGAGGGAGCTTTGCTCGGGCGATGAGATATTCCGAATCAGCACGCTGATCTCGGATACGTAGGGATCGATCTCGTCGCGTACGGTGTTCAACAAGGCAAGATCCGCCGGCTTGTCCCCGTAGTGTGTAAACAAGCGGTCGTTATCCAATATCGTTTTCAGCTCCAAGCCGTAGGACCTATCGCTCATGGAGGGGGAAAGCGCGTTGCAATCGTCAATGGCATCTGCCAGAGAATCCTGCGCGGTTGCGGCATGGACCGACAGATTGGGAAGAATACAAATGCCCAAAAGGGAGAAACATAAAATTATAATCATCAAGCGGCGGCTTCGTTTCATGAGGCGCTCCTTTATATCTGCATCAAAATAGGGAAACGGGCAGGCGACAGGGGCTTGTCCGTTTAGAGAGTTTGGGGATTTTTATTAAAATCATTCTATCATTTTTTTGCTCTTTCGTCAAGGAAAAAAGCCAAAAAACAGAAAGGAAATGCCAAAATGTTTTTTGAGCGTTGACGGATCCCTTCGAAGAAAAGCATATCCCGTCGGATCTTCTCGGCTTTTTGCCGCGGATCAAAAAAAACAGAGGAATCTATTGCAAATCTTTAAGGATTCTGTTATAATAAAAGACGGAATATTTTTTTGAAAGGAAATAAAAAATGAAAGCTGTTGTTACCGTTGTAGGACACGATGCCAAGGGAATTATTGCGAAGGTGAGCGCAAAATGCGCCGAGGCAGGAGCGAATATCTCCGAAATCTCTCAGAGCATTATGAAGGAATATTTTGCCATGATTATGGTCATTGAGATCGAGGATCTGACCATGCCCTTTACCGATTTCGTGGACGAGATGCGGAAATTGGGAGAGGAAAACCGATTGGATATCCGTGCAATGCACGAGGACATTTTCAATTCGATGCATAAGATCTGAGGTGCGCTATGAGTATGATCAACATGAATGACATTCTGGAAACCATCGGAATGATCAAGGAGGAGAATTTAGATATCCGAACGATCACCATGGGCATTTCTCTGTACGATTGCGCGGGAGACGATATCCATACCGTTTGCGACCGTATTTATGATAAGATCACCCGCACGGCGGAGCGGTTGGTTCCCGTTGGCTGTGAGATCGAAAAGGAGCTGGGGATTCCGATTATCAACAAGCGTGTGTCGGTAACACCCATATCCTTGGTTGGCGGCCGCTTTTCTTCTGATGATTATGTAAAGATCGCCCATACGCTGGATCGGGCGGCGCATACGCTGGGAATCAATTTTCTCGGCGGCTACGGCGCGCTGGTGCAGAAGGGCTTTACCGATCATGCCACAAATCTGATTGCCTCGATTCCTCAGGCGCTGACCGAGACCGAGCGAGTTTGCTCCTCCGTGAACGTTGCCTCCACCAAGGCGGGAATCAACATGGACGCCGTTGCAATGATGGGACGGATCATCAAGGAAACGGCGTACGCAACCAGAGATAAGGATTCGATCGGATGCGCGAAGCTGGTGGTTTTCGCCAACGTACCCGAGGATAACCCCTTTATGGCAGGCGCCTTCCATGGCGTTGGCGAGGCGGAGAGCGTTGTCAGCGTCGGTGTGTCGGGCCCCGGTGTCGTCAGCTCCGCGATCAAGAGAGTGGGACAGTGTGACTTTACGACCTTGGCGGAAACCGTGAAAAAGACCGCCTTTAAGATCACCCGTATGGGACAGCTCGTTGCTACCAAGGCTTCCGATAGATTGGGCGTTCCTTTTGGAATCGTGGATCTTTCCTTGGCACCTACCCCCGCAGTGGGAGACTCGGTGGCACATATTCTTGAGGGCATGGGACTGGAGCGTTGCGGCGCTCACGGAACCACGGCGGCGTTGGCGCTTCTGAACGACGCGGTCAAGAAGGGCGGCGTTATGGCGTCGTCCCACGTCGGCGGACTGTCGGGCGCGTTTATTCCCGTTTCCGAGGACGCGGGTATGATCGACGCGGTGGCGTGCGGCGCGCTTTCTCTGGAGAAGCTGGAGGCAATGACCGCCGTTTGCTCGGTGGGTCTGGATATGATCGCAATTCCCGGTGATACGCCCGCGGAAACCATCAGCGGCATTATCGCCGATGAGATCTCCATCGGTGTGGCGAACACCAAAACCACGGCGGTACGCGTGATCCCCGCATACGGTAAGGGCGTTGGGGATTCGGTAGAGTTTGGCGGACTTCTGGGCTATGCGCCCATTATGAAGCTCAGCTCCTATTCCTGCGCTGATTTTATTGCAAGAGGAGGTAGAATTCCCGCTCCCATTCATTCATTGAAGAACTAAACAAGAGATAGGAGGGCAACCTGTGGAAAAAAAGATTGCCGTTTTAATTCCTTGCTGCAATGAGAGCGTGACCATAGCCAAGGTGGTGTCGGACTTTCGCGCCGCGCTTCCCGAGGCTGATATTTACGTGTATGACAACAACTCCTCGGACGGGACCGACGAGATCGCCAGAGAGGCGGGCGCGATCGTGCGGTACGAATACCGTCAGGGGAAGGGAAACGTCATTCGCTCCATGTTTCGGAGCATTGACGCGGACTGCTATCTGATGATCGACGGCGATGACACCTATCCCGCCGAGCAAGCCCGCCAAATGTGCGACCTTGTACTGCAAAAGGGTGTAGATATGGTGATCGGTGACCGCTTGTCCTCTACCTATTTTCAAGAGAATAAGCGTCCCTTTCACAACGCGGGAAACCGATGCGTTCGTTTCCTGATCAATCGGATCTTCAAAAGCGACGTGAAGGATATCATGACGGGCTACCGAGCGTTCAGCAGGGCGTTCGTGAAGAATTTTCCCGTTCTTTCCCGAGGCTTTGAGATCGAGACCGAAATGACCATTCACGCCTTGGACAAGAATTTTCTTTTGAAGGAGATTCCCGTAAGCTATCGGGACCGCCCACGAGGGAGCGCCTCCAAGCTCAACACCTTTCGGGACGGCGCCCGCGTGCTGGGTACGGTATTTCGGCTTTTCTGTGAATACCGTCCTTTGAAATTTTTTGGCTTTTGGGCGCTTCTTTTCGGCTTGCTCGGAGGCGGATTTATGATCCCCGTGCTGGTCGATTATTTTCGGATCGGCTTGACCCCCGAATTTCCCGCGCTTCTCGTCCGCGTGGGGCTGCTTGCCATCGCCGCTTTGCTGTTTGTTTGCGGAATGATCCTCCACGTGGTTGCCAGAAAGCACAAAATGCTGTTTGAGCTTCTCATGAACCACCGAGGGGATTGAGAATGTTATGAGATTAGAACTGCCCCGATTTGTACTCGGTACAAATCGGGGCAGTTTATGTTATGTATATATTTGTCTTAACGAGGGGTTCCCTTGCTTTTCCTCCATTCGGAGGGGGAGGCTCCCTCTTGCTTCTTAAAGCAACGCGAGAAGTATTCCACGTCGGGGAAGCCGCAGCGGTCGGCAATGTCGGTGACCGAGAGCGCGGTGCTTGACAGAAGCTCGCGGGCGAGCTTCATGCG
Source organism: Eubacteriales bacterium (assembly GCA_045656325.1). Classification (GTDB taxonomy): domain Bacteria; phylum Bacillota; class Clostridia; order Oscillospirales; family CAG-272; genus HGM12713. Next base: position 8,188 of record JAZOQX010000016.1, read on the forward strand.
CTCCTCCTGCACGTATTGCATAATGGTCATGCCAAACTCTCTCCGAAAGTTTTCGGTGAGGGTCACGGTGCTGCAATGGAGCCGTTGGCTGATATCCGAGAGCGTGATCTTCTTTTTTAGATTTTTCCGCACGTACTGCTTGATGAGGTAGCCCAGCGTCTGTCGGCTGGAGGAAACCAAGCGGTTGGCGGAGAGGTGGGATGCCAAAAGAGATAGGAAACGCTCTGCGGCGTCCATTTCCTCGTGGGTATGGCAGACCAAGGAGCGCGCCCCGTCTATAAGGGCGGAGAGGCTGATCTCGGGGGCATCGGAAAGGACCAGCCCATACAGCCCCTGAAGATGACCCGCGTGCTCGGGATAGATTGCGGGTCCCACAAAAAGATAGCCGAGAATATGGTCCCCGTCTAAAATGGGAAAGATCGCCTCCCAAAGTCCGTAGGGGCAGGAATAGATCTGGGGGGAGCGGGTCTGCTTTGCCTGAACCAGCATCCGCGCGTCGGAGCGGATACAACGATCTAAGCAGAGCTTGGACTTGTGAATGACGGAGCAGTAGGATGCTTGATCGGCAATGTTGCAAACGCAACGAAACTGCTCGTCGTACAGGGCAATATTCAGGTGTGTCAGCAGGTGAAAATCGTGAAGCAGCTCTTCTGCCTTTGAGCTTGGCATCCTTGGTGTCTCCTTTTTTCATGCTTTTCTGTATTGTATCATGAAAATCAATAAAATACAACCCCTTTTTTGAAGAAAAGAAAAAGAATCTTATGGATATTTCAAATTGTCTTATGAATCCTTCATGGAAATGGGGAGAATTGTTTGCTATAATCTAACTAAACGAATGACAAAGAAAAAGAAAGGATGCTGCGCTATGAGTAAAAGAAGCCTGTTGACGGGCGTTGCCTATCACGGAAACCGTATGCCGTCTCACGCCAAATACGATCTGGAGCAGATCGCCCGTGCCGATATGGACGTGGTGGTACATATGCTCTCCCATATCGACTGGACACGTCACAAGAAGCCCTTGACGGACGTGTTCCGTATGACGGAGGACCTTGGAATGGAGGTCTGGGTGGACAACTGGGGAATGGCGGGCGCGCCGGGAGATTCCTCTCACTTCCTTTGCTACCATCCCGATGGGCATATGATCTTCAGCAATGGGGAAATGCACCCCAAGATGGTTTGCTACAACAATCCCGATTTTCATCAGTTTGCCAAGGATTGGCTGGATACCGTGGCGGAAATGGGAGCGAAAACCGTGTTCTGGGACGAGCCCTGTCTGCCGAAGCGGGCGCTTGCCGACGGAACGGGAGAGGCATATACCTGCTGCTGTCCCCGATGCAAAAGGCTGTTCGAGGAAAAATACGGACGGTCCATGCCGCTTCTTGCCGACGAGCAGGTGGCTGAATTTCGCAAGGATACCATGGTGAATTTCTTCCGCGTGGTTACCGACTACGCCGCAACCCTCGGTATTCGGAATACCTGCTGCTTTATGCCCGGCGAATATCTGAATATGCTGGATGCCGTCCGCGAGGTCGCGGCGCTTCCCCATATGGACAATCTGGGAGTTGATCCCTATTGGTACAGCCGCAACCGCTACAAGCAGCCCTATGAATACGTCTATAACTATACCAAGAAAATGATGGAGATCACGGGCGAATACCAAAAGGATCATAACGTGTGGATCCAGACCTATGCCGTTCCCGCGGGACGGGAGGAGGAGATCGTGGAAGCCACCGAGGCGGCGTATGACGCGGGCGCGCGGTGCATCCTTTCCTGGAGCTATGCGGGAGGAGAGTCCAACGACTATCGCGCCGACCGTCCCGAGCGGACGTGGATCGCCACGGTGGAGGCGATGAGAAGGGTTCGGTCCATGGAGCGTGACCGTGTGCTTGCCGAAAATCGCGCAAAATACAGAAAGTGAGAAAAGATACATAAAATATGTCTTGGTTGTTTTTGTTCTTGATGATATTGGTTTATACGCTGCAGTCCTTTTTGACGCGGCTGTATTCCGATCGCTTCCCCGGAAGTCCCGAAATGGCGGCTCCCGCCTTTACCATTGTCAGCGGACTTTTCGTGGTGGCAGCCTCCTTCGCGGTCAGCGGCTTTCGGTTTGATATATCGTGGCAGACCCTTGTGTTCGGTGTAATTGGCGGTATTGCCATGGTGGTCTATAACGAATCCATTATGAAGTCGGTTCAAAGAGGTCCTTATTCGGTGATGATGGTGTTCCAGATCTCGGGAGCCATTATCATTCCCATCTTTTCGGCGGCGCTGATCTTCGGCGACCCGATCTCGCCCGTGCAGATCGTTTGTATTCTTGCGGTGCTGGGCTCGGTCTACATGATCTCCAAAAAGGATGGCGAGGAGACCGAATGCAAAAAGGGATTTTGGATCGCGTCCTTTGCCTTGGGAATCGCGAACGGCGTTTACGGCAGCCTGTTGAACATTCAGCAGGAGGTGACGGGTGCTGAGGAAAAGGAGGAAATGCTGGCGGTGATCTTTGGCGTTGCCGTGTTGATCGCTGCCCTTCGGCTGGCAATTCAACAAAAGAGATCGTTTTTCTCGGTCATGAAGCAAACCAAGCTTTCTGCCTTTTATTTGATTTTATGCTCGGCTGTCGTCGTGGCGGGACTCTTCCTTTTGACGGCGCTGATCGGCATGATGGATCTGGCGATCCTTTACACCTTTGACAGCTCGGGAATGTTAGTGCTGAGCGTCATTTGCTCGTGCATCTTTTTAAAGGAAAAGATATCGACCCTCAACGTGATCGGACTGGTTACCATGTGCTTGGCTCTTATGTGTATGTCGGGCTGGGACCTGATCGTATCCGTGATATTTTAAACAAAGAAATCCCGTCTTCGAATGCGCCCTGTCCGTAAGGACGAGCCGCAGGGGAAGACGGGACTTTTTTATAGGATCTGACACGGACCGAAGATCAGTGTCATCAGCGCGTACATGAGCGGAATGGATAGGATACAAAGGGTATGGGAGATGAGCGCCATGCTGGCACCTGTTTTTGGATTTCCGCCGTATGCCTCCGGAAATACGATAGTATTGAGTCCCAGCGCCGATGCGGTGGAGAAGAAGCCAAGAAATAGAACGCTGTTGCCAATGCTTACGTTCCACCAAAGGCTGAGAAGCTCCTTGGCACCGAAGAGGGTAGCCACGATGATGGCGGGAAGCAGGGTGAGGCGGAGAAGGGTGGCTACGTACACCTTTTTGTTTTTCAGAATTTCTCCCACGTTATAGGACGCGATGGTGAAGCCCGCCAAAAGCATGGCGACGGGACCCATACAGGATTTGAGGGAGTTCAGCGCGGAGGATATGAAGGTCGGCATATAAGCCCCCGCCCCCGAAAGACCTACCGCAATGCCCGCGAACAGGGCGATGGTGGAGGGGTTCATGATCTTCTTGAGCGGATTGCTTTTTTTCTCCCCGTCGGGAACCAGATTGCTCAGTCCCCAGGTATAGATGCCGATGGTGAGAGGGAGACAGTAGAGCTTATAATAGGCAAGCATGGAGTCGCCGAGGATCATTTGTACGAGAGGGTCGCCCATGTAGCCGCTGTTGGCAAATGCCAGAGCGTAGGCATAGACACCCCGCTCGGGGCTTTTCTTTTTGACAAACACTCTCGCCAGAGGGGCCGCTATACCGATCGCCACGGCAAGGGCGATGGCAGCCAAACAGATATTCAAGGCGTGGGTGCTGACGGTAGCGGGCGTACAGAAGGTTACCATGGTGCTAAAGGTCAGAGCAGGGCAGAATACCCAGTTTTCCAGCTTTGCCATGACCTGTCCCGCGGAATCGGGCAGGATCCTTGTTTTATGTAACACAAAGCCCAACGCGATGCAAAAGAAGAGCAGAAGCATAGGGTTGAGCGTAGCGGTAATGGTTGCGATCATAGCAGTCTCCTTTATATAGAATCGAAGGAATTATAGCATAAACGGACGGATTTGTCAATCCAAAGCATAAAAAAGCAAAAAAATGTCTTCTTTTGTTTTGTAAATGGCAAAAGAAAAGCAAACGCCCCGTGCCATTTGGCACGGGGCATATTTGCCGTAATGTGAAATTACTTGTAAAGCTCGGTCATCTTCTGGAGTCTGTCGTACTTCGCTTTTGCGTTCGCCTCGCCGCGCTCAAAGAGCTCTGCTGCCTTCTCGGGGAAGGTCTGTACCAGACGGGCGTAACGGTTCTCGGACTTGATGAAGTCAACGTAGCTTGCCGTAGGCTCCTTGGAGTCGATGGTCAGCTTGTTCTCGGTCTTGGTGGGATCGTAACGGAACATCTGCCAGTAGCCTGCTTCAACCGCCTTCTTCATTTCGAGCTGGCAGTTCTGCATGGTTCCCTTGATGCCGTGCATCTCACAGGGAGCGTAGCCGATGATGATAGAGGGTCCGTTGTAGGCCTCAGCCTCGGTCAGAGCCTTGAGGAGCTGATTCATATCCGCGCCCATTGCGACCTGAGCCACGTAAACGTAGCCGTAGGACATGGCGATCTGCGCCAGATCCTTCTTGCCGATTGCCTTACCTGCGGCGGCAAACTGAGCTACCTGTCCGATATTGGATGCCTTGGATGCCTGTCCGCCGGTGTTGGAGTAAACCTCGGTATCGAATACCATAATGTTGACGTCCTCGCCCGAAGCGATCACGTGGTCCAAACCGCCAAAGCCGATATCGTATGCCCAACCGTCTCCGCCGAAGATCCAAGTGGACTTCTTGCCGAGGTAGGTCTTCTCAGCGAGGATTTCGGGAGCCACGGGGCAGCCTGCGGCAGCAGCCTTCTCCAGCTCTGCGAGCAGCGCCTTGGTAGGCCCAACGTTTGCCTTGGAGCTGTCCTTGGTTGCCATGAACGCGTCAACGGCAGCCTTGAACTCGTCGGATGCCTTCTCGGAGGTAGCCATCTCGGTGACCTTGCGGATCAACTTCTCGCGGATGGTCTTCTGTCCGAGGTGGATACCCAACCCGTGCTCTGCGTTATCCTCAAAGAGGGAGTTTGCCCAAGCGGGACCGCGTCCGCTCTCACGGTTGACCGTGTAGGGAGTTGCGGGAGCAGAGCCGCCCCAGATGGAGGAGCATCCCGTTGCGTTGGAGATATACATGGACTCACCGAAGAGCTGCGTGATCAAACGCGCGTAAGAGGTCTCGGCGCATCCCGCGCAGGAGCCGGAGAACTCAAGCAGAGGCTGCTTGAACTGAGAGCCCTTGACGGTGTTGTTGATCAGCTCGGTCTTCTCGGAAACGTTCGCAACCGCGTAGTCCCAAGGAGCCTGCTGGTCTGCCTGCGTAGCGGCGGGAACCATCTCGATGGCGTTGCCCATCTTGGGGTTGTTGTTGACGGGACAAGCCTTTACGCAGAGGGTACAGCCCATACAGTCTGCGGGAGAGATTGCCATGGTGAACTTGTAGTTGGTCTTGATCACAGGCTTCGCGGTGAACTTGGTAGCGGCGGGAGCGTTTGCTGCCTCCTCCTCGGTCATTGCGAAGGGACGGATACAAGCGTGAGGACATACGAACGCGCAGTTGTTACACTGAACGCAGGCATCGGGGTTCCAAGAGGGAACCGATACGGCAACGCCGCGCTTCTCGGAAGCGGTAGAGCCCTGAGGGAAGGTACCGTCCACGTATTCGGTGAATGCCGAAACGGGAAGCTTATCGCCTGCCATTGCGTTCACGGGGGTTACCACGTCGTTTACGAACTTGGTGAGATCTGCGCGGGGGCTCTGGAATGCGGGCTTGGGAGCATCCACGCCTGCGTTCTTCCATGCCTCGGGGATCTGTACCTCAACGTATGCATCAGCACCCGCGTCGATTGCGGCGTAGTTCAGGTCAACGATTGCCTGTCCCTTCTTGATATAGGACTTATAGGCTGCCTTCTTCATGTAGCCGATTGCCTCATCCTTGGGAAGAATGTTTGCCAAGGAGAAGAATGCGGACTGAAGAACGGTGTTCTTAACCTTTGCGTTACCGATCTGCTTGGTTGCGATGGTGGTAGCGTCAATAATGATGAAGCGAATATTGTTGTTCGCGATGTATCCCTTTACCTTTTCGGGCAGATTTGCGTCAAGCTCGTCTACGCTCCAAGCGCAGTCAAGCAGGAAGGTTCCGCCGGGCTTTACGTCGCTGATCATATCGTACTTCTTCAGATATGCGGAGTTGTGGCAGGCAACGAAGTTTGCCTTGTTGATGTAGTAAGGAGACTTGATGGGGTTATCACCGAAGCGCAGGTGGGAGATGGTGATACCCGAGGTCTTCTTGGAGTCATACTGGAAGTATGCCTGAATGAACTTATCGGTGTGGTCGCCGATGATCTTGATGGAGTTCTTGTTCGCGCCGACGGTTCCGTCTCCGCCCAGACCCCAGAACTTACAAGCGATGGTTCCCTCGGCAGCCGTATCGGGAGCGGGCTTCTCCTCCAGAGAGGTGCCTGTTACGTCGTCTACGATACCGATGGTAAAGCCGTTCTTGGGAGCGTCCTTGGTCAGCTCGTCGTAAATTGCGAAGATAGAGGAGGGAGGAGTATCCTTGGATCCCAGACCGTAGCGGCCGCCGACGATCTTCGCGGAAACGCCGCCCTGTGCGAGGGAGGTGACCACGTCGAGGTACAGAGGCTCACCCAGAGAGCCGGGCTCCTTGGTTCTGTCAAGCACTGCGATCTTCTTTGCGGTTGCGGGAATTGCCTCGATCAGCTTCTCGGCAACGAAGGGTCTGTAAAGGCGAACCTTAACGAGACCGACCTTCTCGCCCTTGGCGGTGAGGTAATCGATTACCTCCTCGGCAACGTCACAGATCGAGCCCATTGCGATGATTACGCGATCGGCATCGGGCGCACCGTAGTAGTTGAAGAGCTTGTAGTCGGTACCGATCTTCTCGTTTACCTTGTCCATGTACTCCTCGACGATAGAGGGCAACGCGTCATAGTAACGGTTGCAAGCC
>JAZOQX010000017.1:0-33684 GCA_045656325.1 Eubacteriales bacterium
CTCCTATATGTTCGAGGAAGGCTCGGATATGGAAAATCTGGTGCTCAAGCAGCAGGTGGGCAGCGAGCTGGGAATCGAGGAATTTACCATTGACGCGATCAAGTACGTGGACGGAACCGAGATCAAGGACGTTCGCATGGACGGAGACCGTACCGTACGGGTAGGCGTTTATGAAAAGGAAATTCCCACTTGGAGCGCAACCGAGCCTGTGTCGAGCTTTTACAGCGTCAGCGCAAGCTTTAAAATGGAGGATGAGATCACTCTGTTTGCTCTGTCGGGAGCCAACGTTCGCGCGGTTCTTTTTCAGGGAACCGAGAGGATTGCGAAGGAGGATATTTCCTTAACGGATATCATCGAGGGAACGACCGTGACCTTTGACGGACTTTCCCTGGATACCGAGTACCGAATGGTTTTGCAGGTTGCCCTGCCCGAGCAGGGAGGCATCGTCGTTTGGGAACGAAAAATTCGTACCAAGGATGCCTTGGCGATCGAGAATCTAACGGCGGGGCAGGAGAATATTTCCTTCGAGACGGTATGGAGGGAGGATTACCCAACAAAAGAAATTCTCTCCGTAAAGATCTATGACGGCGAGACTCTTGTTAAGGAGCTTTTGACGGATGCCCGCGCGGCGGAGGGATTGCTCAGCGGACACGCCTACCGCTTGGAGATCGTTTACCGTGACGGCGAGGGAGAGAAGAAGATTGACGAAACGTTTACCACGAAGGGAAAGACCGCTCCCGCGGTTGCCGTTGAGGGAGACTCGGATCAAACGAGCATTGACTTTGAGCTGACGGTGACCGATCCCGACGGACTTTGCTCAATTACAAAGATCGAGCTGCTTCACGGCGAGGACGAACCCTTGGTTGCCGAGAACGTGGACGCGCGTTCGTTTGGTGGGCTTTGGTCCAATAACGATTATACGGTTCGCGTAACGTACACTTACGACCTGAACAATGGCGAGGGCGTACAGACCAAAACGTCGGAGGAGCTGATCAAAACCGAGGCGAAGGCGATTCCCGCGGTTGCCATTGAGGGAGACTCGGATCAAACGAGCATTGACTTTGAACTGACGGTGACCGATCCCGACGGACTTTGCTCGATTACGAAGATCGAGCTGCTTCACGGATGGGTTTCCCCCGTGGTTGCCGAGAACGTGAGCGTGCGAGGATTCGAAAATCTTCTGTCGAACAACCTCTATACGGTTTGCGTGACCTATACCTACGACCTGAACGACGGCGAGGGTTTGCGGACCAAAACGTCAGAGAAGTTGATCAAAACCGTGGCAAAAGCAACTCCCGTTTATACGATCACAAGGGGAGAGGCTACAGAGGGGAGCGTATCCTTTGCGCTGACCGAGACCGACGCTGACAATATAGGAGCAGTCAAGAAAATCGAGCTTTTGAAGGACGGAACCGTCGTGGCGACGGCTGCGGACGCAAGCGTGAGAAGCTTTGGAGATCTGGATTCTGTAACTACATACGTGGTCAGGATTTCTTATGAATACGATCTGAATGAGGGATGGGGGGTAAAAACGGAATGCTCGGAGCTTCCGTTGGTTACCGCAGCAAGACCGATCGTTATTCAGTCGGTACAACTCAAAAATCCTACAAGCGAGGACAAAATCATTGACGTGGGTGAATCGGTTGACCTGAAGATTTTGCTTCAAAATCCCGACGGTGTGAAATTAAATCAATTAAGAATCAATGGGGTGGACGTAACTCTCCAAAAGGTAAACGATACCTATTATCTGGCAACCTATACTACGGTATCAAACGGAGGCAAGGAGATTCTTGCTTGCGAGAAGATTTCTTATACCTGTCAGGACATCGATTTTACACAGGATCTTTCCTATACCTCGGATATCTCCATGATTGTGGTGGGAGAAATTTGGTTGGAAAGCATTGAGCTTTTCGGCAACGGGGAATACCATGTCGGAGATCGGATCCTTCTTACGCTGACCTTTAAGGGATCGGAAGGATATGATTTGAGGCGATTGGAAGGATATTTTTCCGGAGTGAGCAATCCTGCTCTTACGAAGATCAACGAGACTACGTATACGGTGGAGTGTCCGTTTAATGCGTCACTTCAATCACTGACGGGCGCATCTTACGGTGGCTCGACGGACATGGGATTTCGGGTGACAGGAGTTTTACTGCCATATAATTGCAAGGTCGTTGTGGATTCGGGAGAGGGAGAGCTCTCCATTGATTTAAAGAATAGGGCGGCAGCGGATGGCTACGTATGCCTCGGCGCGCAATATTCTACGGTGATTGATATCAGCACGGCGGAACAGCTACAAAACATGGAATGGGGAAAGGCTTACCGTCTGGTGAACCATATTGATCTTTTCGGCTTTGACTGGCAGCCCTATGATTTTTACGGCGTTTTATACGGAAACGGGTATGAGATCCGTAATCTCAGCTTGTCGGGCGGAGCCATGTTTAAATGCTTGGAAGGTTACATGAAAGACGTTGTATTGAAAAACGTTTTGGTTGAGAATTCGTCAAAGCTGTTTATGAAAGATGCAGGCAATATTCTTTTGGATGGATGCCGAATTGAGGGAGATCTTATTTCCTTCGGCTCTGATAACGCACATATTTTCGAATCCAATATAGATACGGCACCTACTATCGCTAAAAATTGTTCGTTTAACGGCTCGATTAGCATGACGCAAGAGCCGGATGAAAGCTATGAGCCATTTTTTGGCGATGCTTACGGACAAGGATCTGCGATTTTGTGTGATTCCTGCGTCTCTAACGGAAAAGTTTTTGTGAATGGCGAGGAGTATGAATATTAATTTCTAAAAAAGAGAAGCGGAGGGCTACGGCCTTCCGCTCCTTTTTTGCGATATTCGTTTTATAAATATTATATATTAATATACAGAATAATACTTGCAAAAGGGAGGGGCTTGTGCTATAATTATACTGGATAATGGTATGGTGTTGCCATTTTTTGAAATTTTGTCAAGAAAACAGGAAAAATTATGTCGATTCGATTGATTTTGGCATCCGAATCTCCCAGAAGAAAAGAGCTTCTCGCGGGTCTTGGATTGCCCTTTGAAATCTTGCCCGCCCACGCGGACGAGCATTGCGAGCTTCGCGACCCTTGCGCCTATGCCGAGGAGCTAGCAAGGCGAAAGGGAAGAGCGGTTGCCGATGCCTTGGAAAAGTCCTTGGCGGGAGAGACGGTGGTGGTCGTTTCCGCCGATACGGTGGTGGCGACCGATAGGGAAATCCTTGGGAAGCCCGTGGACCGCGCCGACGCGGTTCGCATGATTTCCGAGCTTTCTGGGAAGACGCACCGTGTGATTACGGGGATTGCGTTGACGGTGGACGGTGTGACCCATTCTTCCTTCGAGGTAACGGAGGTGGCGGTGGATCCCATTCCGCAAGAGGAAATTGAACGTTACGTTGCCACGGGCGACAGCGATGACAAGGCGGGAAGCTATGGGATTCAGGGCGATTTTTCACGCTGGGTCCGAGGTATTCGCGGATGCTATTTTAACGTGGTGGGGCTTCCCATGAACGCCCTGAACCGTTTATGGTTCGAATGTATGGGGGAATATCCGAGGGCATAAATTCTTCGGACGGTAAAAAATACGAAAGAAAGGAGCATATCGGCTATGGCGAAGGTGATCGGTGTCGATCTTGGCACGGCGAACACGCTGATCTGTATGCGGGGCGAGGGAATTGTGATCCGTTGTCCCTCGGCGGTTGCCATCGACAAGGAAACCCGTGAGATCATCGCGCAGGGCGGCGAAGCCAAGCGCATGATGGGACGAACCCCCCGTGGGATTCTTGCCTTCCGTCCCTTGAAGGACGGCGTGATTACCGACGCGGACGTAACGGCGGGTATGCTTCGGAACTATTTTAAGAGCATCGGCGCGATTTCCACCTTTAGCCGTCCCTTGGTGGTGGCAAGCGTTCCCTTCGGCGTGACCGAGGTGGAAAAGCGAGCCATTGAGGATGCGGTCTTTGAGGCGGGAGCCAGACGGGTGGCGCTGATGGAGGAGCCCATCGCGGCGGCGCTTGGCTCGGGACTCCGCGTGAGCGGACCCAAGGGAACCATGATCGTGGACATCGGCGGCGGAACCACCGAGGTGGCGGTCATCAGCCTTGGCGGCGTGGTGGCTTCCCAATCTCTGCGGATCGCGGGAGACGAGCTGGACGAGGCGATCGTGTCCTATCTTCGCGACACTCGCGGGGTCTTGATCGGAGAGGCTACCGCCGAGGAGCTGAAGCTGAGGATCGGTTCGGCGCATTCCTCGGTGGACCGTGGATCCATGACGGTCAGCGGAATGCATCTGGCGCGGCGAATGGGCGTGATGATGGACGTACATACGAGCGAGATCCGCGAGGCGGTCGAGCCTGCCTTGGAGCAGATTTTGCAGGCGATCGGCAGGACCTTGGAGAGCACGCCTCCCGAGATCTCCTCCGACCTTTACGATTTCGGCTTGGTGCTGACGGGCGGCGGCGCGCTGCTGCCGGGTCTTGCCGCCTTGATCGGCGATCGCATCGGAATGAGAGCGCGGATCGCAAGGCGACCGATGGAGAATGTCTGCATGGGAATGCTTCGCATTATTGACAGCGGCGCGGAGTCGGGAGAGATCCTTCGCTTCCGCGAGCGTTGACGGGCAAGCGTCGAATTGGATGAGGAGAAAGGAAATTTATGAAATTTCTGAAATCAAGGTTTTTCATCGTGTCGGTTCTGCTGATGGCGGGGCTGATCGCCGTGACTGCCATTCTTGGCGCGATTGGCTTGCCCGCTCCCTTACGCAGCGCGGTAAAGACGGTTTCTACGCCCTTCGTGTGGTGCGGAAACAAGATCGGGGCGGCGGTAGACGGCTTTGTGGGCGCGTTTACCCGCTATGACGATCTGATGGCAGAGAACGAGGAGCTGAGGACGGCTCTTGCCGACATGGAAAATGAATCCAGAGAAAACGAGGTTTTGCGGGCGGAAAACGAATGGCTGAAAAGCTATTTGAAAATCGCCACCGAGCATCCCGAATTTTCTCTGACCGACGCCCGAGTGACCGCCCGTGAGACGGGCAGCGCCGTGACCGTTCTGACCCTGAATCGGGGACGGGTTCACGGGGTGAAGAACCAAATGTCGGTGATTACCGAGGAGGGGCTTCTCGGTTACGTCAAGGAAACGGGGCTTGACTGGTGCAAGGTCGTAACCGTGGTACAGACTGCCAGCTCGGTTGGCGTGTATACCGACCGTACGGGCGTGGAGGGCGTTGCCGAGGGAAACGCGTCTCTTTCGGGAAGCGGCGTTTGCCGTATGATCTATATTGAGACGGGCGCGGATATCCGTATCGGCGACTGCGTCTATACCAAGGGAGGAGAGGGGAGTCTTTATCCCCCCGGTCTTCTTTTGGGAACGGTAGAGAGCCTGGACGTGGACGAGGGCGCCCGTATGCTGGTAGCCACCGTTCGTCCCGCGGTGGATTTCTCGGATCCCGCCGCCCTTGCCCGCGTAATGATCATCAGCGGTTACGCGACGGGGGCGTGATATGAGAAGACGAAGAAGGAGCTTCTCGCTCTCTCGCTTGCTTCAGCCCGAGATCCTTTGGCGGATCCTTTGCTATGGGTTCTTGATTTTAATTTTGGCGTCGGCGGAATCCTCCTTTTTTCCGTCGCTTCGCTTCTTACCCGCTTCTCCCGACCTTTTGCTGGGAGCGGTGACGGCGGTTTCGCTTTTGGATACCCGTCGGGCATCCTTGGTATTCGCGATTGCGGCGGGATTGATGGGAGACGCGATCGGGGGCGTGGGCGCGCCGCTTTCCGCTCTGCTTTACGTGGCGGTGGCTTGCGTGGCGGGGGCGCTTGGTGAAAAAATGCTTCCGAGATACGGCTCGTATTTGGTATTGCTGCTTCCTTCCTTGCTTTTGCGGGCGGGATATTCGGCGCTTTTGTATCTTTGGGCGGGTTCCTTTGAGGGGCTTGCCTCCTTTGTGGGACAACGGTTGGTTCCCGAGGCTGCGGTTACGGCAGTGGCATCCTTGGCATTGTATTTTTTGGTGAAGCTTTCCATGCTTCCGTTTCGGGAAAAACGGACCTTTGGCGAGCGGAGGTAAATCAATGAATGAAACGAAGAAGATGAAATTTTCCATACAACCGAATACGGGATGCCTTTCCGAGGAGGATGCCAAACGCTATTTTTCGGTGCTTGGCTTTTCGGTGTTTGCCTTGATGCTTTCCTTTTATCTGAGCAGCATTGGGCTTTCCTATCTCCTCTATTGGCTCGCTCCCGCTTTGCTTTCGGATGCGTTGGCGACGCAGATCCTATCCATGATTCCTCTTTACGGAATTGCGTTTCCCCTCTTTTTCGTGATGATCCGAAGACTTCCTCGGGGAGTTCCCTCGGAGCGGCCCTTGGGCGCGGGGGGACTTGTGGGCGGATTCTGCGTGTGCATTGCCATGATGACCGTGGGGAACACGGTGGGGCAATTCTTCATCTCCTTTTTTGAGGGAGTTACGGGAGCGGCGCAGGAAAATCCCGTAGCAATCGCCACGGATGGAAATCCTTGGTGGATCAATCTGATCTTCGTTGCTGTGCTTCCCTGTATTTTAGAGGAGCTGTTCTTCCGCAAAATCCTTTGTGACCGCCTGCTCCCCTTGGGAGAGGGCTATGCGGTGGTGATTTCCGCCGTTGCCTTTGGGCTGGTACACGGAAACTTCTTCCAGTTCTTCTACGCCTTTTTGGTGGGTCTGATCTTTTCCGTCGTTTACGTGAAAACGGGCAGAGTTTGGATCGTTGTGATTTATCATGGGCTGATCAATCTGTTGGGCGGTGTGCTGGCGCCTCTGCTTTTGCAAAAGCTCTCTCCTCTCATGGAGGAATCCTTTCTTGCGGAGATGGAGGGATATATGGCGGCGGGAGACAGCGAAGGACTGTCCGCGCTTTTGTCGCCCTTCATGCTTCCGATGGTGGGAATCCTTGTTTACGAGGGCTTGATGCTTGCCGCCGTTGTGGCGGGCTTCGTCTATTTCTTCCGAAAGCGAAAGAAGGTGCGCTTTGAGGCGGGGCTTTTGCCCGTGCCAAGATCCTGTCGGTTCTCGGCGGTTCTTTTGAACGTTGGCACGGCAGCCGCGCTGACCGTGTTTGCCGCGGTCTTTCTTCTGTCTCTTTATTGACGGGAGGAGGGAGCTTTTATGGCACGGTTTGCGAAAAGGCGCACTCCCCGTCCCTCTCATATCGGGGCAAGATATATAACCGTGGGAGCGTTTTTCCTCGTGGTCTGTCTTGCGTTCATCGTGGTTCTTGCGGTGTATCAGGCAAGAGGAGGCACGCCCGTGGAGGAGGGACATATCCGTACCTATACCGTTCCCGGGGTGCGGGGAGAGATCTACGATAAAAACGGGACACCCATCGTCAAAAATTCCACGGGCTACGATCTGGTGTATGAATACGGCGCCATGCCCGACAATCGGTACGAAATCAACGAGGGTCTGTTGGTGACGCTTGACGCTTTGCGGCGTACGGGAAACGAGGAGTGTTTGTCGGAGCAGTATTCGATTTTTGAGGGAACCTATCCCGAGCTTCGGTTTGTGTCCGCCCTTTCGGATCACGAATCGGAGATCTATAAAAAATACGTGAAATTCCTGGAGCGGAGGGAGTTTTCCGAGGCGGATACCGACGAGGAGGACGTGGTTTCCTATTTCGTCAGCCGCTATTCGCTGTCGGACGAGCTGTATACCGCCGAGGAGATCACCGATCTGATTCGCCTATACTACGAGATGGAGCGCGTGGATTTTGGCTCCTACGCGTCCTATACCGTTGCCGAGAGCGTTCCCATGGAGGTCATCAACCTCTTGGAGGAGATCAACGTGGAGGGCGTAGTGTTCGTTCTTCGAAGCGAGCGGGTCTATTGCTATCCCGGTATTGCGTCCCACATTTTGGGACGCGTGGGAAAGATCACCGCCGAGACGAAGGACTACTATCTCTCCCTTGGATACTCCTTGGACGCGCTGGTAGGGACCTCGGGTGTGGAGGCCGCCTTTGAGGAATGGCTGCACGGTCAGGACGGCAAAAAGGTGGTTCGGTATGACGATGAGGGACGGATGATCGACAGCTATTACGATCCCGCGCCCGTCAGCGGAAAGGACATTTATCTGACCATCGATATCGATTTGCAGATTGCCGCCGAGGAAGGGCTTGCGGCAAGCGTGGAATCCATCGGGACCTCCGAGGCAGGCGCGATTACGGTGCTGGATCCCAACAGCGGAGCGGTTCTCGCCTCTGCCTCCTATCCTACCTATGACCTGACGAAATTTGAAAGTCAGTCCTACGTGGATTCTCTGTATTCCAACGAAAACAAGCCTTGGGTGAACCGAGCCATGAACGGTAAGTATGCCCCCGGCTCCACCTATAAGATCGGAATGGCGCTTGCCGCCTTGGAGACGGGAAATATCGATGCAGCCTCCTCCTATTTCTGCGATCATACCTATATGGGCTTGAATTGCTTGGGTACTCACGGCGCATCCGACGTGGTGGATGCCATACGGGATTCCTGCAACGTCTTTTTCTATCATTTGGGAGAGATCATGGGCGTTCGCTCCGCCACGCAATATACGAGCCGTTTAGGACTTGGCGTTTCTACGGGCATCGAGCTTGGAGAGATCAAGGGGACGGCGGCGGAGGACGGAGATCTTGCTAACGATATGCAAGCCGCCATCGGACAGGCAACCCACGGATATTCTCCCCTGCAGCTGAGCGTGTATCTTTCCTCCATCGTCAACGGGGGAACCCGATATAACGCCCACATTCTGGATTCGGTCCGCACCTTCTATGCGGGGGATACGGTCAGCGCCTATCAAACCTCGGTTGCCGATCAGGTGAGCTTTTCAAAAAGCACGTACGATCTTTTGATCGAGGGAATGCGACAGGTGGTTTCGGAAAGCGAGGTCCTTTCCCGAACCTTTCGGAACGTCCCCGTGACCGTGGGCGGAAAGACGGGTACGGCGCAGGTGGACGGAAAGGTGGATAACGCGCTCTTTACGGGCTTCGCTCCTCTGTATGATCCCCAGATCGTGGTGACCTGCGTTCTCGAGGAGGGTGAGATCGGTACGAGAGCCGCAACGCCCGTGGCGAGGGTCATGGAGGCATATTTCAAAAAGAAGGCGGAGTCGGCATCGGGCGAATAAAAAATACTTGACAATTTACACGCAAGTGGTATATAATTATTGTTATCAAACAAACGAGGTAAAAAATATGACCAAAAAAGTTTCGGAATTTTTCGGCTGTATGGTGTTCAACGACGACGTGATGCGGGAACGGCTGCCCAAGGAGGTCTATAAGTCTCTGACGAAGACCATTGCTACGGGCAGGACCATTGACGCGTCGGTTGCCGACGTGGTGGCGAACGCCATGAAGGACTGGGCAATCGAAAAGGGAGCAACGCACTATACCCATTGGTTCCAGCCCTTGACGGGTGTGACTGCCGAAAAGCACGATTCCTTTATTTCCCCCGTGGGAAGCTGCAAGGTCGTGATGGAATTTTCGGGCAAGGAGCTGATTAAGGGAGAATCCGATGCTTCCTCCTTCCCCTCGGGCGGCTTGCGCGCCACCTTTGAGGCGAGAGGTTATACGGCGTGGGATCCCGCGTCCTATGCGTTCGTGAAGGACGGCTCTCTGTATATTCCCACCGCGTTCTGTTCCTATACGGGCGAGGCGCTGGATACCAAGACCCCCTTGCTCCGCTCCATGGACGCGGTCAGCGCGCAGGGACTTCGCGTGCTTCGGTATTTCGGAGATACCTCCTCCAAGCGGTTACATACCACCGTGGGCGCAGAGCAGGAATATTTTATTATCGACAAGGAAAAGTATGATCTGAGAAAGGATCTGCAATTTACGGGAAGAACCCTCTTCGGCGCGCCTGCGCCCAAGGGTCAGGAGCTGGAGGATCATTATTTTGGTCCCTTAAAGTCCCGTATCAGCGCCTTTATGGCGGAGCTGGACGAGCAGCTTTGGACGCTTGGGATCAATTCCAAGACCAAGCACAACGAGGCGGCTCCCGCACAGCACGAGCTGGCGCCGATCTATGCCAATACCAATATGGCGGTGGATCAGAACCTTCTCATCATGGAATACATGAAGAAGATCGCCGAGAAGCACGGACTGGTTTGCCTGCTCCATGAAAAGCCCTATGCGGGTGTGAACGGCTCGGGCAAGCACAACAACTGGTCGATCTCTACCGACGGCGGAAAGAATCTGCTGGATCCTGGAAAGACACCCTCGGAGAACGTAAAGTTCCTTCTGGTTCTGGCGGCGATCCTCAAGGCGGTGGACGATTATCAGGATCTTCTCCGCATTTCGGTGGCTCACGCGGGCAACGACCACAGACTGGGCGGCAATGAGGCGCCCCCCGCCATCGTATCGGTCTTCCTTGGCGAGGAGCTGGACGAGATCATTCGATCCATTGTGGACGGAACTGCCTATAAAGCGGCGGGCGCGGGCATTATGGATTTGGGTATTCCCTCCATTCCTACCTTCCGCAAGGACACCACCGACCGAAACCGTACCTCGCCCTTGGCATTTACGGGCAACAAGTTTGAATTTCGTATGCTTGGCTCCTCCCAGAATATCGCCATGCCTAATATCGTGCTGAATACTGCCGTTGCCGAAAGCTTCCGTCAGTTTGCCGATATTCTGGACGACGCGGAGGATCTGGACGTGGCGGTGGCGAAGATCCTGAAGGATACCTTCGCAAAGCATATGCGGATCATTTTCGACGGAAACGGATATTCCGAGGAGTGGGAGAAGGAGGCAAAGGAGCGCGGACTTCTGAACCTGAGAAGCTCGGTAGAGGCGTATGACCGCTTTGACGATGAAAAGAACGTGAAGCTCTTCTCGGCTCACGGGGTCATGAGCAAAACCGAGATCGAATCCCGCAAGGAGATCCTTCTGGAGAACTACGCGAAGATCGTCAATATCGAGGCGCTGACCATGATCGAAATGGCAAGCCGCGATATCATTCCCGCCGTCAACGCGTACCTTGGAGAGGTGGCGAATACCGCCGTCGCCAAGCGCGCGGTGCTTTCGGGTATTTCCTGCGCGGTGGAGGAGGACATTCTGATGAAGCTGTCCGATCTGAACGCAAGGACCTACGATGCCCTCGGAAAGCTGAAAAAGGCGGAGGCAAAGGCGGCAAAGACCGCGGGTGTGATGGCGAGAGCCGAGGCATACCGCGATCTGGTGCTTCCCGCCATGGATAAGCTTCGCAAGCTGGTGGATGAGATGGAGACGATGACCTCCTCCGAGTATTGGCCTCTTCCCACCTACGGCGATATGATGTTTAAGGTCTGAGGAAATCGATAAAAAGAGAACCGACGCGGCGCAAGCCCGTCGGTTCTCTTTTTTTATTGCGGGAGATCTGCCTCTCAGAGGGAAGCGATCACCCCTTTTTTGCTTTTATCTGCTCCTTGATTCCCACGATGACTGCCGCCATAACGGATACGGCGACGATGCCGCCCGCCATGCCCAGCCCGATGCTGACGGTTCCGCCGAAATTATCGAAAAGGGACTCGTAGCGTTTATTGATCAGGGCATCCATGGAGCGGTAAAGAGCGCCTCCCGGAATGATGGGGACCATGGAGGGAAGGACGAATACGATCACGGGCGCGCGGCGAAGTCTGGCGGCAAACTCGGAATAGACCGCGCCTGCTACCGCGCCCAAAAAGGAGATCAGAAACAGATTCCAGCCGATCTGCTCCAAGGAATAGTAGACGAAGTAGGTCAAAAGACCGCCGATCGCCACGAAGGGCAGATGAATCAGCCGAACGCGGAAGATGAGGGAGAAGCCGATGGTTCCGATCACGGCGGTCAGCATTTGGATCCAAAATTCGAGAGTCAAATACATCACATCACCCCCCGCATCATGAGCATGGCAAGCAGATAGCCGAAGGCGATCATTAGGGCGGACAGAATGGCTTGCACGGTTTTCAGGGAGCCTGCCAGCACGTCTCCGCAAAGAAGATCGCGCAAGGCGGCGCTGAACGCCACGCCGGGGATCTGAAGCATAATGGTTCCGATCATGATCATGCCCGCGTTGTTTCCAAAGCCCACCGCCACCGCGAGGCAGGCAAGGGTTCCCGCCAGAAACGCATTGATCAGGGTTTTGGCGAGAAAATTGATCCGCTTGACCTCAACTCGGGTAACGAGCGCCATCAAAAGACCGATCAGGGCGGCGACGATGCCGTCCATCAGGGTGCCGCCGAAAAAGACGGCAAAGCCTCCCGCGGCAAACATAGAGCCAAGAAAGCTCGCCACCCACTTGGGATAGGGCTTTTTTTTCTTTGCCTTGCGGAGCATTTCGTCCACCTGCTCCAAGGGAGGGGTATTTTTACAGATATTGCGGGAGATGTCGTTGTAAAGCTCCAGACTGAACAGGTCGGTGCTTGTCTCATAGACGCGGCGGATCTGTGTGGAATGGCTTCCGTCGGGCATATGGATCTGCACGTTCAGCATGGAAATGATGGCGAATACCTCTACGTGAATGGCACCGTAGGCACGGCAGATTCGTTCTACCGTATCCTCCACCCGTCGGATTTCCGCTCCGCTTTGAAGGAGCAACTCTCCTACGTCAAGGGCGACCGACAACAGGTGATCGGCGGGTGTCCATGTTTTCTTTGCGGGGATTTCGCCCACGTTCTCGGATAACATAAAGGAACTCCTTTATCAAAATGTATTTTCGGTCAGCGGGGAACGCCGCCGTAATATTTGAGGATCTTCAGCGCCTTTTCGTTTGTCTCAAACAAAAGGGCGGTATTGCCGAACACGGTGAGATATGCGCCGTAGACGCTTTCGCCCTTCAGCGCGCGGATCACGCGCTTGCCCTGTAAAAGAGCGGTGTCCGCGTCCTCGTAGGATTTGATCGTTTCAATATCCTTGATCGCTATCTCGGCGAGCGTCTTTGGATTTTTGCCGTCAAACTGGCGGATCACGGTCAGCTTTCCCGCCAAGAAGCGGAGCTTGATTTCTTTTTTGGAAAATCTCCAGGTCAAAAAAATAATGATCCAAAGGGAAAGGGGAATGAAGCAGAGCAGGGGGAGGAGGATGCGGGTCAGAATCCCTATGGTAAAGAACGCCACCGTCCAGAGGGCGTAAGCCAGCAGCAGAAGCAGGCGGGCAAGGGAACGGCGCCGCCCCTCGTCGGCAACGGTATACTCAAACGCGGATCCGTTGGAGCCAAATCCTTCATTGTTCATGAGATTTCTCCTTTTTTCTGTGATTAAATATGATTTAAAATAATTAAAGTCCTAAAAGCCGCTTTGCGTTTCCCAAAAAGATCATTTGTTTTTCCTCGTGGGAGATCAGGTCGTCGAGAAGCACGCCGCCCACGTACATGGCAGGGCTGCAGGTGGGAAAATCCGATCCGTACAGGAAACGGTCCGCTCCTGCCTCGTCGATGGCTCGGCGGAGCATTCCATGACGAAACAGTCCGTAGCCCGACAGATCAAGGTAGTAATTTTCACTCATTTTCATCCGCGCAAGATGCCGCATGAAACTACCGTACTCTCCGGGGTGCGCCGCCACGAAGGTGACGCTCGGGTGGCGTTTGACCATTTTGTCCATTTCGTCCTCGCCCATGGAATGAAAGCTGACGATCATTCCCAAGGCTTCCGCTTCGTCGAGAAGAACGGAAAATCTCTCGGAGGAATAATCCTTCCAGTCGTAGCGGTAAGGACAAAGCTCGCCGATGAGGCGCAAGCCCTTTTCGTACATTCTGTGCATTTCCTCAAGGGATTCCTCTACGTAGTCGGGATGGACGTGAAAGCCTGGGATGTAGCGATCCCCGTATTTCTCCCAAAGATCAAGGGCAATTCGGTTTTCCGCCAAATTCTGCTCCCAAGGGCTTTTATAGTCGGCGCGAGCCGAGGGCACCGAGAGGACCGAGCCGCAGAAGCGGGTGATTCCCAAGCCGTCAAAGGTGGAAAGGGTTCGCTCCGCGCTCATGCCGCAATGAGCGGAATGGGCGCAGATATTGTTCTGTTCAAGGATAAAGGGGTGCGTATGAAAATCGATGATTTCGTAATCCTTGTACGGCATAGCGACCTCCTTGAGGTTTATGAGGATATTATAGCATAAAGAAAGTAATTTGGCAATACGAAATATTTGAGATATTTTTTGTTTTGCGGGGCAGGAGGATTCAGAACCCATGTTTGCGCCCAGGTGTTACGGACATTGATTGCTTCGCGTAGCGCAAACGTATCCAACGCAAGCGTTGGAGGGGTTCTTCATCGCAAAGCGCCGTGTAAAAAACAAAAGAGATGGCAAAAGCCATGTCTTTGTGTGGCAGGAGGATTCAGAACCCATGTTTGCGCCCAAGTGTTGCGGATATTGATTGTTTCGCGTAGCGCAAACGTATCCAACGCAAGTGTTGGAGGGGTTCTTCATCGCAAAGCGCCATGTAAAAAACAAAAGAGATGGCAAAAGCCATCTCTTTTGTTTTTGGCAGGGGCAGGAGGATTCGAACCCGCGACCCACGGTTTTGGAGACCGGTACTCTACCAGCTGAGCTATACCCCTGTGTCATACGACCAAACTATTATATCACAACTTTTTTTGATTTGCAAGAGGTTTTGAAAAAATATTAAAAATTTTTTCTTCCCTTGGTTTTTGGTTGACTTTCCCACAGGGTTATGATACAATGAAGGTATAAAATGCTTTAAAGGATGTTTTTTATGGGTAATCGAGAAAATTTTAAGTCCAATCTTGGCTTTATTCTGGTGAGTGCGGGGTGCGCCATCGGAATCGGAAACGTTTGGAAATTCCCCTACGTGGCGGGACAAAACGGCGGAGGTGTGTTCGTTCTTTTCTATCTGCTCTTCTTGGCGATTATGGGTATTCCCGTGCTGACCATGGAGCTTGCGGTGGGACGCGCCAGCCGTCAGAGCGCCGTGGGAGGCTACCGCGCATTGGAAAAGCCGAGACATAAGTGGCATATTCACGGTTGGGTATGTACGGCAGGATGCTATCTCCTGATGATGTACTACACCACCGTATCGGGCTGGATGCTGGGCTACTTCTATAAGTTCGCTACGGGAACCTTCTCTGGAATGGGCGAGCTGGCTACCTCTGCCGAGCAGAAATCCGCCGTGGACGGCGTGTTCGGCGCTTTGACGGAGAGTCCTTGGGAAATGATCCTTTGGATGGCGGTCATGGTGGTGCTTGGCTTCCTTGTGTGCAGCTTCAGTCTGCAAAAGGGCTTGGAGCGGATCTCTAAGTATATGATGATCGGACTTCTGGCGCTGATCGTGGTTCTTGCCATCAACAGCGCGACGCTGGAGGGCGGCATAGAGGGCATTAAATTTTATCTCGTCCCCGACTTTGAACGAGCCATGGACGTGGGCATCTTCAACGTGATTACCGCCGCCATGAATCAGGCGTTCTTTACCCTGAGCCTCGGCATCGCCTCCATGGAGATCTTCGGCAGCTATATGACAAGAGACAAGACCATCACGGGCGAGGCGGTTCGCATTTGCTCCTTGGATACCTTTGTGGCTTTGATGGCGGGCTTTATCATCTTCCCCGCTTGCTTTGCCTTTGGTGTGGAGCCCGATGCGGGTCCCTCTCTGATCTTCATGAGCCTGCCTCGAGTATTCATCAATATGCCCGCGGGACGGGTTTGGGGAACGCTGTTCTTCCTGTTCATGACCTTCGCCTGCTTTACCACGGTCATTGCCGTGTTCCAAAATCTGATCGCCGCCTGTCAGGAGAATTTCGGGTGGAAAAAGATCAAGACCACGGTCATCAACTGTGTGTTCATTCTGGCGGCGAGCATTCCCTGCGTGCTGGGCTTCAATCTCTGGTCGGGCTTTGAATGGATGGCGGGCAAGAATATCCTCGATCTTGAGGATTTCATTGTCAGCAACGTGCTTCTGCCCATTGGTTCTTTGATCTTCGTGATCTTCTGTGTGACGAAATACGGCTGGGGCTTTGATAACTATCTGGAGGAGTGTAACACGGGCAAGGGAATGCGGATGCCCCGCGTCCTCCGCCACTACTTCCGCTTCGTGCTTCCTCTCCTGATCCTCGTGATTTTCGGAAGCGGACTCTGGTCCTTCTTTAAATAAACAAAAACGAAATCCGTCGGACAGCCGCGATGTCCGACGGATTTTTGCGCTTATCACGGGTCGAGGGGGACAATTTTCTCTTGACTTTTTGCCCGTTTTGTGGTATAATATAAGAGGCGAAAGCCCCGAGAGGCGCCATGATTTTTTGGCGGTTGCTTCCCTTAAATTTTTTTGAGGGAAAGCAGATTTCTTTTTTTGCCTTCCCTCGCGGGGAGGTGATGCCTATGTACTTGACGATCGAGCAGCTGTTCCTGATAGCGGGATTCATCCTTGCCCTTTTGACCTACATTGACCATAAAAAGAAATAACCGCCCACTCGTCGAAAACGTGGCGGTTATTTTTTAACGAAACGGGAAGCGACCGATGAAGGCGCCTCTCTTCTCTCGTCCATATTATACACCAAAAAACGGATTTTGTCAAGTCCTTTTTTGATTCGCCCGAGGGCGAGGGGCGCCGATGAGACGGTTTTCGTCTTGTCGGCGCTTTTTTATCTTTGCGAATATGGGAACAAACCGAGACAATCTTGGATGATTTTCTTGACAATAGCCATAATTTATTGTATAATGTAATATGTTGGACTATGTGCTTTCCTACGGTATGGTGATAGTATACCGATGGCTTTTCGGTATGCGGAGGATATAAAATGAAATCAAGGGAATCGCTGATCAAAAACATAGTGATCATCAGTCTCTGTGTTTTGCTGGCGGCATCTGCCGTCTTTGTTATATATGGTTGGATAGGCGGTCATTTTAAGGACTTTGACTCGTTTCGCGCCTACGTGGCATCCTATGGAATGTGGGGACCTGTGGTCCTTACCCTCGTTCAGATGCTACAGGTTATTTTGCCCGTGCTTCCCGGCTTTTTGGGTTGTATTGTGGGCGCGGTGCTGTTTGGAACCTTTGGCGGCTTTATGGTCAACTATATCGGAATCTGTGCGGGCTCGATCATTTCCTATTTTCTGGCGAGAAAGTTTGGGATTCAGCTCGTAAATAAAATGATTTCGTTGAAAAAATACGAAAAGCATATCGAGAGAATCAACAAGAGCAAGAGCTATTCGGTTCTTTTGTTCTTGGTCATTCTTTTGCCGCTGGCGCCCGATGACTTTTTCTGTTATTTCTCGGGGCTGATCGACGTGAAGCCCAAAAAGTTTATTACCTTCATATTGGTCGGAAAACCTTGGTGCATCTTGTTTTACAGCATTTTTGCTGCCTATTTGATTTAAGGCAAGGGAGGAAAAAATGATAGGATATTATAACTACACGGTCATTCTTACCTACGTGGGAACGATGTTCGGCTTTGCGGGGATCGTCAGCGTATGGGCGGGAAATCTTAGGCTTTCCTTGCTCTGCCTTTTGTTTGCCGGACTTTGCGATATGTTTGACGGAAAGGTTGCCTCCACCATGAAGCGCACGAAGGAGGAAAAGCACTTCGGCATCGAAATCGACTCGCTGAGCGATCTTATCTGCTTCGGCGTTCTGCCCGCTCTGATCATCTTTCATTGCAGCGGCAGAAATCTTTGGTATGCTCCGATTTGCGCCCTTTATATGCTGTGCGCCTTGATTCGTCTTGCGTGGTTTAACGTGGACGAGGGAAAGCGGCAGGAAAAGGAGGATGGCGCGCGCAGGGTCTATCTGGGTCTTCCCGTTACGACCTCTACGCTGCTCATTCCCTTGACGGTATCTCTGTTGAATCTCCTTTGCGTTGACCAGAGACACGTCAGCCCTTGGGTGCTTTTGGGCATGGGCGCGGCGTTTCTTTCTCCCTTCCGTCTGCCGAAGCCCCATATGGCGGGGAAGATCGTGATGACGGCGCTGGGAGTTGGCTGTCTCGTAGTCGTGCTTTTGGGAGTGCCCTCATGAAAAATACCTCGGGATCGGTGGATTTCCTTTACGGAACCCGTTTCGGGCGGGGAATCCTGAAGGCGGTCATGGGCTTGCATCTGGATCGGATTGCCGTATGGTTCTTGCGTTCTCCGCTGTCCAAGCCAATGATCGGGCGATACGCGAGAAAAAACGGGATTGCGCTGACCGATGAGCAAAAGAGATCCTTTGGCTCCTATCGCGATTTCTTTGTGCGGACGCGGGATGATTTGGAGATCGATGGGACACCTGAGCATCTGATTAGTCCCTGCGACGGGTGGCTGAGCGTATTTCCCATTGATGGGGAACAGAGTTTTTCTATAAAAAAATCTCACTATCGGGTGAGTGATTTTCTGCAGGACGAGGTATTGGCGGAAAAATATCGGGGCGGAACGCTTTTGGTTTTTCGTCTTTGCGCGTCGGACTATCATCATTATTGTTACGTTGACGACGGATATACAGGGGAAAATCACCCCATTCAAGGCGTGCTGCATAGCGTACAGCCCATTGCCTGCGAGACCTATCCCGTCTACGTGCTGAACAAGCGCAGCTGGTGTCTTTTGGCGACCGAGCATTTCGGACCCGTGGTGCAATGCGAGATCGGCGCGTTGGTGGTCGGAGGGATCGCCAATGAAAAGGAGAACGCCTCCTTCCGAAAGGGCGAGGAAAAGGGACATTTTGAACTGGCAGGCTCCACCATCGTGCTGCTTTTTGAGCGGGGACGGATCTCTCTCAATGCGGAGATCGAGGAGTCCCTTGCGCGAAGCGAGGAGGCACGGGTGCTTTTGGGACAATGGATCGGTGTCGCCGCGACGAGCGGATCGGGGACCGATGGTTCCTTTACGAGTTTGTGTTAAAATATTAACGAAACGGTCTTAGGATCGGGAAAATACATTGAAAATCATAGGGATGAGAGGTAACGAATATGATGAAAATTACGGTTTGTATCGGAAGCTCCTGTCACATTAAGGGCTCCCGTCAGGTGGTGGAGCAGCTTCAGGCGCTGATCGCCGAGAAGGCGCTGGGCGAACAGGTAGAGCTGGGCGGAACCTTCTGTATGGGACAGTGTCAGCAGGGCGTATGCGTCACGGTGGACGGAGCGTTTTATTCGGTGTCGCCCGAGACCGTCGGCGAATTTTTTGAAAAGGAAGTTCTGGCACGGGTATAAGATATGTTGTTTGTTCAGATTTGTGTGGGATCCTCCTGTCATCTCAAGGGTTCGGCGGAGATCGTTTCGCTCTTTGAGCGGGCGGTAGAGGAGCATCATCTGGAGGACGAGGTCGTGCTTTCGGGCAGCTTTTGCATCGGAAAGTGCAATCGCGTCGGCGTTACCGTGCAGATAGACGATGATGTTCACGTGGGAGTCACCACAGAGAATTTCAGAGAATTTTTCCGAAAGAACGTGTTGGATGCCATCGGAAAAGAAGGGAAGTGACCGTTGTGCCGAATTGCTTGACGTTGAAGAAATCCAATTGTAAAAACTGTTATAAATGTATCCGCAACTGTCCCGTAAAGGCGATCCGTTTTTCGGGAAATCAGGCGCATATCATCGGAAACGAGTGTATCCTGTGCGGACACTGCTTCGTGGTCTGTCCGCAAAATGCCAAGGAGATCGTTGACGGAACCGAGAAGGCAAGGGTGCTGCTTCAAAGCGGAGAGCCTGTGGTTGTGAGTCTGGCTCCCTCGTTTATCGCCAACTATGAGGGCGTGGGCATTGAAGCCATGCGCCGCGCGCTGAAGAAGCTGGGCTTTATGGACGCGGAGGAGACGGCTATCGGCGCGACCATTGTCAAGACCGAATATGAGCGGATGCTTCGGGAGGAGAGCAGAGACGTTCTTATCAGCTCCTGCTGTCATTCCATCAATCTGCTGATTCAGAAATATTTTCCCTCCCTTTTGGGATATCTTGCGGACGTGATGTCTCCCATGCAGGCGCATTGCGCTGACATCAAGAGACGGTTCCCCAATGCCAAGACCGTATTTATCGGTCCTTGCGTGGCAAAGAAGGACGAGGCGGAGTACTACGAGGGACTCGAAGATGCCGTTCTGACCTTTGAGGAGCTGACCAACTGGTTCAAGGCGGAGGGAATCGAGCTTGAAAGGGAGATGGATGCCATCCCCGAGAGCCGCGCGCGCTTTTTCCCGACCACGGGCGGCGTGCTTAAGACCATGAGCCAAGAGTCTTCGGACTATACATATCTTGCGCTGGACGGTGTGGAGAATTGTATCGCGGCTCTCAAGGATCTTGAGAGCGGTAAGATCCACAAGTGCTTTATTGAAATGTCTGCCTGCGTGGGAAGCTGCATCGGCGGCCCCGTGATGGAGAAATATCACAGCACGTCTCCCGTTAAGGATTTCGTAACCATCGCGAATTATGCAGGGGAGCGAGACTTTTCGGTGGAGCAGCCCTCTATGGTAGGCTTGAAAAAGCACATGACGGCAATCGAGCATAAGCTTACCACTCCCTCGGAGCAGGAGATCATGTCGGTTCTCCGTCAGATGGGTAAATTCAAGCCCTCGGACGAGCTGAACTGCGGCTCCTGCGGATACAATTCCTGCCGAGAGAAGGCAATCGCCATTATTCAGGGCAAGGCGGAGATCTCCATGTGTCTGCCCTTCTTGAAGGACAAGGCGGAAAGCTTCTCGGATACCATCGTGAACAACACGCCCAACGGTCTGATCGTGCTGAACGAAAATCTGGAGGTTCAGCAGATCAACCGCGCCGCCCGAAAGATCATGAACATTCGCGCGGCATCCGACGTGCTGGGTGAGCCCGTGATCCGTATTCTGGATCCCACCGTGTTCTCTCAGGTAATCAACAGCGGAAGAACGGTGAGAAATCAAAGGACGTATCTTGCGGAGTACAAGAAGTACGTGGAGCAGACGGTGGTGTACGACGCGGATTCCCATTTGCTCATCGGAATTATGCGTGACGTGACCGACGAGGAAGCCGATCGGGAGAAGAAGGCAAGAAACAACAAGCGCACCGTAGAGGTTGCCGATTCCGTGGTGGAAAAGCAGATGCGGATCGTTCAGGAGATCGCGTCCCTGCTCGGCGAGACTGCCGCGGAGACGAAGATCGCTCTGACGAAGCTGAAGGAGTCGATTGATGATGAATGATTTGTGCGCGGATATCGGATATAAAAGCATCAATCACGTAGGCGAGGAGCTTTGCGGCGATCACGTGGATATCGTGGAGGAAAACGAAGGCTCTACCGTGATCGTGCTTGCGGACGGTCTCGGCTCGGGTGTAAAGGCGAGTATTCTTTCGACCCTTACCTCCAAGATCATTTCTACCATGATGGCGGCGGGGCTGCCCATTGAGGAATGTGTGTCCACCATTGCGGGG
Source organism: Eubacteriales bacterium (assembly GCA_045656325.1). GTDB lineage: Bacteria > Bacillota > Clostridia > Oscillospirales > CAG-272 > HGM12713. The sequence continues at coordinate 21,287 of JAZOQX010000017.1, forward strand.
ACGCTGCCCGTTTGCTCGGTGCGCGGCGTGGCGTATTCCACCTTCACCATCATTCACCTGTTGAACAATGAGGTCGCCGAGCTGATCCAATACGACAATCCCCACGTGATCCTGATTCGGGATTACGAGCAGTACGATTACCCAAAGACCGAAATGAATATCGGCGGAAAGAAGATCTACAAATCCACCATCCGCTTGCAGGAGGACGACGTGTTCATTGCCATGAGCGACGGCTGTCCTCATGCGGGTATGGGAGGAAAATATAATTTCGGCTGGAGACGGGAGGAGATCGCCGAGTATATGCAAGCGCTGGCGGCGGGCGGATATACGGCGAAAAACCTTTCTACCATGCTGGTGGACGAGTGTGAAAAGCTCTACGATCACAAGCCGGGGGACGATACCACCGCTTGCGTGGTGAAGATCCGCAAGAGGGAGCCGATGAACATTCTGTTCGGACCGCCCTCCAATCGGGATGACGCCAACCGCATGATGTCGCTGTTTTTCTCAAAGGAGGGAAAGCATATCGTCTGCGGAGGAACCACCTCGTCGATCGCCTCCAAATATCTCGGAAAGCCCGTACAGGTCAGCCTCAGCTTTGAGCGAAGCGACGTGCCGCCCATCGCGCATATCGAGGGCGTGGATCTGGTGACCGAGGGGGTCATTACTATGAACAGGGTCATTCAATACGCTAAGGATTATCTTGGAGAAAACGAGCTGTACGAGGACTGGAATTTTAAAAAGGACGGAGCGTCCATGATCAGCCGTCTCTTGTTTGAGGAGGCGACCGATATCAATTTCTACGTGGGCAGAGCGGTGAATCCCGCTCACCAGAACCCCGATCTTCCCATCAATTTCAATATCAAGATGAATTTGGTGGAGGAGCTGTCGGCTTGTCTTAAAAAAATGGGTAAGAGAATCAAAGTCAGTTATTTTTAACATAGGAGAAGAATTATGCAGAAGAAAGTTACAATTATCGGCGCAGGCTCTGTGGGCGCGACCACCGCGTTCGCTCTGCTGACAAGAGGCGCGGCATCGCAGGTGGTGCTGATCGATATTAATACCGACAAGGCGCTGGGCGAGGCGCTGGATATTAAGCAGGCAACGCCCTTTATCGACAACTGCGATATCTATGCGGGAAGCTATCGGGATGCGGTGGATTCCGACGTGGTAATCATTACCTCGGGAATCGGAAGAAAGCCGGGACAGACCCGATTGGAGCTGGTTCAGACCAACGTGGGCATCATTAAGGTGATCTCCGAAGAGATCGTCAAGTACGCGCCCAACGCCATCTACATTCTCGTTGCCAACCCCGTGGACATTCTGACCTATGCCTTCCTCAAATATACGGGTCTTCCCAAGAGTCAGGTCATGGGAACGGGAACGGTGCTGGATACCATTCGTCTGCGTACCCGACTGGCGGAGATTTACAACGTAAACAAGCAGCAGGTTCACGCCAACGTGCTGGGCGAGCATGGAGATACCTCCTTCGTGGCTTGGTCCACGGCGACCATCGCGGGTGTTCCGCTGGATGAGTACAACGGAGCCATTGCCTCGGGGAACCGCATAATTACCGATTACAAGAGAGAGGACGTGGAGACCTACGTCAAGAAATCGGGCGGAAAGATCATTTCCCGCAAGGGCTGTACGGTTTACGGAATTGGCATGACCTCCACCCATATCGTAAAGACCCTTGGCGGCAGCGCGGAGACGGCGCTTACCGTATCCTCCCTTCACGAGGGTGAATACGGAATCAGCGACGTGTGCCTGAGTTCCTTGTCCTTGGTGGACGGAACGGGTGTCAAGAGCATTTTGACCCAGAAGCTTTCGGATGACGAGATGAAGAAAATGTTCGAGTCTGCCGAGGCGTTGAAGGCGGTCATTCGCAGCGTGGGGCTTTAAGGGAGATTTGCATGAGAAAATTTGACACAAAGGTTCAATACCTAAATTATAAGGTACTCAGAGAGGTGGCTCGATTGGCTTGGGAGGACCGACTTTTGGAGAATATCATGGATATTCCCGAGAAGCTGGTTCCCGGCAAGGAGCCTACCATGCGGTGCTGCGTATATAAGGAGAGAGCCATTCTCGGAGAGCGTGTCAAGCTGGCGATGGGCGGAGATCGGAGCAATCCCAACGTGATCGAGGTCATTGAGATCGCCTGCGACGAATGCCCTGTGGGCGGCTTTGAGGTGACCAACGCCTGCCGAGGATGTCTGGCGCACCGTTGTGAGGACGTTTGTCGGTTTGGCGCTCTGTCCTTTGACCAAAATCACGTGGCGCATATCGACAAGTCCAAGTGTAAGGAATGCGGCGCTTGCGCCAAGGTCTGTCCTTATACTGCTATCGTCAGCCGCAAGCGTCCCTGTCAGAACGCCTGCAAGGTCAAAGCGATCACCATGAACGAGGACAAGGCGGCTGCCATTGATAATTCCAAATGTATTCAGTGCGGCGCTTGCGTCTACCAGTGTCCCTTTGGCGCGCTTTTGGACAAGTCCTATATTCTCGACGCGGTGGAGCTTCTGAAAAGGAGCGATCGGAACGTGGACGGCGGCGATAAGGTCTACGCCATCGTTGCCCCCTCCATTTCCAGTCAGTTTTCCTACGCGAAGCTGGGTCAGGTCATCACGGGTCTGAAACGGCTTGGCTTCCGTGACGTGATCGAGGCGGCGCTGGGCGCGGATATGGTGGCAATGGCAGAGGCAAAGGAGCTTTCCGAAAAGGGAATCCTTACCAGCTCCTGCTGTCCCGCGTTTGTTCAGTATATCAAGGCGAATTTCCCGAATCTCGTGGAGCATATCTCTCATAATCTCTCTCCCATGGCGGTCCTTGCCAAGTACATCAAGGAGACTACCCCTGGTGCGAAGGTCGTCTTTATCGGTCCTTGTACCGCGAAGAAGGCGGAGGCGCAGTTGGAGTCGGTCAAACCCTACGTGGATACCGTGCTGACCTTTGAGGAGCTTCAGGCGCTCTTTGACAGCCGAGATATTGCCATCGAGACTCTGGAGGAGGGCGTTTTGGATAACGCGTCCTATTTCGGACGGATCTTTGCCCGCAGCGGCGGACTTTCCGACGCGGCGGCGCAGGCAATGAAGGAGCAGGGCATTGACTTTGAGATCAAGCCCGTGGTCTGCGACGGCATCGAGGCGTGCCGTGTGGCTCTTCTCAAGCTCAACAAGGGCGCTCCGGACGGCAACTTCATTGAGGGCATGGCGTGCATCGGCGGCTGCATTGGCGGCGCGGGTTGTCTGGCCCACGGCGAGAAGAATAAGGCAGAGGTCGATAAGTACGGAAAGGAAGCCCTTGAGAAGACGATCAAGGATGCGATCTCGGTTTTGAAGTAATGATTGTATAAAGAAGAACGGCATATCTCTTTTGAGATATGCCGTTCTTTTGTGTCCGCAAACGCGGAGCGGGATCGTTTGAATTTTAAACGCTCCCGCGATGCCGCCGCGGTTTATCTGTATAGCTTTGCGTGCTTGATATCGCTTTCGGTGATCTCCTCAAAGGGGTAGGTCGGCTTTGGCAGATTTTGAAAGGGGAGAGAGAGAAGCGAGGGGCAAGCCGCGCCGGGGGTGTTGGTTTGGCAAAATTCGTCCGCAAAGGCTTCGTAGGAAGCCTTAAAGGAGGCGCACGCCTTGACCGAGACCAGATCGCACAGCTCAATCGGGATCCCCATGGAGCGGTAGTAGTTTACGTCAAACACGCCGTCTCCCAAAACGCTGACACGGATGAGAAGCTTTCCCGTCTCAAGAACCGCGGTTTTCCCCGACCATACCTGCTTTCCCTTGACCAGCGGACCGTGGGAATAGAAAACGCCGTCGTGAAGGCTTTTGACCTTGGCGATGAGGGTGACGGGCTTGGAGAGAGTGGGCGCCATGGTTCCGCCAAGCGTAAATTCCGCCGTGTTTCCCACACCGACCTCGAAGGCCTTTTCCACCGCTTGAGCGTCACGCACGTCGACTGCCGCCATGATCCTTTCGGAATAGGGCAAAAGCGCTTCAATGACTGCCGCGCTGTCTCCCGTGGAGCCTGCGCCGATGGAGTCCGAGGAGTCCACGAGAATGATCGGCTTTCCGCTTTGATTGTTAAGAGCCTTTTGTATGACCTCTTCCACAGAGAGCGGCGCTTTTCCTTGAAGCTCCTGCCTTGCACAAAAGCTGTCCGTCGCCAGCTCGTTAGCAACGTCGATCGCCGTCTGCTCCGTGTCCGCCACCACGACCACCGCAGACTCTAAAAGAGGACTGTCACACCACGGCTGGGCTTGAAAGACCGAATAATCGATGATCCTGCCGCTTGCCATCAGAGCCGCGCCCTTTTCATTGATGCGCTTCAGGGCTGCCGAATGGGTGGTATAGCTGCTTGCGGGGGCGATGCTCGGTACCGCAGCGCGCGCCATTTTCATGGATCTGCCGCAGAGCGCATCCCAGAGGAGCTTGGCTGCCCGCTTGCCCGTATGGTAGCGGTCAACGTGGGGGTATTCCCAATAGCCGCAGAGATAATCCATATGCTTTACGATTCGTTCGGTCACGATTCCGTGCAGATCAAAGGCACCGACGATGACGGTGTTCTCTCCCACCAGTTCTCTGACCGTTTCGGCAATCCTTCCGCAAACGTCCATGCAGGTTTGGGACAGGGTGGCGCCGTGAAGCATAAGCAGAACGCCGTCCAGCTTGCCTGCCGCCCGAATCTTTTCCGTGGTGTCGCGGAGAAAGAACTCCACCGTTTCGTCGGTCAGGGGACCTCCGCTGTTGGAGCGCATACAGACTCCGTATATACATTCCGCGTTTTGAGAGGCAAGATAGTCTCTCGCGCCGCGGTCGTCTTCGTAGCCACTGACCCCCACGCTGTGAACGTAAAATCGGGAAAGAGGCATATAAACGGGATTGAACGAATTTGATTCCTGCGCCAGCGCGCACATGAAGATTCTTTTTCGGTTGCCCATAGCGAACTCCTTTTGACAATAGCCTTCTTTGCCTTTCAGTATAGCATTGCCAAAAGGAAATGTCAAGAAATTGCGTGAGTTTTTTGTGCCGTTTTTTTACCTTGCGAGCATCTTATTCCGCGTGGATACCGTCTTGCCGCCGAACGCGGATTTTAAATGTAAGGAATCGTTTTTCGTTTTTTCGAAAACCCTTTTGGCAGAAGCATTTTATCGTGGTAAAATGGAGACCAAACTAAAAAGCTATGCTGAAGACGGAGATACGAGCGATTTCCAGAGAGAGCCGGGCGCTGCTTTTTTGTCTCAAAATCGCCATAGCAAACAAGATTTGCCATGACGGCGCGTTTGGGTATATAACACGTTGCGTGCTAATGAATGGTACCGTTGCGGGGAGTCGTTCTTGATTTTTGCTTCGGCATTTCGGATTGGATTTAAGGTAATGCCTCGCAAAAATCTTCGGTCACAGTCAAAAAACAATTCGCAGGATTGTTTTTTGACTGCGTTTGACTCCCCGTTTATATTGGTCTGCCAAAAAGAAAAGGCCCCGAGGGGCTTTTCTTTTTGATGGACCCGAGGCGTGACCGTTCATTCTCACGGAAAAGGGGATGTGGATGGAGTCAGCAGGATGGGGTAAAAATGGGGATGGCGAGGATCAGTATAGGGCAATTTTGAGGTGAAAGAAATTTTTTCTTGTGTTTGGAATGTCAATTTAAGATTTTGAGTATTCGTGGAATGTGATTTTTGGCATCCCACATTTCAAATCGTTCAACTACTATTCCTTTGATGTTTTTCATGATTCCCGTTACGTAAACGATATCATCAATGCTTATGTCATCTGAACTACAATTGTATTTGTAAATTTTTCCGTCAGGGAATTTAACATCAACACTACATCCATATACTTCAGGATCACGGTCAAAATCCATAGTATCCTTGTCAAACATGACTTCGATATTTCCTTTTCGATTCTCTGGGTCCATGAAATCATAATCAGTACAATCATATTCACAATCTTCCAAGAGGTGTTTGTAAAAGCTGTTTAAAGGATATGATCTGTAGAGTGATAGGATATGCCATATGTGTCTTTTTAATTTTTGAGAGGTTGGATTAAACTCGTGTATATGGGTTTCCAAAGAAGAAATGGAACAAAGGGATTCTACCATAGTCTTTGGATAAATCTCGCAATCCGATAGGCAGCAAGAAACATAATCGAATTCTACTAAAATTTTCGTGATATATTTGTAGTCTAATTCTGCTGAAAAGGTTAATTCTTCAAGTTTTTTTTGAAGGATCTTCGCTTTGCGATGAGAATAGCCAAGTTTTTCAAAGAATTTATCAGTTAAGTTATGAATTATACAAATTTCATCTTCTCGGCCGTTGGCGGTATCCTCGATAAGTTTTAAAATACCGGATTCTAATCCATCCTCATCTGGCCAATCAAGCTCAGGGTTTTGAATTGTATCATAATATTCAACGATTGTTCGGATTCCACGTCGTATTTCGGGTGCCATTTCTTCATAGCTAATATTGTCTTGAATTTTTTGCTCTTTCCATACATTGTTGGATCGTTCTATTTGATAAGAATTAACATAGTTGTCCCATATTTCAAAAGTGGAAAAGCCTCTGTCTTCCTCAAGCAAACGCAACAACTGTCTCCCGTGTGTCAAATCGTAAATTTGATCGAAGAGTTCGCCACATAAAAAATCATCTGTCAAGGGTTCTATGCAATTGTTTTCATCAAGTTGCAATGGCACATTTTCTTTGAGAAATTCTACGATTTCTGTATATATTTCTCTTAATTTATCTCGATTTACTAAGGCAAAAAAGCGGGCACAGAGATCTTCCGGATGTTGGTGTAATTCGCAAAGTTTATGCAAAAGACCACACTGAAAGTTTTTGATAATGGCATCATCAAGATTCAATGGATCATACTGAAATAAAATATTTACGCCCGTGGAAAATTCGTCCAAACATTTCCAAACCTCTTTAGAGAGTTGTTGGGTGTTTAAAAGCTCAAGTTCTCCCATATCGTCGGACAGAATCTCATTTATTTCTTTGCTAAACAATATATCAAGGGCATCATCAAATTCGCCCAAAATAGTCTCCTCTATGCTCAAATTAGTCTCCTCAAATAGGGCTTTGGGTGACAGGCGAAGTTTATCTTTGTGTCTGGCAAGGTGTTGATAAATTTTGCTTTCCATGTTTCCTCCAAAAGTAGAGATTTTACAATCCTCTTTTTTATTGTACCATAAGAATATATCTTTTTCAATGGTAATAAATTAAAAAACAAACCATACATTATAAAAAAGTAGTAAGGAGAAACTATTTTAAGCAATAAATAAAAGGAAAGGGGAAAATAATGAATTCAAGAGATGAAACTATTTCGAAATTTTCAGAAGCAATAAATTTGGATAGTATATATCGTGTCAGCTTTGTTAAGAAGGTGTACGGACACGGCTATTGTGTTTGCGGGCAACCTATAAAGAGGGGATACCTTTTTGAAAACCAATGCAACGGTAAAAATTGTGTGGTAGGGAAGAACTGCTTTCATTATGTAGTAGAATATTTGGATTGGAAGAAACGAACATAAAGTTGCTTTTTTATTTGCGTCATAACACTCTTCGTCATTAAAAAAAGGATTTTCCCTGATACCGATGGGAAATTATCAGCTTCTCATTTCGTTTTGGGTTGGCGGAGTGTGTTAGAAAAATTTGCAGTTTTTGCTATTTTGCTTAATTACATTGGCAGAATGACCAAAAAGCGATACGCCTTATGGCAAGGATAAGCTTGCTATAAGGCGTATCGCTTTAATTTCACGTTTTTCGTGAGATTGAATGGTGGACCCGAGGGGAGTCGAACCCCTGTCCGAAAACCTCTTGATATAACCTTCTCCGGGTGCAGTCTGTTATTTGGAGTTCCCGTTGGATGCCGTCAACAGACAGACTTCATCCTCAGGTAGCCATTTTCTGCGTGATCGGTTCAATGGCGAACCGCCGATGCACGGGCATCGCTCATTTGACGCTCAGTCCCGAGCCGCGATACTCTCGGGAGGAACGGGTGGCATTAAGCCACGGCACTGCCCTTAGGCAGCCAATGCAACGTTTCTATCGTTAGCGTTTAATTTTAAGTTGGGCCTTTTCAGAGGTTGCCCGTCTCTACCCGCTTATTATACCTCAAAATCCCCGTCGAAACCTTTACGGGCCCATGTTTGAAGTAAGAAGTAAGAGTGAAAAGTGAAGAGGTGGGGAGTTAGTCTGCGTACTGCTTCTCCTTGAAGCGGCGGTCTATTTCCCGATTGGTCTGCTTTTCGGCCAGCGCGTCTCGTTTATCGTAAAGCTTTTTGCCTCGGCAAAGACCGATTTCGACCTTGACGTTCTTTCCCGAAAAATAGAGAGAAAGGGGAACGAGGGTATAGCCCTTTTGGCTGACCAGTCCGCCAAGCTTCATGATCTCTCTTTTATGCATCAGAAGCTTGCGGTCGCGGAGGGGTTCGCGATTGAAGATATTGCCCTTTTCATAGGGGCTTACGTGCATTCCCACCACGTAAAGCTCGCCTTTTTCGATGGAGCAGTAGGAATCCTTCAGATTGACCGCTCCTCCACGGATGCTTTTGACCTCGGTGCCGAAGAGCGAGATTCCCGCTTCGTATTTTTCGTCCACGAAATAGTCGTGCCACGCCTTTCGGTTTTGGGCTATGATCCGTGAGCCTTGTTTTTTCTCTGCCAAGAATCTCATCTCCTTTCGTCGGTTTTGCAAAGCAACTGTTATTGTATCACACCTTGGTCAAAAAATCAAGTGTTTTTTGTCGAGGAATCATTTGGTGGAAATCGCTTTTCCCGTTTGCAGGTGTTGGACGGCGGGATACGGCTCGTATCGCAGACCCAGCTCTCTGACCCAGGAGAGGGCGATCTCCTCGGATTGGCGATCGGCGACCACGTCGGGGGAATGGGCATCGCTACCGAACACGATGGTACAATCCTCCTCGGCGGCAATTTGGAAAAACCGTTTGCCCGGGTAATGGCGCCCCTCCCGAAGACCGAGGAAATTGATCTCCAGAGGAAGCCCGTGTTTTTTTGCTTCTTGGCAGATCTGACGCATCAGCTTCTCGTAAAGGGCTTGATCCTTTCCTGTATAGCGGATCAGGTCGGGGTGTGCCAAATAGGTAAAGGCCCCCGTATCCATGGCTTCCAAAAGGGTATCGGTGTATATGACGGCTTCCTTCTCGTCATGGTTGTCTCTGCCCATGTAGCTGCTTCCGTTGGGGTATTCGTTTTGGATATGGTGCTGGGCGAGGAGCAGATATTCGGCACCAAGCTCCGACGCGAGCCGCTTCATCTCCTTGAAATAGAGAGGATAGTATTCCATTTCAAAGCCGATCAGGATTTGAATTTGATCCTTATATTCCTCCCGAAGCGCTCTGAGAGAGGACATATATGCCTCCGCCTCTGCCACGGGGACACGGAAGGGAGACTCATATCCGTCGGGAAAGGGGAAGGGCATATGGTCGGCAAAGCCGAGGGTAGTGAGTCCCTCGGCGATCGCCGCTTCCACGTAGGCTCGGTCGGTTCCCGTCGCGTGTCCGCAGCGGGCGGTATGGGTGTGCAGGTTGACTTTCATGAGATCTCCTTATTTCAGCGGCTCAAAGTCGGAGGCAGGATGCTTGCACCAAGGGCAGATAAAATCCTCGGGCAGCGGATCGCCCTCATAGACGTAGCCGCAGATCTTGCAGACGTAGCCCTTCTTTTTTTCTTCCTTGGCGCGGGGCTTGGGCTTGACGTTTGCCTGATAGTAGTTATAGGTCATGGTGGGGACGCTCGAGACGGTCTTCGCCTCCTCCAGCGCACAGACGAACATTCCGTGGGTGTCCAGATCCACGTACTGCTCCACCTTCAGAGAAAAGTATGCGTTGATAAATTCGGGAAGCACGTAGAGTCCGTTTTCCGAACGGTCGGGGAGCATACCGATGAATTTGTTCGTGTTGCGGCCGCTCTGGAATCCGAAACGTTCAAAGGTCGAGAAGGGAGCCTCCTCGGAGAGAACGTTGACGTTCATGACCCCTGTTTTCTTGATGACGTCATGGGAATAATTTTGCTTGTTGATTGCCACCGCTACGCGGTTGGGGGTGTTGGTGACCTGCATGACGGTATTGACGATTAGGCCGTTGTCCTTCTCTCCGTCGCGGCAGGTGACCACGTAGAGTCCGTATCCGATCTTAAAGAGGGCGGTTTCATCAATGCTTGGGTTGCTCATAGAAAAACTCCTTTCGGGAAATGGATGGTCTTATTTCCATTATTGTACCACAAAGTCCCTTGATTTTCAATAGAAAACAAAAAACTCATTCGAGATTATGCCCGTTCAAAGCCCATCAGCACACCGCCTCGCTCGGCATAGAAGCTACAAAGTCCCTTGAGCCTGTGGACGGTGATCTGTGCCTTCTCAAATTTGGCGAGAATGAGCTTTTTTAACTGCTCGGCGGCGGGGGCGTTTTGGCAGTGTCCGATGTAAATTCTGCCGTTCGGAGAAAATCCTTCTTCCTCCAGATCACTCACCACAGTTTCCAATGAGCGGCGTTCGCCGCGGCATTTGTGTCGGGGCTCGAGGGTGCCCTCGGCGCTTGCTCTGCCCACCACACAGATTCCCGCAATTCCCACGATTTTTGCCACGATAGGGGAAACTCTTCCATTATTGGCAAAGGTCTTCAAGGATTTCAGCATGAAAATCAGCCCTGTTTTTTCCATGTATCGCGTGATGCGTGGGCAGATCTCTTCATACGGCATTCCCTCATCGATATATTCCTCCAGTTTCTCAATGATCAGCGTAATTTCGGGACCTGCGGAAAGTGTGTTCAGTACAAATACCCGTCTTCCCTCATGCTCCGATTCGTAGATCTGCTTGGCGGCACAGGCAGAGTTATAGCTGCCTGAAAGTCCCGCGGTAATGGTCACGCAGAAAATATCGTCGGCATCGCCGAAGGCGTCAAGCCAGTCGCCCGTGTTGGGACAGGAGGATTTTGATTTTCCTTTATAATGGTCAAAATAATCTACCATGGTGTCTACGTCGAGAGAGGGAGAATCCACAAATTCCCTCTCAGCGGTAATGATCTTCATTGGGGTGGCGGCAAATTCCACGTGTGTCAGCGCAAAGAGATCGCACGAGGAATCGGCTACGATTTTTACGGTTCTCATGAACACCTCCTGTAGGAGCGAATTTTGTTGAATACTCAACAATTAGAAACAGTATATCACAAAATTGTTGGCTTGTCAACAAATATTTTTCGCGAAAAGCGACAGGACCTTGGCACAGGCAGAAAATCCGTAGGAGAGTTCGTTAAACGCCCCTACCAAGTTTAATATAAGCTTTGTGTCCTTAATTATGGCAGAGGAAGGACTGCAAAACGGGAGGGAGGTCGGGGATCGAAAAAGGACAGAGGCGGTAAGTCTCTGTCCTTTACGGTTGCATTTCACGTGCTACTCACGTAAATCTTGGGTTGAAGCATCCATCGATCAGTTGTCGTCATCCAGCTTGAGCACTGCCATAAATGCCTCGGGAGAGACCTGAACCGAGCCCAGCTGACGCATCTTCTTTTTTCCTTCCTTTTGCTTCTCCAAAAGCTTCTTCTTACGGGTGATGTCACCGCCGTAGCACTTGGCAAGCACGTCCTTTCTCATTGCCTTGACGGTCTCGCGGGCAATGATCTTGGAACCGATGGCGGCTTGGATCGGAACCTCGAAGAGCTGACGGGGAATGTTATCCTTCAGCTTCTCCGCGATCCGTCTGGCTCTGCCGTACGCCTTTTCCTCGTGAACGATAAAGGACAGCGCGTCCACCTGCTCGCCGTTGAGCAGAAAATCCAGCTTCACCAGCTTGCTGGGTACGTATTCGCCAAGCTCGTAGTCAAGGGAGGCGTATCCGCGGGAGCGGCTCTTCAGGGCATCGAAGAAATCGTAGATGATCTCATTCAGAGGCAGGTCGTAGTGAAGCTCCACGCGGGAGGTGTCGATATATTTCATGTCGATGAAGTTTCCGCGGCGGTCCTGACAGAGATCCATCAGTCCTCCCACGTATTCGGTGGGGGTGATGATATTTGCCTTGACCAGCGGCTCGTAGGCGGTATCGATTTCGTCGGCGGAGGGGAAATTGGAGGGGTTATCGATGCGGGTGATCTCTCCGCCCTTCTTCTTGACCTCGTAGATGACCGAGGGGGCGGTGGTGATCAGATCGAGATTGAACTCTCTCTCCAGACGCTCCTCGATGATCTCCATATGCAAAAGGCCCAAAAATCCGCAACGGAAGCCAAAGCCGAGGGCAATGGAGGTCTCGGGCTCGAATACCAAGGCGGCATCGTTGAGCTGCAGCTTGTCCAGCGCGTCGCGGAGGTCGCCGTAACGGGCGCCGTCGGCGGGATAGATTCCCGCGTAGACCATGGGCTGTACTGAAGTCGGGGGCCAAGCGGTCTTAGGAA
>JAZOQX010000018.1:0-7624 GCA_045656325.1 Eubacteriales bacterium
CAATCACCGAGAAATCGATGATATATAGATGATATATAAATTTAATAATGTGGTTTATTTTTTTAATTTTTCTTAAAATTCCCTTTCATTTTCCATTGATTTTTGGGTATCCTATTGACTTTTTGGGCGTTTTATGGTAAGATAATAACAACCAAAAGAAACTCAAACCGAAACCCAAACGAAAGGTTTTGGCAGTTTTTCAATGCAATGAGAAATCAAGAAAAGGAGAAACAACAATGCTCAAAGGTTACAAGATCAGAGCCCCTTACTTTGAGATCGGCCCCAAGTGCTTTATGTGGGGCGAGCGTATGCTCAAGCTTGCCAAGGCTGTGGACAAAATCGCCGACAAGTACGATCTCGACGTGATCATCACCCCTCAGTACGCAGACATTCGTCTTCTTGCTGAGAACACCGAGCGTATCCACGTATATGCCCAGCATATGGATTCCCTGCTCCCCGGCAGAGGACTTGGCTCGGTTCTTCCCGAGTCCATCAAGGAGGCAGGCGCTGTGGGCGTTATGCTGAACCACGCGGAAAAGAAGCTGACCCTTGAGGAGGTCAAGGCGACCATCGCCCGCGCGGACGAGGTAGGACTTGCCACCATCGTTTGCGCCGACACCGTAGAGGAGATCCGCCAGATCGCCCTTCTCGCCCCCAACCTGATCGTGGCTGAGCCCACCGATCTGATCGGAACGGGTGTTGCCAGCGACATGGGCTACGTTCGCGACACCATCGCCGCCGTTCGCGCCATCAATCCCGATATCATGGTCCTTCAGGGCGCAGGCATTTCGGGTCCCGACGACGTTGCCAACGTGATCCGCGCAGGCGCGCAGGCAACGGGCTGCACCAGCGGTGTGATGAAGGCTGCCGATCCCGAGGCTGCCGCCGAGGAGATGCTCTACACCCTCCGCAAGACCTGGGACGAGGTGAACGGCAAATGAATGAAAGCATTCTGAACGCCGCATACAATGCCTTTAAGGTAGAGGCGGAGTCTCTTGCCGCTACCGCAGAGGTCCTTGACCGCCAAGAGCTTGCCCGCGCCGTGGAGGCGCTTGCCAACGCTGAGCGTATCGGAACCTCGGGCTGCGGGCACTCGGGCATTTGCTGTCAGCATTTCGCCCATCTGATGTGCTGCATCGAGCGTCCCGCCCGCTTTATTTCCCCTGCGGAAGCCGTTCACGGCGGTCTTGGCTTCATCCAGAAGGGCGACGTAATTCTCTTGGTCTCCCGCGGAGGAAAGACCGACGAGCTGATGCCCATCGCAAACATATGCAAAAACAAGGGAGCCACGGTCATCGGCGTTACCGAGAACCTTTCCTCCCCTCTTGCCGAGATTTCGGATATCGTACTCGCCATGAAGGTCACCCGCGAGTGTGACAAGTACAACTGTCAGGGTACCACCAGCTTTGCCGTCACCAGCGCCATCTTCGACGCGCTTCAGGCGGCGCTCATTGAGTACACCGACTTTAAGAACGAGAAGTTTGCCGTAATCCATCCCGGTGGAGCCGTGGGCAAGCGCCTCAACAAAAATTAATTCGCTTCCAAAAAATTTTTTATATTAAAGGAGAACAAAAATTATGGAATTCAAGGTTTTTCAGAAAGAAATCGAACTGCAGTCCAGAGGCTGGATCCCCACCTTCCACGACATTTCCAAGGAAGTAAAGGAGATCGTTGAAGCTTCGGGCATCAAGAACGGTACCGTTGCTGTTGTTTCTCACCACACCACCTGCTCCGTGATGGTTCAGGAGTGTTCTCACGACATCGACACCTTCGATCTTGAGTACCTCCAGCACGACCTTCTCGACATTATGAGAAAGATGATCCCCGACTTTGCCGAGGAGCATCAGTACCGTCACCCCGGCCCCATCCACGCTCAGTACGGCAGATGGGTCAACGAGCCCGGTGACTACTCCAGCATGAACACCGACGGTCACCTCCGTTCCGTATTCTTCGGCAGAAGCGAGACTCTGACCATTAAGGACGGCGTCGTAGACGGCGGTCTGTTCGCTCACATCTACTTCATCGACTGGGACCACGTCATCGCACGCCGCCGTCAGGTGAACGTAACCGTTATGGGTACCACCGAGGACGTTGAGGACAGAAAGTTCAACGACGGAAAGGTGATCGATACCCGCCACAAGTTCACCGAAGAGGAAAAGGCTTACGACATCCACTACGATCTCCAGCTCAAGAGATAAGAGACCGTTATGAAGCACTTAATGGGAATCGACATTGGTACCACCTCGGTCAAGACGGCGGTATTCAATGCAGATCTCGAACAGAAGATCTCCCTGACGGCGGACTATACTCTGGAGTCTCACGGCGATATCGTTGAGTTTGATTCCGAGCAGTATTGGACCATCGTCAAGGGGGAGATCGAAAAAGTGAAAAAGGAGCTGAGTGTCGATGCGTTAGCCGTCGACACTCAGTGCGAAACCCTCATTTTGACCGATGAGGAGGGCAACCCCGTCCGCCCTGCTATCGTATGGCTTGACAACCGAGCCACCCGCGAGGCAGAGCTGATTGAGGAGCATTTCGGGCGCAAGAAGGTATACGAGATCACGGGTCAGCCCGAGATCACGGCGACCTGGCCCGCCTGCAAGCTTCTGTGGGTCAAGCGGAACGAGCCCGAGATTTGGGCAAAAACCAAGAAGATCTTCCTTCTGGAGGACTGGATCCTCTACAAGCTGACGGGAAAATTTATTTCCGAAAAAACCCTGCAATCCTCTACCATCTACTTTGACATTCACAAGGCAGAGTGGTGGGAAGAAATGCTTGACTTTATCGGTGTGAGCCGCGATATGCTTCCCACGTTGCACTCCAGCGCGGTAGAGGTTGGCGAGTATGACGGAATGAAGGTCGTCACGGGCGCCATCGACCAGATTGCAGGCGCCATTGGCGCAGGCGTTGTGAAGCAGGGCATCGTCAGCGAAATGACGGGTACCACCATGGTCATTTTCATGCCCTCGGATACGGTTCCCGCCTACGACGAAGCGAGCATCGTTCCCTGTCACTACAACTACGACGACAAATATTGTCTGCTCTCTTGGACACCTACCGCGGGAATGGCGCTGAAGTGGTTCCGAAATGCCCTTTGTGAAAACTTTTCCTTCCGCGAGCTGGACGACATGGCAATGAGCGTACCCGCAGGAAGCGACGGACTTACCTTCCTTCCCTATCTTTGCGGCTCAACCATGCCCAAGTACAATCCCGCCGCCAGAGGAAGCTTTACGGGGCTTACCACCGAGCATACCCGCGCCCACTTCGTCAGAAGCGTGATGGAGTCGGTGACCTGTATGCTCAAGTCCAATCTGGATTATCTGGGACTTGACGTTGCGGAGATCCGCGCCATGGGCGGCGGTGCCAACAGCCCTCTGTGGTGTCAGATGAAGGCGGATATGACGGGCAAGCGTCTGGTTACCTTGAAAAACAAGGAAACGGCGTGCCTTGGCTCTGCAATCCTTGCGGGTGTCGGAACGGGAATCTTCTCCTCCGTGGAGGAAGCGGCGTCCAAGATCGAGCTCGATAAGGTTTACGAGGATCAGGGTGTGGATTACACCGAGTGTTACGAAAGATACCTCGCTTACGACAAGATACTGAATATTTAATCGAAAGGAATCCATCCATGGCAAAGATCGGATTTGTTGGATTTGGGGAGGTCAACACTCCCGTTGACGTAATCGTCAGAAAATGCGCTGCCGCCGAGGCGGCTCTGAAGGCAGAGGGACTCGATCTGGTTTCGGTCTATCCCGTTGCCGACGATTACGAGGAAGCTCAGGTAAACAATGCCGTCACGGCTCTCAAAAAGGAGTCCTTTGACGCTCTCGTGGTTTGTGTGGCGGGTTGGATCCCCACCCACGCAGTAGTCAAGGTCACCGAGCATTACCGCCATCTCCCCATGGTTCTTTGGGGACTTTGCGGTTGGTACGAGGGCGACCGTCTGGTCACCACCGCCGATCAGGCGGGAACCACGGGTCTGCGCGCGACCTTTGAGGGTCTTGGCTACAAGTTCAAGTACGTCTACGACGTGATCGGCAAGAAGACCAAAAGCGACGCGGTTGCGGGCTACTGCCGCGCCGCCGTTGCCGCCAAGGCGCTGCTTACCGACAAGGTCGGTATGGCGGGCTACCGCGACATGAACCTTTACGGAACCCTTTACGACGGAATGTCTCTCAAGAAGACCACCGGCGTAGAAATCGAAACCTTTGAAATGCTGGAGATCCAGCAGAGATACGATGCGCTCTCCGAGGAAGCAAAGAGAGAGATCGTGGAGAAGCGTATTCTGAAGTGGAACTTCACGAAGCCCGCCAACGACAACGCTATGATGATGGCGGCAGGCTATTATCTGGCGGTGAAGCAGATCGCGGACGAAAGAGGATACAAGTCCATTTCCCTCAAGGACGTGGACGGTATGAAGAAGCTTTGCGGCTTCCCTCCCGCTCCCATCTTCATGCTTCTGTCCGAGGACGGCTACACCACCGTTCCCGAAAACGACTCCTTGGGCGCGGTAACCCAGCTCATGATGAACCGTCTGACGGGGCAGCTTGCGGGCTACCTTGAGTTCTACGAGTTCTTTGAGAACAGCGTGCTTGCGGGCGTACCCGATTTCGTGGCTGCCGACATGATCGACGGTGACACCTATACGGTGCTTCCCGCCGCCTTCGGTCAGCTCAATCAAGGTATTCTTAACATTTCCAAGGTCAAGACGGGCATTCTTACCATGAGCCGTCTGGTCTACAAGGACGGCAAGTATCTGATGCACGTGATCCTTGGCAACGGCAAGAATCCCCCCAAGTGGGAGGAATGCGGCTGGGATCAGCCCGCACCTCAGCTTTCCGCTCTGGAGATCGAAATTCCCAGCGTGGAAAATTTCGCCCAAAACGTGGCTTGCCAGCATTATATCATCACCTTCGGCGACACTCGCGCCCTGATCGCAGATCTTTGCTCGATTCTCGGCATTGAGGTTCGCTATCTCTGAGAGTGAGGAAGAAAATCTATGCTTTATATGCTTGACACGGCGGATCTGGATATGATCCGTCACTGCAACGAATTTTATCCCGTTGCGGGTGTTACCACCAACCCAACCATCATCGCGAAGCAAAAGACCGATTTTTGGTTTTTGGTCGAAAGGATCCGCTCCATCATCGGACCTGACAAGATGCTGCACGTCCAGACCACCCAAAAAACGGCCGAGGACATCGTAGCCGAGGCTACGCTTCTCAATTCTCGCTTGGGCGGTGATTTCTACATCAAGATCCCGATCTGCGAGGAGGGGCTTAAGGCGACCATGATGCTCAAGGAGATTGACATTCCCGTCACCATGACCGCCATCTTCACCCCCGCGCAGGCATTGATCGCCGCCAAGGCAGGCGCCGCCTTCGTGGCTCCCTACGTCAACCGTCTGGACAACATTCTGGGAGACGGCGTATCGGTCGTAGAGGAAACGGTTCAGATCTTCAAGACCTACGGTCTTGACACGAAGGTTCTTGCCGCAAGCTTCAAAACGGCCGAGCAGGTTCACAAGTGCGCGCTTGTTGGCTGTCACTCCGTCACCGTTACGGGTGATATTATGCACACTCTGATCTCCCATCCTATGGTGGATACCGCCCTTGCCAACTTCGACAAGGATTGGAAGGGAGTCTACGGAGACAAAAGGATTCTTGATTTTTAACTCTTTCGGAGGGAACCTGAGATCATGAAGATTCGGTATCTTCAAGGGAAGCGAGCCTGCTTGGCGCTGTTTCTTCTTTGCTTTGTTATGTACTCCTTGGTCTATATGTCGAAAAACCTTTTTTCTGCCGCCATGGCATCCATCGTGGAGGCGGGGGTTATGACCAAGGGACAGACGGGCGCAATCAGCGCCGCGTACTGGATCGCCTATACTCCCTTTCAGGTCCTCGGTGGCATTGCCGCAGACCGATACTCGCCCTCTCGGCTCATCAGTATCGGTCTTGGCGGAGCCGCCATTGCGAACCTTATTATCTGCTTTAATCAAAGCTATCCCATCGTCATGGGAGCGTGGATCTTCAACGCCGTCACCCAGTTTGGTCTGTGGCCCGCTACCTTTAAGATCCTTTCCTCCCAAATTCATCCCGACTATCGGGATAAAACCATCTTTTGGATCATTTTTGGCTCCAGCGCGGGTCTGGGACTCAGTATGCTTATGGCGTCTCTTGTCTCCCATTGGGTTGACAATTTCCGTTTTGCCTTTGTCATTCTGACAGTCACGCTGATCCTTTGGAGCATCCTGTATCCCCAATTTTCCAAACGAATGACGGAGGTGGATGACGAATCCCTCGTCCCCGCCACCGAAAAACACTACGAGGAACATTTGATGACCCCACGGCTTGGCAGGCTATTCCTTGTCTCGGGTCTCTTCGTTATACTGTTTATCAGCTTTTTCCGAAATATGATCGACAACGCCATCAAAATGGTGACCCCCACCATGCTGATGGAGTCCTATGATTCGATCCCCGCGTCGATCGCGAACCGATTGAGTCTTCTTCTCATCGTCTTTTCCGCTACGGGTATTTTACTGGGCGGCTCGGTCCGTAAGCGGATCACCTCCAACGAATGTCGGGCAATGGCGCTTCTCTTTTCCGTTTCCATTCCCTTTCTGACCGTAGCCTGCTTCGTGGGATCCCTGTCCTACATATGGATCCTGATCTCTCTGTCGGTCAGCGCCATGCTTCTGCAGGGATGCGGACCCTTCTGCGCAGCCTTCGTTTCCAAGCGCTTCGTTCCCTACGGAAAGGCGGGTACGGTTTCGGGCATCATCAATGCCGCCGCAGGCTTTGCGAACGTGTTTGCCTCCTTCGTTTTTGCCAAAATGGCGGAAACCCTTCCTTGGACCACCATTACCCTCTCTTGGGTACTGTCCGTTGCCGTCGCACTTTTGCTCTGTCTTTGCGTCACAAGGACATGGACACGCTTTATACGTTTGCACAAAAGCAAATGAATTTTTATATTGAATGAAATTAAGGAGAAAAAATTATGAGCACTATCAAATTCGGTTGGTGTGAGGTGACCTTGATCCCCGAGGGCAAGAAGGTCGACCTTGCGGGTCAGTTCTATGAAAGAATCACCGATGAGGCAAGAGATCCTCTGTCGGTAACCGCTCTCGCCATCGAAAGCGGCGACGAGCAGGCAATTTTCTGCTCCTGCGATCTGGTTTCCATCGGCTATCCTCTTCTTGCCGCCGCAAGAAAGAGAATCGAGGGGAAGATCGATTTCCCCGCAGAAAAGCTGATTGTCAGCGCCATCCACACCCACACGGGTCCCGGCTACTCCCACCGCTCGGACAGCGTCGGATCCTCCCTTCAGGTTCTGAGCAATCTCATGCCCGACGTGGAGTATGAGGAGCTGGTGTCCGACAACTCGGGTACGGTATTCCGTGGCGATGAATGTCTCGAATTCCTTGCGGACCGCATTGCGGAGGCCGCTATCGGCGCATGGAACAACCGCCGCGCAGGTAAGTACGCATCGGGCTTCGGCCGCGCCGCCGTGGGTATGTGCCGCCGTGTTTGCTACGATGACGGAAGCGCCCTGATGTGGGGTGACACCAACACCGCAAACTTCACCCATCTGGAGGGCGGTAACGACAGCGGAATCGAATTGATGTTCC
>JAZOQX010000019.1:0-16486 GCA_045656325.1 Eubacteriales bacterium
AGCCGACAGCGTGTAGGTCGCCTTTGCGGACTGCTTTTCGGCGTAGGCGTTCAGCACGTCTGTGTAAAAGCTGTCTGCGCCCAAGCGCGATATGAGCGTTTTGTAATCCCATCCGCTTGACGGCTCTAATTCCTCGGAGGCTATCATATAGTTGGCGTAAGGTTCAAGAACACAAGCCATATCGTAGGTTGCCATAAGGCAAGCATCAAAGCCGATAAACTCAAATTTTTTTCCGATCTTTGATTGCGTGGAGGCTAACGCTTCCTTCATTTCAGGAAGCGTTAACCCATCGTTTCCAAAGTTTGCATCAAAGCAAACGCCTTTTATCGAGCCTGCTCCGTGATTCCACAAAATAAGCCCGTAGCTGTCTGCCGGGTATTGTTCAACACCAAACGCTATAAAATCCGCAAGCGTTTGACTTTCCCCGAAATTCTGCCTTATGGTATTTCGTTCTATTAACTGCATTTCACCGTTTTGGATGAGATATCTATCCGTAGATTGCGCTGAAATTTTCGTATCTTTCCAAGACTTTGAGCCGCCCGTTTGCACAATTACGTTAACGTTTTCGTCAATTTCGGCTTCTTGCATTTCAACAATATTTTTGCTTGCCTCACCAAAACGGCTCTCAAGGTCGCTACCACACATATAAATCAACAAAGTATATGAATTGTTCTCCGGCTCCGTATTCGGTGGCTGAACTTGAACCGTTGGATCCTGAACAGGGGTGTCGCTTTCCGAAGACGTACAACTTGTAATGGCTATCAAGCATATCAGAACTATCAAAAAACACAAGAAAAACCGATTCATATTATTTTTTTGGTGTAGCAAAGGCAATGACATAGTTGAAATCTCCGTGTACATCAGTGCGATAGCACGGATCCGCCCACAAGCTGCTTGCATAAACATTTGCAGAGATCAGCATAAAGTCCAATTTAACTTCCACATCATTTGTGCCGTCTTGGCAAACGATATCAGTGCAATATTCTTTTAATCTGTCATCATAGGATTTTCCGAAGAAAGCACCAAAACCGCTCAAGATCTCTGATCCGGTGTTGTTGAATTCTCTATCATATGTATCCTTGGATATGTAAACATATTGTTTTGAGGAGGATGCGGTCACATTCTTAAATCCGGCAGAGATTAAATCATCACTTAAGCTAAGTCCTCTTTTTTTGGCTCTTTTTGCCATGCTTCTGAGATTGTCGGTAGTTACTGTCAATACATGAGAGATACCGGGATGATTAAAGTCGCTCCAACTATCTACATCCTGAACAAAACTTTGCATATAGACGGACTGCATTGTTTTTGAAACGATTTGTCCGGAAACCAACAGCTTATCGTTGCCCTTTGCGGCACGAGCTTCTAATTCATCAATTTGCTTAAACGCAGCATCTATCTTGTGCATCGCTGCGTTTACATTAGCACGAAGAAGATTTGCGTTTCCGGTATCCCCTGATGCATCGCAATACTGAATTGCGATCGCCATATTGAGCAGATAAACGCTCTGAAGCTTTGCTACAAATGCTTTTTTGGCAGCGATGGTCTGAGATTCAAAATTGTAAGTAGTATCGACTACTTGGAAGAAAAGATCGATGATCCCGGAAGACGTTCCGCCGGCATTGCCCAAGATTCTGTTGCCATAATTTGCAATGTTCGTAATGTAGGCATTGTTGCCATTCATTTTGTCTACCGCGTTCAAAAAGCTTTCTACATATTGGGTGGGAGTTTCTTTCGGGGTGTCATTTTCGTCAAAAGGACGAGCGTTTTGAAGCAGATCGTATAGGTGTTTGGTATCAAGTCCCTCATTACCACCGAGAGTAGGATAGGAGTGATAGCCAACACCCTCCATAGAAAGCATCTTTAATTTGAAATCCTCAAAGCTAAGCGAGTTTGCATAATCGCAACACAAATTATAAAATTCAGATAGGCTGATTGAAGCGAATTCCCCCCAGGAAACCTCTGCATATTCCCAAGAACCATATTCAAGAATTACATACTCACGAAATCTTTCATAATCTGCCTTAGCGCTTATATAAGTCAGCCCGTCAATATTAGATGCATACTCGACAACCGCCTCATCGCCCAAAAGCTTGAGAGAAGTAGTCAAAAGTGATGTTTCGATGGTCTGGAAGTTATCTAAGATCTGGCGGTTTGTGCCTGTTTCGATTTGATCCACAATATTGCCGACATCAGTTGACATATCGTTGATTGCATACGTAAGTTGTGTAATAGAATCCTTAATAGCATTCAATTCAGGATCAGAGTTATCTATGCCCAGATACTCATATACGTGAGGAAGTACAAGTCCGGCTACAGAAGAACCGATCTCGCTTGCCAAACCGCTTGCGGCACTTTTAGCAAGTTTCCCGCCGAGTTTACCCCAATCGATATCTCTTCCTTCCGAATATGGCGGAACATACAACATAAGGGAATAACTGTCAAGACGGAAGTCTGTATTTAAAGCATCGCCATTCATATCAAATGTAACAGCGACACCTTCTGTTATGGCATCCGTGTAATCGGCAGTGTAAACAAGCTTTTCGAGAGAACTCGAGGACGCGATAAAGTTTGCAAGACCGTTTGCACCCGTCACGGTAACGTTCGCTGCGGAAAAGTCCTCTGCAAACGTTGTATTGTAAGGTGTTATCTCAATATAAAGCTTTTCGTTCTCCACATCGGTTATCAGTTTGCCAGTTACACCGGCGATAGCACCGTAAAGGTTGAATGAATGATGGATCTCTTCGTTTTCGGTCTTTAGATAAGCTTGCGCAGTTATAAACGGCAATATTTCCGTTATGTCGGTGTTTTTCAGCAGAGAATCATCCAATTTAAGTCTAAAGGCATAGGTCCGATCGGTTGCATTGTATGTCTGCTCAGCAACGGAATATAAGGTGCTGGAAGCCGAGATCCCGTTGTCGGCACCTGTTACGCCTTCGGGAAGTGAAAGCTTTCCGACCGTCAATGTCTTGGCTTCCTCATCAAAGGTCACGGACAAGGGATCAACGGAAATTTCGGGGCGGAAATAATCAATATGAAGAGCTACATCGGTTGAAAATTCAGATGCGATGGCATTTTTGCTTAAAATTGCAGGAATAGCAACTCCCGTAAAGTTTTCGGGAAGGTCAGAAACGGAGAAAACAACCTTGGTATCACTTTCTCTCACAATCGCAACCGAAACATCAAAGCCTTCGGGGAACGAAAGCATATCAGCCGTTATATCATCCGCAAACTTCCAATCATCCGTCAAGGTAGCGGTAATTTTAATCTCGTCCGTTCCTTGATACGAGCCTACATATTCGATGTCCAATTCGGGAGTTGGCGTATATACGTAAATAACAGCCGCAATTTTATTTTCCTTTGCCGTAACGGCTGTTTCGGACATCAAAATGTAAGAAACGTCCTCATCATATCCAAAAGGCGACTTGAAGGTGAATTCAAGATTTTTCTCGTCCGTCTTTTTTATGGAAAAATTATTCAAGTTTGCGCTGACCGCTGTTTCACCTGCATAGCCATAAACGCTCAACGTAAAATTTTCTGCGCTCAAATCCGTGAAGGTGTCGTCTACAGCATCACTAAACGCAAGAGATCCTTCATACTCACCGTTCGGGTTGTATTTAACAGCCATAGACGTATAGTATGTTTCGGGCTCTCTCAGTGGATCATCGTCTTTGTTTCCGCAGGCTGTAAACATCGGTATCAGCATACATACGCAAAGAAGAAGGCTTAAGAGTTTTGTTCCAAATTTGGTTTTCATAGTGTATCTCCTTGTTTTTATTTCGTATTTTTTGAAAACTGATTTAGTAGTGGCGATTGCATTCCTCCGCCGGTCATCATAGTCCGCTTGAAGAACGCAAAAAGCCACCCACAAAACGTACTCGTAACACGCTTTGCGAATGGCTTGTTTATTTCGGGCTTATAAGCACACGAAAAGAGGACGGTATTACTGCCGTCTGTTTGTATGTTCGATGTGTTAAATGCCACTTTTGACATACCGCTTTGCACCTTTTCTTTGAAGTTATAAGAATACAGAGTAATTATATCATAAAATTTAGAAAAATTCAAGTATTTATAGGCGATATGCGACTTTTTGTGAAGATTATCGAATTAAGGATTACATTTTTTAACAAACCACTTTTAGACACAATAAATTAACAACCTATTTATCTGCAAAAAACGAAAAAAGGGCAGAATCTACGAAAAAAATATCGCAAGTTCTGCCCTAAAAAATGCAGTGCAGGGGTTCAAATCCTTGAAAACCCGATTTTTACCCCAATGTCATCTATTTGTTTTCAACCTGATTTTTGAGATAAAAAAGCCCAGAACCCTTGTGGGCTCTGGGTTTGCGGTGACGTCATCTATTTCGGTCACCAATCATGGCTGGGGCACTAGGATTCGAACCTAGGTAATGACGGAGTCAGAGTCCGTTGCCTTACCGCTTGGCGATGCCCCATTGATTCAACAAACGATATTATAACAGATTGGTTCTCCGTTGTCAAGTGTTTTTTGAAAAATTTTCCGACTTTCTTTTCATCGAAAAATCGACCGTCTTTTCTATATATTTTCGCATCCCGAAAAAATTATACGCGCTTTTGAAAAAATTCCGATAAAAATTCAAATATCGGTTGAAATCCCGAAAGGTTTGTGATATAATAATACAGTCGAAATTCAATCGACCCATATCTGCCCGTGGCACAGCTGGATAGCGCGTCAGACTCCGACTCTGAAGGTAGCGAGCAAAAAACAGTTGCGTACTGTTTTTTGTGAAACGAAACCGTCCAAAGCAAGGAGTTGAAGGAGCGAGCGCATCGAGCGACGCGCAACGACTATGCGACGATGGCGGACGAAGGTTCAAATCCGCAAGGGATTTGAGCAGAAAATTAAATATCTGCCCGTGGCACAGCTGGATAGCGCGTCAGACTCCGACTCTGAAGGTCGAAGGTTCAAATCCTTTCGGGCAGGCCAAAAGAAGAGACCACCCTCTGGGTGGTCTCTTGTTTTCGTTTGAGAGAAAGGATTTGAAGGCGGAGCGGTAGTGAATGACACCACGGTGTGGTGTCAGAGCCGCGGAGTGACCGAGCCCGCAGGCGAGACCCAATCCTTTCGGGCAGGTCAAAAGCAAGGAACTCGTTGGGTTTTTTGCTTTTTCTTTGCTATGAGAATCAATTTTTAAAAAATATGTTTTTTTGCTTGCAAACTTCCCGTGCTTGTGATATACTGTTTTATAATCGTTCCGAGAGGAGGATACTCAGAATGAAGGAGATTCGAACGACAGGCTGCCCGTGCGGAAGGGAACACCGCAGCAGCGCGAAAAACGTGATGATCGGCAAGGGGGTCTTAGCGCAGCTCCCCGAGGAAATAACAAGGACAGGCGCGAGCAAGCCCTTCGTCCTTTGCGATGCCAATACCGACCGCGCGGCGGGACAGACCGTCTCGGCACTTTTGGAGCGGGCGGGGATCGATTTTCGCAAATTCGTGATCAAGGAGGAGCATCCCGAGCCTGACGAGAGGATCGTCGGATCGGTGTTCATGCACCTTGACCCCTCCTGCGATCTGGTCGTTGCCGTCGGCTCGGGTGTGATCGGCGATGTGTCCAAGATCGTCGCGACCGTCGCGGGGGTCGGCTATATCATTGTGGCGACCGCGCCCTCCATGGACGGATACGCTTCGGCGACCTCCTCCATGGCAAGAGACGGGGTGAAGGTGTCACTGCCCACCAAATGTCCCGACTTGATCATCGGCGACGTGGATATTCTCAGAAACGCGCCCATTGAGCTGTTGAAATCGGGTCTTGGGGATATGCTGGCAAAGTACGTAAGCCTTGCCGAGTGGCGGATCGCGCATCTGCTGACGGGCGAATACTACTGCGAGGACATTGCGGAGCTGATGCGGGAATGTCTGCGTTCCTGCACGGAGAACGCGGATGGACTGCTCAAGCGTGACGAAGCGGCGGTGGAAGCCGTTTTTCGCGGACTTGTTTTGGCAGGGCAGGCAATGAGCTATGCCGAATGCTCCCGTCCCGCCTCGGGCGTTGAGCATTATTTCTCCCACGTGTGGGATATGAGAGCCCTTGAATTTGGGGACGCGTCCTCGACTCACGGTATTCAGGTGGCGATCGGCACGCTGTTGTCCGCAAGGCTGTACGATAAGCTGAAAACCGTGGTTCCCGACAAAGAAAAGGCGCTTGCCGCCGTAGCGTCCTTCTCCAAGGAAGCGTGGTTTGAGGAGCTTTCCGCATTTCTCGGGAGCAGCGCTCGCGCCATGATCGAGCTGGATGCCAAGGAGCGGAAGTATTCCAAGGAAGCGCACAGAGCGAGAATAGAAAGGATTGTGGAAAACTGGGACGAGATCCTTCGTATTATAGAGGAGGAGATCCCGTCGGCGGCCCAGATTGAGTCGCTTTTGGACCGTATCCAATGTCCCAAGCGTCCATCGGCGATCGGCATTGACGAGGCCGCAACGCCTACCGTGTTCAAGGCAACCAAGGATATTCGGGACAAGTACGTTCTTCCGAGGCTTCTTTGGGATTTGGGGCTTTTGGACGAGTTCGCAAGCAGCCTGGCATAAAATAAAAAGGAAAGAGAACGCTATGCGTTCTCTTTCCTTTTTATCTTTAGATCTTGAAAATTCCCAAGGCGTCCAGCACCGAGGAAGCAAGAATTACCAGAATACACACGGGCGCAACGTAGCGGATGATGACCGTGTAGAGGAGCTTTCCCTTGAAGGGACCGCTCAGAGAGGCTTCGTCCACGATGGCGCTCTTGGGGCGGATGAAATAGCCCACGAAGAGGCAGGTCGCAAACGCCACCACGGGAAGCAGAATGCTATTGCTGATAAAGTCAAAGAAATCAAGGAACTGCATACCGAGAAGCGTCACGCCGCTCCATGCGCTGTAGCCCAGCGCCGAGGGGATTCCGAACAGGATGCAGATGCCGAAGACCAGAAGGCATCCCGCCTTTCGGTTCATGTGGAGCTTGTCCTGGAAGATGGAGACCACGGTTTCCATCAGGGAGATGGAGGAGGTCAGTGCCGCCAAGAGGACCATGAAGAAAAAGAGCGCGCCGATGATCGTGCCGCCGGGCATGGTCTCAAAGATCTTGGGCAGGGTAATGAACATCAGTCCCGCGCCCTTGTTCATTGCCTCGGTGTTTCCGCCCTCAAAGGCGAATACGGCGGGAACGATCATCATACCCGCAAGGAAGGCGATACCCGTGTCGAAGAGCTCGATTTGATGCACCGACTTTTCGATGCTGATGTCCTTTTTCATATAGGAGCCGAAGGTAATCATGATTCCCATTGCCAAGGACATGGAATAGAAGAGCTGTCCCATAGCGGCGACCACGGTCATGATCGAGAACTTGGAAAAGTCGGGCTTAACGTAATAAAGAACACCGTCCAAAGCGCCGTCCAGCGTGCAGATGGTATAGATGACGATGAAGACGGTCAGAACCACCAAAACGGGCATCATGACCTTGCTGACCTTTTCGATTCCCTTTTCCACGCCGAAGAGAACGATGATAGCGGTCAGAGCCATAAAGAGCAGGAACCAAGCGATAGGTTCGCCCACCGAGCCGATGTAGTCTCCGAAGTAGGAGTCGGTCGCCATGTTGATAGCGTCTCCCGTGATAAAGCCGAAGAAATACTTGGTTACCCAACCGCCGATGACCGAATAATAGGGAAGGATCAGAATGGGCACGATGGCGGCGAGCCAGCCCACAAAGCCGAAGCGCTTGTCAAGGGAGGCAAAGGCTCCGATGGGGCTTTGACGGGTCTTGCGTCCGATGGCGATTTCCGCCACCATCAGGGCAAAGCCGAAGGTGACCGCAAGGACCACGTACACCAAAAGGAAGATACCGCCGCCGTATTTCGCGGCAAGATAGGGAAAACGCCAGATATTTCCAAGACCGACCGCCGAGCCTGCCGCGGCAAGCACGAAGCCGATTTTTCCTGTAAACGAACTTCTTTCAGAACTCATAAAAAACTCCTATACGTATGGGAAAATGTAGTCATAGGCTTATTATACCACATATTTTTTCTTTTTTCAACCGAAAACAAAAATTTATCCCAAAAGAAAATCAAAGGCAAGCATGACGATAAAGCCCAAAAGGAGGGTATAGGTCGCGCTTCTCTCGTTTCCGTGGGCGTGCGTCTCGGGGATCATTTCGTCGCTGATGACGTAGAGCATGGTTCCGCCCGCAAATGCCAAGGCAAAGGGCAAAACGGCGGTGGAGAGAGAGACGGCGAAATAACCGATCAGCGTACCCGCCACCTCCACAAGACCCGTGGTAAGGGCAATGAGGAAGGTCCTTGGGCGGCTGATGCCCGCCAGCAGCATGGGGGCAATGATGACCATGCCCTCGGGAATGTTCTGCAAGGCGATGCCGCCCGCTACCGTCAGCGCGTGGGAAATATTTCCGTCTCCAAAGCTGACACCTGCGGCAATGCCCTCGGGCAGATTGTGGATAGCAATGGCGATGACGAACAGGAGGACCTTATTCAGGGTTTCGGTCTTGTCGGGGTGTGCCTCCTGATCTACGCCCGTCATTTTATGTAGGTGGGGAACGATCTTGTCGATCAGATTCAGACAAAGGGCACCGCAAAAAATACCCGCCGCCGTGATGAGAAGGGGGAACGCCCCCTCGCCGTATTCGAGAGAGGGAAGGATCAATCCCACCGTTGCCGCCGCAAGCATGACACCCGCCGCGAAGGAAAGAATGATATCGTTGAATTTGTGGCTTGGCTTTTTAAAAAGAAAGCCCAGCAGCGCGCCGATGACGGTGGCGCCGCCAACGCCAAGGGCGGTCAGTAAAACTTCTTGCATAAAAACCTCGTTTCGTTGGGAGATGGTGTTTTTTCTTTCATTATAGCACAGCGGCGGCGAAAAGTAAAGAAAAACTGCCAAGCCGCATGGCGGATTGGCAGCTTTATTATGCATTCAGCAGGGCTTCTAAGTTCTTCACGCCGTCAATACTTGCCTCGGGCAGGTGTCCGAAGGGGAAGGGGATCCCCATGTCGTCGTATTTGACCTGACAGATCTTGCGGAAGGGAAGAAGTTCTATCTTGTCTACCGTGGTATGGGCATGAGCGATACGCCGCAGAGAAAGGATCTGCTCCTCGGAATCGTTCAAGGTGGGAATGATTACCTGACGGAGAGTGGTCGGAATCCTTTTCTCGTCCAAATACGCGAGAAAGGAGAGAACCGAATCGAGAGAGCAACCTACGTATTGACGGTAATCCCCATCGGTGGTGTATTTGACGTCAAGAAGCACGCGGTCGGTCTCCTCCAGAAGCGCCTTTGCCGCCTCGTTGAGAATACAGCCCGAGGTGTCAAGGCAGGTATGGATCCCCGCCTCGTGACAGAGCCGAAAGACCTCTCGGCAAAAATCGGCTTGTAAAAGCGGCTCGCCGCCCGAGAGCGTAATCCCGCCCGTGGCACCGAAATATTCGCGGAAGCGCAATACCTTCGCCACAAGAGCCTTTGGCGTATAGTCGGTTCCCTTGTCAGAAGCCCACGTGTCGGGGTTGTGACAGCATCCGCAACGGAGGGGACAGCCCTGCAAAAAGGCGACGAATCGCACGCCTGGACCGTCCACCGTCCCAAGGGACTGGATCGAATGGATCTGACCGATGATTTGTCCTTTTTCCATATTACAGAGTCACGTGGAAGGTACGGCTGATGACCTCACGCTGCTGCTCGCGGGAAAGCTTGTTGAAGTGTACGGCGTAGCCCGATACGCGAATGGTCAGGTTGGGATATGCCTCGGGGTTCTCGTACGCCTTCATCAGCGTCTCGCGGTTCATGACGTTTACGTTGATATGATGCGCCTTCTTGGAGAAATAGCCGTCGAGGATAGAGACCAGATTGGAGACGCGCTCCTCGTCGGTCTTGCCCAATGCCTCGGGGGTGATGGAGAAGGTGTTGGAAACACCGTCGCGGCAGTCGTCGTAGCTGATCTTGGCAACCGAGTTCAGGGATGCCAGCGCGCCGTTTTCCTCGCGGTTGTGCATGGGGTTGGCGCCGGGCGCGAAGGGAGCGGCGGCGCTTCTGCCGTCGGGGGTAGCCCCCGTGTTCTTTCCGTACATGACGTTGGAGGTAATGGTCAGCACCGACAGGGTGTGGGTGGCGTGACGGTAGGTGGGAGTCTTGCGAAGCTCGGTGATCATGCGATGCGCCATATCCTTGGCAATCAGATCCACGCGGTCGTCGTCGTTTCCGTACTTGGGGAAGTCGCCCATCGTCTCAAATTCCGTAATGAAGCCCTCGCCGTCCTTGATGGGACGTACGCTTGCGTACTTGATGGCGCTCAGGGAGTCGGCAACCACGGAAAGTCCCGCAATGCCGAACGCCATAAAGCGCTCTACCTCGGTGTCGTGCAGAGCCATCTGGGTCTTTTCGTACGCGTACTTGTCGTGCATATAATGAATGACGTTCATGGTGTTGACGTAAAGCTTTGCCAGCCAAGCCATATAGATCTCCATACGGCGCATCACCTCGTCAAAGTCCAGCTTGTTTCCGTCCATAACGGGCATCTGAGGACCGATATGCATACCGCTTGTGGTGTCGTAGCCGCCGTTGATGGCAATGAGCAAGAGCTTTGCCAGATTGCAACGTGCGCCGAAGAACTGCATCTGCTTGCCGATCTTCATGGCGGATACGCAGCAGGCGATGGCGTAGTCGTCGCCGTAGATGGGACGCATAACGTCGTCGTTTTCATACTGAATGGAGTCGGTGTCCTTCGAGACCTTGGCGCAAAACCGCTTGAAGTTTTCGGGCAGGGACGTAGACCAAAGAACGGTCAGGTTGGGTTCGGGAGCCGAGCCGAGCGTATAGAGGGTGTTCAGCATACGGAAGGTGTTCTTGGTGACCAAGGTGCGTCCGTCCTCGCCCATACCGCCCAATGCTTCGGTGATCCACATGGGGTCGCCGCCAAACAGCTCGTTGTACTCGGGTGTACGCAGGTGTCTCGCCATGCGGAGCTTCATCACGAAATCGTCCATCAGCTCCTGCGCTCCCTCCTCGGTGAGGGTGCCGTTGGCAAGGTCGCGCTGAATGTAAATGTCAAAGAAGGTGCTGACTCTGCCCAAGGACATTGCCGCGCCGTTCTGCTCCTTGATGGCTCCGAGATAGGCGAAATAGGTCCATTGGATCGCCTCGCGGGCGTTGGAGGCGGGCTCGCTGATGTCATAGCCGTAGATCGCCGCCATTTCCTTCAGGTAGCCGAGGAAGGTGATCTGCTGGAACAGCTCCTCGTCCTGACGGATGCGCTCGGTGTTAAAGGTCCCGTTTGCCAAATTCTTTTTGTCCTTCTTCTTCTCCGCGATCAGATGATCAATGCCGTAGAGCGCCACGCGGCGGTAGTCGCCGATGATACGTCCTCTGCCGTAGGCGTCGGGAAGACCCGTGATGACGTGGCATTTTCTCGCGGCGCGCATTTCGTCGGTGTACGCGCGGAACACGCCCTCGTTGTGGGTGGTGCGGAAGCGAAACTCCTCCTCTACCTTGCGGGAGAGCTTATAGCCGTACGCGTCGCAAGCCTGACGGACCATTCTCATGCCGCCGAAGGGGTTCACGCCCCGCTTCAGAGGACGGTTGGTCTGCAAGCCCACGATCAGCTCGTTCTCCTTGTCCAGATATCCCGCGGAATAGCTGGTCAGAGAGGAAACCGTGTCCACGTCGATATCCAACACGCCGCCGAACTGACGCTCCAGAGAGAAAAGCTGCTCCAGCCGCTTCATCAAAGCGGCGGTTCTGGGGGTGGCTCCCGTCAAAAAGGAGTCGTCGCCCGTATATGCCTCATAGTTTGTCTGAATAAAATCCCTCACGTTGATTTCGTTCTGCCATGCGCCCTCGCGAAATCCCTTCCAGTTGTTGTGCATCATATATACCTCCTAAATCAAAAATCAAAACAAAAAGGACAATCCAGCTTTACACCAAACTGAATCGCCCAGACGGTCGGCTCTATGCTCTTACATTTCCCCGCAGTGCTCTGCGATTTCCGTCAGTCATGTAAAAGTTCATTTATATTATACCGAAAAAAGTCCCGCTTGTCAATCGGCTTTGACAAACTTTCGACAAAAAGACCCTATAATTTTTTTCTTGAAAGCGTCATAAATTTATGATATAATATACAAAAACGAGAAAGGAGAACCCGATATGAAGGTTTTGATGCTGAACGGAAGCCCCCACAAGGATGGAAATACCGCCAGGGCGCTTGCCGAAATGAAGGAAATATTTGAGAAAGAGGGAATGGAGGTCGAGCTTTTGCAGGTGGGACAGCTCACCGTGGCGGGATGCCGCGGCTGCGGTGCCTGCTCAACGCTGAAAAAATGCGTCGTGAACGACGTGGTCAACGAGCTTGCCGAAAAGCTTGCCGAATGTGACGGCATGGTCATCGGCTCCCCCGTGTATTACGCCGCCCCCAACGGCGCGCTGATCGCTCTGCTTGACCGCCTGTTTTACAGCTCGCGGTTTGAAAAGCGCATGAAGGTGGGAGCCTCGGTGGTGGTTGCCCGCAGAGGCGGATGCTCCTCTGCCTTTGACCAGCTCAATAAATACTTCACCCTTAGCGGAATGCCCTTGGCGTCGGGACAGTATTGGAACAGCGTCCACGGCGCGAGAGCGGGCGAGGCAGAGGGGGATGCGGAGGGACTGCAGAGTATGCGTACCCTTGCCAACAATATGGCGTTTTTGATGAAGTCCATCGCCCTCGGAAAGGAAGCCTACGGTCTGCCCGAAAAGGAAAAACTCATCCGCACCAATTTCATTCGCTCCGATTTGATCGAAGGTAAATAAAAGACTAAAATTCAACAATAAATGTCCATGTTTCTTTTGGAAAACCGATTGATTTGCAAGAAAAACTATGGTATAATGACCTTGACCGCGAATAGCGGATTTTAATGAAAACAGAGGATGAGAACATGATTCTTGATTTTTCAAAGAACGGCTTATATCTGATTTTTGAGGTAGGCGAGGACGGATGCCTTCGCTTCATGCATCTCTCCTGCAAGGAGAGAAATCCCGAGCTCAAAAAATCCAGCATTTGCTTTAACGTAGGAGACGTTCACGTAACGGGCGAGGATCAGGACGACCACCACGGCGCAAAGCATACGGGTCATTCGGGTACCAAATCCCTGCGCTACGTTTCCCATCGGGTCGTTGAGACGGACGGCTGCGAGACCATCGAATTTTTGATGACCGACGGCAAGATGAACGTCACCGCTTACTACCAGCTCTTTGACGGCGTGGCGGGAGTCCGCGCATGGTCCAAGGTAGAGAATATCTCTGAGGAGCCGTTGGGTCTTGAATACGTTCCCTCCTTCTCCTACGTTGGCTTCAACGAAGGTGTGGTTCCTAATGAGGATTCGATCCGCGTGTATATTCCCCACAGCTCCGCCAACCGTGACGTGAACTGGCAGGAAACCTCCTTGATGACCCTTGGCTACGATCTGCGTATGGCTGCCTCCTGTAAGAGAATCTCTATCTCCAACTCGGGCACCTGGTCGGCAAAGGAATATCTGCCCATGGGCGCGGTTGCCGATACCGTCTCGGGCAACACCTTATATTTCCAGATCGAAAACAACGGCTCCTGGCAGTGGGAGATCGGCGAGCAGGGCAAGTATCTTTACTTGAAGCTCAGCGGTCCTACCGAGCGCGAGAACCATTGGTATCATGAGTTGAAGCCGGGCGAGAGCTTTGAGGGCGTAAAGGCAGCCGTGATGGTTGGAGAGGATTTTGAGTCGGCTCTTGCGGAAATGACCGCATACCGCCGCCGTATCATTCACAACAACGAGGAGAACGAGGCAATGCCCGTGATCTTCAACGACTACATGAACTGTCTCTCTGCCAAGCCTACCGAGGAGAACGAGCCGCCTATCATTGATCTGGCAGCGCAGGCGGGCGCGGAATATTACTGCATGGACGCGGGCTGGTACGGCGACGGAAACTGGTGGGATACCGTGGGCGAGTGGAAGCCCAGTAAAGCGAGATTCCCCAACGGAATCCATAGAATTTTCGACTACGTCAGAGAAAAGGGAATGGTTCCCGGTATCTGGCTGGAGATCGAGGTCATGGGTGTGAATTGCCCTCTGGCAAAGGAATGGCCCGACGAGTGCTTCTTTATGAGACACGGAAAGAGGGTCATCGACCACGGACGCTATCAGTTGGATTTCCGTCATCCCAAGGTACGCGCGCACGCGGACGAGGCAATGGCAAGAGTCATCAACGAGTACGGCGTGGGCTATATCAAGATGGACTATAATATCGACGCGGGCATCGGTACCGAGGTAGATGCCGATAGCTTTGGCGACGGACTTCTGAAGCACAACCGCGCGTATCTGGATTGGCTCCGCGCCATCAAGAAGAAATATCCCTCCGTGATTCTGGAGGTCTGCTCCAGCGGCGGTATGAGAATGGATTACGCCATGCTTTCCGAGGGACACCTGCAGTCTGTGACCGACCAGACCAACTACCTGACCAACGCGTTCATTGCTGCGGGCGCGCCTACCGCGCTTCTTCCCGAGCAGGGAGCGATCTGGACCTATCCGAAGGCTCAGTTCTCCGATGACGCGGTGGCGATGAATATGATCAACGCCATGCTTCAGAGAATCCACCTGTCGGGACAGATCTGGGATCAGACCGAAAGCGGAATGGAGCTGATCAAGGAGGGTGTTGCCTGCTATAAGACCTACCGTCACGAGATTTCCACCTCGATTCCTTTCTATCCTCTGGGTCTGCCCGTGTTCGGCGACGATTTCATGTGCCTTGCCTTCCATTGCGACAGCGGCGTGAGAATGGCGGTTTGGAGAATGGATACCGAGAAGGATACGGTGGTTATTCCCGTGAAATCGGAACAGGCGGTGGCGAAGGTCATTTACCCGAAGAAGAACGATTGCACCTTAAAGGCAACCACGGAGTCCTTGAGTGTGACCCTGAAGAACCCCAAGACGGCAGTCATTATTGAGCTTGCCTGATTGAAACCGTGAAAAAAGACGGATTTGCCGAGCAAATCCGTCTTTCTTTTTGAAAACCTCTTGATTTTAGGGACGATATATTGTATAATGAGGATTGACGATTTCCGAAAGAAAGGAAAGAACCATGAACAAGATCTTTATTCCCCAAGGGTATCAGCCCCTTTTGGACGAATACAACAAGCAGAGAGCCATTGCCTATATCAAGCAGACCTTTCAGGCGGAGTTTGCGGCGGCGCTGGAGTTGAAGCGCGTGTCCGCGCCCCTCTTCGTAACCGAGGACTCGGGACTGAATGATAACCTCAACGGCT
Organism: Eubacteriales bacterium; assembly: GCA_045656325.1. GTDB lineage: Bacteria > Bacillota > Clostridia > Oscillospirales > CAG-272 > HGM12713. The sequence goes on from JAZOQX010000019.1 coordinate 15,276, forward strand.
ACGGGCGTCCCGTATCCTTCGACGTACCCGCCATCGGCGTGAACGCGCAGGTGGTCCACTCCTTGGCAAAGTGGAAGAGATTGGCGCTCAAGCGCTATGACTTTGCCGTGGGCAACGGTCTGTATACCGATATGAACGCCATTCGCCGTGACGAATCTCTGGATAACCTCCATTCGATCTACGTGGACCAGTGGGACTGGGAAAAGATCATCACTCGCGAGACACGGAACGAGGCGTATCTGAAAAATATCGTTACCGCCATCGTGGGCGCGATCTGTAATACCAACGAGCAGCTGCAGGTCAGATATCCTCAGCTCCGTACCAAGCTGTCCCGAGAGGTGTCCTTCGTCACCACGCAGGAGCTGGAGGATATGTACCCCGACCTGACGGGCTCGGAGCGCGAGAGCGCTTACGTCAAGGAGCATCCCACCACCTTTATTATGCAGATCGGCGGTAAGCTCCGCTCGGGCAAGCCCCACGACGGCAGAGCCCCCGACTATGACGACTGGACGCTGAACGGCGACCTCTTCTTCTGGAATGACGTTCTGGGAAGAGGCGTGGAGCTGTCCTCTATGGGTATTCGTGTAGATGCCGAGGCGCTGGACCGTCAGCTGACCCTTGCGGGATGCGACGACCGCAGAGGGCTGCCCTTCCATAAGATGCTTCTCAACGACGAGCTTCCCCTGACCATCGGCGGCGGAATCGGACAGTCCCGCTTGTGTATGCTGATGCTGGGATGCGCCCATATCGGCGAGGTACAGTCCAGTATTTGGGACGAAGCGACCGTCAAGGCGTGTGAGGCGAACGGAATCCCGTTGCTTTAATGAAAAATATCTCCCGAGGTTTTTTCGGTAAAAGCCTCGGGATTTCTCTTGACAAATTCGGGGAAATATGATAGAATAACGAAGTGCCGCGCGGGTGTGGCGGAATTGGCAGCTTGGAGAAGGAGCGCACCCTGTGGGTGAAGAAGCGACTTCGACAAGGCGCATCAACAAGGAGAATTGCGAGCGGGAGCGAACAAGGCGACTATGTTGAAAGCCGTCTCGCGCAAAGCGTAGGGCTATTGCGAAACAAAAATGCGGGTGTGGCGGAATTGGCAGACGCGCAAGATTTAGGATCTTGTGTTCATTCGTGCAGGTTCAAGTCCTGTCACCCGCACCACCTACAACGTAAGTTGAACCGAAAGGTTTGATTTACGTTGTTTTTCTTTG
>JAZOQX010000020.1:0-3184 GCA_045656325.1 Eubacteriales bacterium
CACAACCTGGCGCTATAACCAACTTAGCTACACCCACCGTATGGCGTGCCTTAAGGGATTCGAACCCCTGACCTACTGCTTAGAAGGCAGTTGCTCTATCCAACTGAGCTAAAGGCACAGACTGAACAAATGGCGCATTCAATGCGCCATTTGTATGGAGCGAGTGATGGGAATCGAACCCACGCGACCAGCTTGGAAGGCTGGGATTCTACCATTGAACTACACTCGCATATGCGTTTCGGAAAACTGCCCTACTATAATATCACAACTTCCCTGCTTTGTCAATAGGTTATTTGAAAATTTTTTAAAGTTTTTTAAATCTCTTGCGAAAGCGCCGATTCTGTGCTACAATGATAGTATCCTATCAGGAACAAGGACGGTATTATGAAAACACATCGCCATACGTTATCTTATTTATTGACTCCCGACTACGTGTTTCCCACCTTTCGGGACGTGACCCCCGAATTTCTCAACGCCATCGGTATTCGCGCCTTGGTCATCGACATTGACAATACCCTCGCGCCTTACGAGGTAGATGAACCCGATCAGGCAATCAAGGATTGGTTTGCCTCTCTGGACTCCCACGGCATCAAGGCATCTCTCATATCCAACAATCACCCTCCTCGCGTAGAGCTGTTTAACCGTACCCTCGGACTTCCCGCCTATCCCGACAGCGGAAAGCCGTCCACCGCGTCTATCCTTGAGGCTATGCGAGTAATGGGGACGACCCCCGAGGAAACCGCGGGGCTTGGAGATCAGCTTCTGACCGACACGCTGGCGGTTCACCGCTTGGATATGGTGTCCATCATCGTCCCCCCCATCAAGGATAAGACCACCCTCTTTTTCCGCTGCAAGCGGCTTCTCGAAAAGCCCTTTTTGAGAAGATACAGAAAAAAACAGGAGAAAAAAGCTCATGCAAAAGATTGATCGTCCCACCTTTGGTCCCGGCGGAAACAGCGAGTCCTTTTATGAGGAAGGCATGAAGGCAACGATCCAAGCACCCGGCTGGATTGCCGCCCGCGGCTTGGATGCCTATGAATATCAAGCGGGCAACGGACTGACCGCGGGAGAAGCTACCCTCAAAAAAATCGGAGAGAAGGCAAAGGAACACGGCATTCTCATGTCTCTCCACACCCCGTATTTCATTTCCCTTTCGGGCGTGGATGAGGAAAAACGGCTCAAGAGCATCGATTATATTTCCCGCTCTCTCACCGCCGCCGAGGCGCTGAACGCCGACACCATCGTGATCCACACGGGAAGCGCGGCAAAGATCACCCGCGAGGAAGCCATGGCGCTTGCCGCCGACACGCTGCAGAAAAATCTGGAGGTCAACGGCACGACCCATATCCGCATGGGATTGGAGACTATGGGAAAGATCAATCAGCTCGGAACGCTGGACGAGGTTCTCTCCCTTTGCAAAATCTCCCCTCTCTATCACCCCGTAGTGGATTTCGGGCATCTGAACGCCCGCCATCTCGGAGGCTACTTCCCCACGGCAGACAGTTATCGGGCGGTTTTCGATCGGATCGCCAACGTCCTCGGGGACGAATACGCCTACAATCTTCACTGCCATTTCTCAAAGATCGAATATACGGGCGCGGGAGAGAAAAAGCATCTGACCTTTGCGGATCGGGTGTTCGGTCCCGATTTCGAGCCTCTTGCCGAGGCGATCGTCCGTGAGGGAGTCTGCCCCCGCATCATCTGCGAATCGGCGGGAACCATGGCGGAGGATGCGCTCTTCATGAAATCGGCGTGGCAGACGGCAAAGGAGGCGACGAAATGACACACCTTGAACGGCTCAGAGAAGACCTCTCCACGTCCGGTGCGGACGGCATTCTCATCTCATCACAGATCAATCAACGCTATCTGACCGATTTTCACTTTTCTGACGGCTATCTGCTCATTACCCGCGAAAACGCCTTTCTTCTGACCGACTCCCGCTATATAGAGGCGGCAAAAAATTCGGTCAAGGAGTTTACGGCGCTTTCGATCACGGGCGGAAAAGGCATGAAGGATACGCTGGCGAGTCTGATCGCGGAGCAAGGGATCCATTCTCTTGCCATTGAGGACACCTCCCTTTCCTGCGCCTCCTACAAAGCATTCAGCGAGGCATTTGGAAGCTGCGCGCTTCTTTCGGGAGGCTCGGCGATCCTGACCTCTTTGCGAAGCGTCAAGACCGAAAAGGAGCTTGACCGCATTGCGCGGGCGCAAGCGATCACCGACGAGGCGTTTACCCATATTTTGACCAAGATTTCTCCAAGCATGACCGAGCAGGAGGTGGCGTTGGAGCTGGAATATTTTATGCGCCGCAGAGGCGCGGAGGCCTGCGCCTTTTCCACCATTGCCGTATCGGGTTCCGCCTCCTCTCTGCCCCATGGAGTTCCCCGTCCGATCCCCCTACAAAAAGGCTTCCTCACCATGGATTTCGGTGCCCGCGTGGACGGCTATTGCTCGGACATGACGCGGACCGTTTGCATCGGAGCCGCCACCGAGGAAATGAAACGGGTCTACCATACCGTTCTCTCGGCACAACGGGCAGCTCTGGATCAAATCGCCGAGGGAGCGTTCTGCCGCAAGATCGACGCGGCTGCGCGCGGAATCATTGACGCGGCAGGCTACGGAGCGAATTTCGGTCACAGTCTCGGACACGGCGTGGGAATGCTCGTTCACGAGTCGCCCTCCCTCTCCCCTAAAGCACCCGAGGATTCCCGCCTGACGCGCGGCAACGTGGTCACGGTGGAGCCCGGCATTTACTTAGAGGGACGCTTCGGTTGCCGTATCGAGGACATGGTTGCCATCGACCTTGACGGCTCGGTTCGGAATTTTACGAAAAGTCCCAAGGAATTGATTGAATTGTAAGGATGCGATTAAACGATGAGTTGAGAAGAGGTTTTATGCCGCTTTTTAGAAAATCACCTCCGCTTCGCTCCGAGGCATGAACTTGCAGTTCATGCTGCTCCGCAAAACCTTTATTACAAAATTGCTTTAGGAAACACACTTTCCTATTCTTTTTGTAACGAATAGGATAATTTTTTCTCTAAGGTAGAGATTCTCGGCGGCTTTAGCACCGCCGAGAATCTCTTTTTTTACGGACCGTCGAGGACGTCGCCCCCTACGAAAATAATATTGTGTAGGACGGAATAAATCAATCATACCATTGTAGGGACCGACGTCCTCGACGGTC